>JAFSOU010000048.1 GCA_017443265.1 Bacteroidales bacterium | reverse complement strand
GGTACATCCACATAATCATACGTTGCTCAAAATTCCATTGCCCAAATGGGAAAACCAGGGGGTTTGCAAAGATTCTCTGCAGCAAGCCGAACAAATTCACTCCATATTTCCAAGTAATGCCGTGTATCTTCTTTCAATGGAATATACTCGTTGTCATTCTCATCAATTATATCATGTATGTCACAAGGAATATTTGTTGGTTCGGGAAAATGGAAGATATTTAGCCCACCCCTGTCATGGCGAATACCTACTATATAAATACGCTTACGATGCTGGGGAATACCAAATTGATGAGGAGATAATATTTGTTTTCTTACTTCATAATCCCTCTCCTCAAGCATATTCTTGATGGTATTCCATGTATTTCCATTGTCATGCCCTTCTAAGTTTGCCACGTTCTCCAATAGAACATATTGTGGATGATGTACATCAAGGATGTCGCATATATTGTAAAAAAGATTTCCTCTGTCTTTATCATCGTTAAACCCTTGCCGCTTTCCTGCTTGACTAAATGGCTGGCAAGGAAAACCGGCACAAAGAATATCGTGTGCAGGTATATCTTTGGGGGGTATTTTGGTTATATCTCCCTCTATTCTGGTGCCGGGAAAATTAATCCTGTAAAGATTTCTTAAATCTTCACGCAATTCAGAAGCAAATACACATTTATACCCCAATTTTTTAAGAGCTAAATGAAAGCCGCCTAGTCCTGCGAATAAATCAATAAATGTATATTTTTTCTTTCTTGGCATAAAAACCCTCTTTTTGTCTTAAAGAGGGCGCGGTGGAAAATTGTGCGGATTAGGGCTTAGCTCAAGCCGCATCAGACAACAACCATCCTGTCCACGCCCTATTGAGCGCGAACATCCGTTGCCTTGTCCGACTGATGCTTTTACGAGGAGCTAATTCTAATCCAGCAGCCCATCAAGGATGTTCAATGATTTATATTCTTTTCTCTATATACCTTATTTACAATTATTTATATTAACAATCATTGTGTTTTCAACCTGCAGATATAAGAAAAAAAATCCAGTTTTGCAAGTGCCTTTTTTCGGAAAAAAGCAAGTGGCTTTTTTCAGTGAACTGTGATGTGTGATCAGTGAACTGTGATTTTGTATTTTACTTTTTATTTGATTAACTGCAAACTGATTGAAATCCGTGAACTGTGATCAGTGATCAGCGAACTGAAATGTGATATGTGAAGACGTTAAGGCGATAAGATGCGAAGGTGTGGTTTTTTGTTTAACTGTTTAGTTGTTTATTTGTTTAACTGATTGAAATCAGTGAACATAAAATTTAGCAAAGACACCTTTACAAGCCCCACCTTGCGATTTTCTACCAAATCTCGTTTTTTTTGGCACATTTGGTAAAGTATCGGAGGATAAAGCGAAATATAGATGAGGAATTACGTCTCTTTAGGGGGTTGCCCGAGGCAAACTACCTCAGACTGCACTTTGTTTGTCTGCGGTTATTTAGAGTTTGCCTCTCCGAGGCGTTTTTCGACAAAAAAAATGTTAGCTGAGCCTGGCGAAGCCAAACTTTCAACTTTCACTCTTATTTTTCAACTTATAAACATCATGGTCTATGACAGTTATGTGGAAAAAAAGGCGATTTTCGACAAAAAAAATGTTGGCTGAGCCTGTCGAAGCCAAATTTTCAACTCTCAACTCTCAATTTTCAACTTATAAAAGTCATGGTCTATGATAGTTATGGCGAAAAACGATAAAAAATACAAGTTATGAACAAAAAGCGACGGGTTTTCAACATTCGGAGAGAGCTAAATATCTTGGTCTATGATAGTTAACCACAATGTTCCACGTGAAACATCGGCTATTTTTCGCCCCTGCTGAGGTAGATAATCAGCACGGAAATATCGGCGGGGGAAACACCGCTAATCCTCGATGCCTGCCCTATGGTTTTGGGCCGCATCTTGGATAGTTTTTCGCGGGCTTCGTAGCTTAGCGACTGCAAAGCGAAGTAGTCAAAATCCTCTTTCAGAGGCACTGTCTCGTATTTCAAAATCTTGTTGGCCACCTCCTGCTCTTTGTAGATATAGTTCTGATATTTTACCAACACCTCGGAATATTCCAGACATTCGTCGCGAAGATTTTCAGGAACGGCGGCAAGGGTGTCGGACAAGGGTGCGGAGATTTTAAGCAAATCGTTGATATGCACCTGCGGACGGAGCAACAGGTTTTTCAGCTTCACCTTCAGGTCTATGGCGGGGGTGTCGAGACTCTCCAGCAGCGCATTGGCCTCGCTGGGCAACACGGAGGTATTCTCCACGCAGGCGGTAAGCTGTTGGGAGAAATGCAGCTTCTCCTCTACCCTACGCAGACGCTCGTCGGAAGCCAAGCCGAACTGGTGCGATAGCGGTGTGAGACGCACATCAGCATTGTCCTGCCGCAACAAAATACGGTATTCGGCGCGCGAGGTGAACATACGGTAAGGCTCGTCAACACCCTTGGTAACGAGGTCATCGATAAGCACGCCGATATACGACTGTGTGCGGTTCATCACAAACGAAGGACGGCCTTTCAGCTTCAATGCGGCGTTGATGCCAGCCACAAGTCCCTGCGAGGCGGCCTCTTCGTAACCGGTGGTGCCGTTTATCTGTCCGGCGAAATAGAGATTTTCGACAAGCTTGGTTTCAAGGGTATAGCTTAGCTGCGTGGGAGGAAAATAGTCGTACTCGATAGCGTAGCCGGGCTTGTAGATACGTGCGTTTTCGAAACCGCGTATGCTGTGCAGGGCGTCGAGCTGCACCTGCAACGGTAGCGAGGAGGAAAAACCGTTGACGTAATATGAGTTGGTTTCCAGTCCTTCGGGTTCGATAAACAGCTGGTGACGGTCTTTGCCGGAAAAACGCTCTATTTTGTCCTCGATGGAAGGGCAGTAACGGGGTCCCACCCCCTGAATACGTCCGGTAAACATAGGTGATTTGTCGAAACCGGTACGCAGAATGTCGTGGGTTTTCTCGCTGGTGTAGGCCAAAAAACAGGACTTCTGTTCGGTAAGTCTCGGTGTGTCGTTAAAGGAGAATTTGCCCACTTTTTCGTCACCTTTCTGCTCGGTGAGGACGGAAAAGTCGATAGTCCGGCCATCCACACGCACGGGGGTGCCGGTTTTGAGTTTCTCAACTTCGAAACCAAGGTTTTTGAGCTGGTCGGAGAGTCCTACGGCGGGCTGTTCACCTATGCGTCCGGCCGAGAAGGTAGTCTCGCCTATGTACACTCTTCCGTTGAGGAAAGTGCCGTTGGTGAGGATCACGGCTTTGGCGAGCATGGTAAGGCCGAGTTTTGTCTCAACTCCTGTAACGCAGCAGTTTTCGGTAGTTACCGCCACCACTTCGTCCTGCCAGAGCGAGAGGTTGTGGGTGTTTTCGAGAATCTTGCGCCAGAAATGGGAGAAACGCATCTTGTCGCACTGTGCGCGGGGGCTCCACATGGCGGGACCTTTGGAGAGGTTGAGCATACGGAACTGTATCATGGTGTTGTCCGTAACGATTCCGGAGAAACCGCCGAGGGCGTCGATTTCGCGCACTATCTGACCTTTGGCCACGCCTCCCATGGCGGGGTTGCACGACATCTGACAGATGGTGTCGAGGTTTTGAGTAATCAAGAGGGTGTTCATGCCGAGGTTGGCTGCTGCCGCCGCTGCCTCGGCGCCGGCGTGTCCCGCCCCGACAACTATTATATCGTAACTGCCAAAAATCATCTCCAATAATTATTCGTGATTGTTTATCTTACTTATTTACGGCATTTTAACCACAATGTTTCACGTGAAACGTTTTTCTTTTTTTGGTCGGTAAATCTTTATTTTTTTTCTCCTGTTCGCCTTCGGCTCACGAGATCTTGTAAATCTTGTTGATTAGCTCGTTTCACTCGCATTTATAAAAAAACAATCTACAATATCTACGAGATCTCTGCCCGAAGGGCAAGGAGTATTATAACTGCCGCTTGCGGCAAAAAGTTTATAAGATTTCTTCCAGCAAAGCGAGCGCGGTGTTTTCTTTCTTTCGCATGGCGGCGGCTTCGGCGGGGGTTTTGTCCTTGCCGCCCAAAAGGTGCAACACTCCGTGGATGATGACGCGGTGCAGCTCCTGCTCGAAAGTGCAGCCGAAATTCTTGGCGTTCTCCCCTACCCTGTCGATGCTGATCAAGATGTCGCCGGAAATGATGTCGCCTTCCACATAGTCGAAAGTGATGATGTCGGTGTAGGTGTCGTGGTCGAGGTACTCGCGGTTGACTTGCAAAATATATTCGTCGTCGCAAAAAAGGTAACCGATGTCCCCTACCCTCTTTTTTTGTTTTTCCACCACTTGGGTGATCCATTTTTTGAGTCGGTTTTTTTCTTTTAAAGAAAATTTGATGTCGTTGTTCGAAAATGTGATTGCCATGGCGTTTTTTAGCTCAAATTAGTTTTTACAAAGATTTTGCGATTGATGTGAAATACTGAGTATTTTATTGATAGTCAATTGTTTAAACCGTGATTTCGGGCATTATTCCTCGTTTTGGTTGCGATAAAATCTGTTTTTTGAGTTATGGTAGGGGATTAAATCGCTGTCGGAGGAGTTATCGTTGTCGGATTTTTCGTCGAAAAGTGAGATGCCGAGACAAACGATTCCGGAGCCGAGGAGAAGAAAAATAATTTTAGGGTCAATTTTCAGACCGAGGGTAACAAGTACGCAAACGGTAAGGCCGAGGGTTATTCCTAAAATTTTTAACAGGGTGCTTAATATTGGTTTCATGGTTTTTCGTTTTAAAAAAAAGCGACCAACGGAAAAGTTGTTCGCTTGATATTAGATTTTTATAATTAGCATTTTGTAGTGTGTTTTTCCTGCTCGCTGAAGCTCGCGAAATCTATTAAATCTTGTGAATGACATCTGCCTGCGGCAGAAGATAATGGGAAACAATTAAATTTTGACTGTTGCTTTTTGGAAAAAGGAGGTAAGGGTGTTGGCGCGTTCCATGGAATAGCCGGCATCGATACCTTGTATTTTAAACAGCATTTTCACTTTTCGGCCATGGTTGGAGAACTGGCACTGGTCGGAGAGGACGTTCATCAGGAAGAGGCCGGTGCCTTGCTCAGTGTCGGTGGGCAAGTCGGTGTATTGGGTGTAGTCGAAGCCGTTGCCCTCGTCCTCCACCACAAAGGCAAGACCGCCCTTGGCACGCGAGTATTTGATGGTAACGGTTTTGTCGGGATTGCACTTGTTGCCGTGAACTATCGCATTTTCAACAGCTTGCAGCACTGCAACGGAGATGGTGCCGAAATAATTATAGCAGTTGAAATCGGAGCATACCGATTCCAGATAAGCCTCAACTTGCGGTATATTGGCCTCAACCGATTGAATTTTAATAGTTTCCATATCAGACACTTTTTGTAACGTATTAGCAAAGATACGGATTTTTTACTTTTATTCAAACTTTTGGACGGATTTTTTACAAAAACATTCAGTTGAAAACTTAGTAACAAGGTGTTTTTTAGCTTGATATGTTTTGAAATATTGCACACTTAAAAAGGACACAATGTTGTTACAGGTTTTTGGCCTTGGGCAATGAGCAAAAATTTTCTCCTTTTTCTTGCTTTTTCCAGAAACATTTTGCCAAACCGGAAAAAAGTCGTATCTTTGCAAAAATTTTCGGAACAATGGAAAAACAACGTTATATAAGTCCTTACACGGATTTCGGTTTTAAGTACATCTTTGGCAGCGAGCTGAACAAGGAGTATCTTATCTCGTTCCTCAACGCTCTTTTCAACGGCAGGCACGTTATTAAGGATGTTACCTACCGCAATACGGAGCATCTCGATGGGGGTCTGTATTCTCGCCGTGCCATTTTCGACGTGTACTGCACCACCGACAAGGGCGATTATATCATTGTTGAGATGCAGAACGTGGACCAGGACTATTTCTTGGATCGCATGGTGTATTACTCCACTTTCCCCATACGCGAACAGGCCAAGCGCGGTGATTGGGATTTCAACCTAAGCCACGTTTATACCATAGGCATATTGAATTTTGTTTTCAACAACGACAACGACGAGCCGCACCACGAGGCCAAGCTGATAGATGTGGCCACCCACGAGGTGTTTTTCGACAAGCTCACATACATAACCATAGAGTTGCCCAAGTTCAACAAAGACCATACCCAGCTGGTTACCTTGTACGACAAATGGCTGTTTGTGCTCCGCAATCTCTCCAAGCTGATGAAAAAACCTCCCGAATTGCAGGAGAAAGTGTTCTCCTCGCTGTTCCGCCATGCAGAGATAGACAGGATGAAACCCGAGAAACGCATGGAGTACGACAAGGCCATGACTGCCTACAACGACATAAACAACAGCAACAAAAAGAAATACCGCGAAGGCATGGAAAAAGGCAAGGCCGAAGGCCACAAAGAGGAAAAGCTCGACATTGCCCGAAATATGAAACAGAAGGGGATGGACACCAAAACCATTGCCGATATTACCGGCCTCACCGCCAAAGAAATTAAAAACCTGTAAACTCGGACATTGCGATGAATGCCATTTTTAATACATTGACACACAGTTATTTAGGGGGGGGTATGGTGTAATTCCCACCTCGCACGAATTTTTATTTACCCAAACCATACAGCGGACAAACCGCAAAAAATCTTGATTTTTTTTCTCCTTTTTTTTGTTTTTTCAAAAATAAATAGTACCTTTGCAGTGTCTATTATGTAGAAAAAAATAAACAAAAATAGTATAAATCATTAAATTTTAAAGAATTATGGCAACAAACTTTGTAAACGAATTGAACAGCTTGGATTTCTCCAAATATATTGGAGGACCTATGCAAGCAGCAGTTGATGCTCAGAATTCAGCTGCATTATCACAAGTCAATTTTATTCAAGAAGTTGGATTGAATATTGACAGGAACAACAATGGTGAAATTACTTCACAATCATTGCGAATGATTGATTTTAGTTATACTAAAACCAATAGCGACGGAACAACGGATGAAGTATCGCTTAAAGTTCCTTTTTTGACTATGCTATCAATTCCTGCGTTACGCATATCGGAAATGACAATTGATTTTAACTGCAAGTTAAATTCAGTTGAAACCCATGACGAATCAAAGTCACTTGGCATTGCCGCCAGTGTAGGCGCAAATGCATGGAAAATCAAGTTTAATGTTTCCGCAGCTTACCAACAACAATCCAGTGATACGGAAAAAGTTCAACGCACGTACTCAATGAAAATCCACGTAAAAATTGAGAATGATGAAATGCCAACAGGATTGGAAAGACTTCTCGACATACTCGAAAGCATGATTGAGGCACAATTAAATCCGCCTCAAAGTTCGGGGACTGATATAGATGAAGAAGGAGATGAAACAAATAATTTAGGAAATTGAAAATAAAAACAATATCATAAAAAATATTGATAGATAACTCATTTATAATTAAATGATTTTATTAGAGGAATATATAGGCGGCTTAGTACGTAGCATGGCGGAGGCTCGCGCCTCCGCCGATGCCTACTCCGCCGAGTTGGCTATCCAATACCACGACCACGATGTTTTGAAACATTTTGCCATTCCGCGTATGCGTATCGGCAATGTGGAAATGGAAATCCCTGTGGCTCTTGCAGAACAAGGTGGTTCCACAATTACTGTAAATGATACAGTGGATTATGCAGATGTAACAACGCAAGTCATAGATTCTGTCTGCACTTCGTTTAATGTAAGCAGCGAAATGCTGGATTATACATACGATAATCCCGACAATCCGGATATGGGGGCAACAACATTGCGAGATGCCCTCAACACCAATATCTCTACCAAAGTTGTTGATGCTCACAATGCTTTGCTGAATACTACGGACATTGATTCAACTCTTGCCGAGAGTGCCGAAACAATATCCTTAGAGGCATACAATGTACTCAACCAACATGGTGTCCAAATTTCCGCAAGCGAAACTGCTGCCTCCAATTCTGTAAAGCAAAAGCTGAAGAAAACAATGACCACTTCCAACGCCTCGTCAGGGCTTTCGGTGCTCGCCACCGCACAGGAGCTCAGCGGGGTTGACAGCAATGCCATTTTCCGAGTTAAACTCAATATAAAGGAAGACGGTGTGCAGTGGGCTTTCTCGCGCAACGAACAAGGTGGGGTGGATTCCACACTAACTCCCGAATAATGCTATGAGGCGACAGGGTTCCACTTTGGATATTGTGCAGGCTTTGTACGACAAACTGCAGCAGGTGCCGGATATTGTCAACGCTTTCGAGCGCTGCGACGGCACGGCTTCTGCCGTATGGTTGGACTGGCTTACGCAAACATCAGCGCAACTTAAGCAGTTCGGTTTTGCCGAATCTTCAGCCGTTGCTGGAATTAAGGCCGACATGCTTGCAAAAATAGCGGAAAAACAAAACCGCAAAGAGAAAATTGCGGCTATGCTTGCAACTATCAATCCCGCCCAAACTATAGTTCTTGCATTATACACCCCTCTAAATGAAAAAGTTGAAAATGTGCATACATTTTTGACTCAAGTAATTAATCAAATAAATGAAGCAGGAATTTTACATTATGATAGTTCTACTGATTTTTCGGAATTTATCAACACTTTGTATATTCGCTTAAAAAAAAATGAGCAGTTATCGGGTAGTATAAACAATGCCGTGTCAAATATTGGACAAGTAGATGTTTTAAGATTGCTAGCTGAAGTTACCTATCCAATTTTGTAAAATTCATCTATCTTTTTTAATACGCTATGTGTAATGAAAAAGTTATTGGGATTTTTGACCTTTGCGTTAATTATTGTATTTAATAATATTAATGCTACAACTTATTATGTTTCTAATTTTGGCAACAACAATAATGACGGTTTGAGTTGGGCAACAGCAAGAAGAACTATACAATCGGCAATTGATTCTGCTCAAAGAGGGGATTCCGTATTTGTAGCAATTGGAATATATAGCGGTTTTACTTTGAAAAACCAAGTGCATATTTATGGAGGTTTTGAAGGGACGGAGTCTTACCTGTTTCAGCGTCAACAACTTACTTATGGTTATTTGCAAAACGGATTGGCTTCGGTAGTTAATACTAACTTTCAAATATATGAAAGTATGAATTACCGTTATTATCGTATTTATTGCTCCTCTAATGAAGAGGCTACTTCAAAAACCATGATTGATGGGTTTGTTATACCGCAAAGCACATCAAATATTCCTTATTACACAATATTATTGAGGGGACAATATGTTTTAAGCAATTGTTCTATTTCTGAGAGAACGCCAAATGCCTACTATGTGATTTGTTCTTATTCTGGTAATTCTAAAATACAAAATGTAAAAATTGATGGTTATGGTGGTTGTGCTCTTTTTTTGCAAAACTTCACCTCTGTTTATGTAGATAATTGTATTTTTGAAAATGGAATGAATGTGGCTTCAATAACAGGTACTAATAATAACTCGTATGCATATTTTCGTAATTGCCATATTGCTAATAACGCGTCGAATGTGTCTACTCTTATTGAATGTGGTACGGGATCTGCATCATTCATAAATTGCAGTTTTTCAAATAACAGATTGTTGAAATCACGGAATGGTGGTTTGTTCACTTGGACTTCAGGTGGTTTGGTTAATTTTGGAGATTGTATCATAAAAAACAATTATTGTGCAGATTCAACTTATTTAGATTCAACATTGAGTTTGTTCAATATTAGAAACAATAGTACAATTATGATGAGAAATTGTGTAGTAGCTAATAATACAGTTCAAAATAAATATAGAGTTGATAATTATCATAATGCAAATATTATTTATCACAATGGTTCGACAAATTCCACAATTCAGAACTGTACATTCGCAAACAATAGGGCATCTACCACTAATTATTCTTCAAACAAAGCCTATATATTACGAACAAAAAACTCGGTTAGACTTTACAATGCTATATTTTGGGGAAATGTAGGAAATACAAATAAACAGTTAGTTGGTAAATATAGTTACGAACATACGTTATATAACGCATTTATGCAACAAAGTTTGAGCGGAACAACAGGTCTTGTGCTTTTAGACAGCCTCAACACTGGCACGGACAGTACCAAGAACTATGTTCGTTTTGTGCGGCCTACAACTTTTGCCGGTGCGGCTACAAATAGCGCAGACTCCCTTGCCATAATGCAGGCAGACTGGCATCTGGATTCGGGTTCGGCATGCATAGATGCCGGTTACCCGTACTACAACACACTTACCTACCAAGATTCCTTGGATTTGGACGGCAACCACCGCGTTTCGGGAGGTCGAGTGGATATAGGAGCCTACGAGTACCCGCAGGCGGATGCCCCGCAGCAGATAGTGTGGAGCCAGAACCTGCAAGGCAAACGCCTGAGCGAGGGCTTTGTGGTGGCCACAGCCACAACCACCAGCGGCCTGCCTGTAACCTACACCAGCGGCAACAGCAGGGTAGCCACGGTGTCGCACGATACCATATTTTTCCAGTCGCGCGGCAACGCCACCATCACCGCCACACAGTGGGGCGACAGCGTATATATGCCCGCCACTCCGCTAGGCAAAATGCTTACCGTGCTCGATACAATAGGCGTTTATGATACCACTCACATTCAAGTGTACGACACTGTACGTTCATACGATACAATACCCGTTTACGATACTTTGTGGCATAACGACACCATCTGGCACAACGACACTCTGTGGACAAACGATACAATATGGTACAACGACACCACCCACACGCAGGTGTTCGACACCACTTGGACACACCTTTTCGACACTATTCCGGTGCTTGACACAACTACAATCTACATCTACGACACAATTCATATTTACGACACCATCCACATCTACGACACCACGCACGTAAGCATACAGGGTGCGGAGGCGATGCCGTGGAAGATAGGCCAAAGCGGGCTAAATATCATTATTAGCGGTGCGGAGGGCGAAACTGTGCGCGTCTATGATGTTTCGGGGCGTTGCCTGCACGTACAGCCGCGGGCTGTGGGGGTATTGCGTTTCCGAATGCCCACGGCAGGGGTTTACCTTGTGCAGGTGGGCGGCAGCCCGGCACAGCGCATAGTGCTGGCAGTGCGAGAGTGATTTCAGATAATAAAAAGGTGCCAAAAAGGCACCTTTTTATTATTGAAATGTTTCGCTACGGCTGTATTGTTCACTGATTAAAAAAATATTCGTTGACCTTGTTTTTATAGAAGTCGGTGAAGGGGGCGGGGGAGTTGTTGAGGGTTTCTATGGATTTGTCTTTCAGCTGTTTGTATTTTTCGAGGTCGGGTTTGGAGAGCTGTAGAACTTCGTGGGCCTCGGTACTCTGGCGGCGGTCGTCCTTTTCGCGCTGCATCTGTGCCTTTTCGTGCTCCAGCAGTCGTGTCATTATCTGCTGTTGGCGCATAAGTGTCTGTTCTGTAATGGTTTTGTTGACAAGGTCGTGTTCGGTCTGCTCCATTTTCTGCATTATGTCGTCCAGCTCCTTGCCGGCCTGACCTGCGGAGCTTTGTTTCAGCTCGTCGGCGTACTGCTGCATCATACGGCGTATCTGCTCCTGCTGTGCCACCATTTTGGCAAACTGCTCGCTGAATTCGGAGTTCTGCCGGCTGCCGCCCTGTTGCTTGCCTTTGCTATCTATCTGTTTTTTAAGGGCTTCGAGTTGTTTGTTCAACGCATCCTGAAGCTGTTTCATAGTCTTGGGCGAGGGTTTCTTGCCCGAATTGCCCTGACTTGGGTTGTTGCAGGTGCCGGATTTCTTGCAGCTACCCGATTTTTTCTGCTGGTTGTTCTGCCGCATCTGCTGTTGCATCTGGTCGAGGGATTCGGCAAGGACAAGGGCGAGGTTGTTCAACGAGGTAACGGCGTATTGCATTGAGCGCGAGGCACCTGTGTTCTTGCTTTGGCCGTAATAATTTTGGTTTAGCCGCAACAAATCGCGCAGTGAATAGGAGATGTTGGTGTTGATGGCCGACACCTCTTTGCTAATCATCGGAGCCACCTTTATCTGCCGTTTGGCGATGGCCCGCAAGGAGTCCTCCACCGCCACGAAGTCGCTCTTGATACGGTTTTGGCGGTTGATAATAGTTTGATACCTAACATCTTGTATGTAAGTCTTGTTCAGGTCGTCGATAAGTTCCTCCTGATTGAAGGAGAGGGTGACGATGTTTTTCAGCAGCTGGCGGATGGTCTCAACATCTTCGGCGAGGTCCTCCTGCTCCATGTCCACCATGCTTTCGGCCAGCTGGTTGGAGAGCTTGTCGAGGTCGTCGGCAGCTTGCTTCTGGTTTTGCGAAGCGTTTTTGTTCTTGCCTTTGTCGAGGTTTTGTTTGGCGTTGTTCTGCTGGTTTTCTATCTGTTTTTCAAGGCTTTTGTCGCGGCGCAGGGTGGGGGAGTCCTCCAGCTGACGTAGCTGCTCCTGAGCTTTGTCGAGCGACTGCTGTAGCTCCTTGAACTCCTTGCCGAGTTGCTCCTGTTTCTGCGACAGCTTTGCGGCATCTTTTTTGGAGGCCTTTTCCGACTCCTTGGCCAAATCGCGCTGTTTCTGTGCAAGCTCCTCGGCTTTCTGGATGGCGTTTTCCACCATCTTCTCTGCTTCGAGACGTTTCATCAGTTCGAGGTTCTGGTCGAGTTGTTTCTCGATGTCGTCGTTCTTCAGTTTGATATTCTCCAACGCCTCCTGAAGCTTGTCTTTATCGCTGTCATTCAGCAACTTGTCTATCTCCTTCATCAGCTCTTTCATCTCGTCGGACATCAGCTGTTGGAAGAGCTGTTCCAACTGACGCTGTTTTTCCATAATTGCCTCGCTCTGCTGGTGATACTGCTGTTGGAAAGCGTTGTTCTGCCGTATTTGCTCCTGCATTCGGGCTATGTCGTTTTTCAGCTGTTTCTGTTTTTTGGCAAGCTGTTCGAGGTCTTTCTTGTCCTGCCACGTAAGTTCTTTTTTATCAACGAGTTTACGCATCAGCTCGTCAATCTCCTGCTGAGTCTTTTTAATCTCCGACATCGACAGCTCACCGGTGTTCTGGATACTTTCGTTGTTGGCATCTATCTGGTTTTGAACCTCTTGCTCGGTAGGCATACGCATCTGGAAAACCTGAGATTTGGTGGATTTGGGGCCGTGTATTCCATCGTTGTCCCAAACTTCGAAATAATATTCCAACGTTTCGCCCTTGGCAAGCTGTAACTCGTTAACGTTCAAAATGTAATAAAACTCTTGCGCCGATACACCTTTCTGCAAGGCCAAATTGTAGGTTTGCACAATTTTTTGGCTGCTTTGTGGCGATGATTTCTCCAACGTAAAGGCCAGTCGCGAAAAACCATAGTCATCCTTTATTTGTCCGCGGAAAAACACACGGTCGTTCAGCAACGAGTCGTGCGTTTCCACAACGGCAATGGAGGGAGCCACATCGGGAATTGCGGTGATGGTATAACGTAGTGTGTCCGAGGATTTTACATAATTGTTGGAAGTGAAAAAACCGTAGTTCAGCGATGAAAAGAGACGTTTATCCACCACAAGCCTCCCATTGCCGTTGGGGGTGAAGGTTGTAATTGCCGTATCGGCAACAAAAAACAGATTGTCAGCGTTTTGCGTTTGGAAAGACCACTGCACCACAGTACCTTCGGGCACGCTGAAATCGCCTACGTTGGAAAGCGTTTCGGACGGACGGCCTGTGTATGAAGGATAGGTAAGCCGTACGTCGAAATTCAACAAAACTGGTTTCGGAAACACCTCGAGTTCAAATGGTTGCGACTGCACCCCCGCCGCCTCGAAATGGAACTGGACGGTTTTCTGCACATTCTTGAAAAGATAAGAGAACTCGGCCTTATCCTCTTTTTTCATCTTATAGGTAAGATTGCCGATATTTACAAAAACCTCGTCGGGGACGGTTTTTCCAACAACGGCCACTCGGACAAGAAAATCTTCCTGCCTCACGGCCTGCAGGGGGTGGGAGAGGAGCTCGAAGGCGAAAGGGGCGGGCTTTTGGTAGAAAGTGCCGTGGTGCAGAATCCTCTCCGACGGCGAAGTGATGAGCGTGGGGGCGGCGATAAGCAGCACGACAATGGCTAACAGCGGGATAATCAGGTATTTGAGGTACTTGCGGTTTTGTTTCAAGTCCACCGCCGAGCGAAAGGGGAGAGGGGAGAGGGCAGCGGTCTTCTGCTCAATGCTGGCAAGGAGCAGGTCGGAATCCTGTGTCTCGGACAACGTTTTGAGTTGCAGTAGATTAAGAAGTTTGTCGCCAATTCCGGGGAAATGCTCCCCTATTATCACGGCAGCCTGCTCGCGGTCCAGCACCTTACCTATGCGGTGCATCTTGGCAAGAGGGACGATGATGTAAACGGCTATCAACGTGACAGCTGCGACGATATACAACCAAAAGATGACAGTACGCACCGTGGTGGAGAAATAAGCGAAATTTTCCGACAAAACGGCCACAAGAAAAGCCGTGAGCAGCAGCGCCGCCACACAAATTCCGCCCTTTATCATCCGGCTTTTGTTGTATTTTCGGATGAAAGCGTCTATCTTGGTTATTATTAAATCGTTGTCGGACACAATGTTATGTTTTTCGGTGCAAAATACAAAGATACACTTTTTTAGTGAACTGTGATCAGTGAACAGTGATGAGTGATTTGTGATGAAGGATGGTTAATATGTCAATAAATCATTTCAACTTTTTCTCCTGCTCAGCTTCGCTTCGCGAGATCTTGTAAATCTTGTAAATTTTTTCGCCATCGGCGAAAGCTTCGCAATAACGATAAATTGTAAACTATAAACTAAAATCCATTGTTCATTGTAAATTGTTAATTGTCAATTATCAAGCAATTACTAATTACTCATTGCTCATTACTAATTACCCCTCTCCACTCCTCTTTTGACAATGGTGGCAGGGTTTCCGGCCAAGACGGTGCGGGGTTCGGGGTAGGAGCCGTGGAGGGTGCTTCCGGCGGCGACGGTGATGCTGTCGGCAAGGGTTGTGCCTTTGGTAACCAAACAGTTACAACCGAGCCACACGTTGTTGCCAACGCTGATTTCGCGGTCGGGATTGGTAATTTGGCCGTCGCTGTCGACAAGGCTGTGCTGGTCGGTGTCCATAAGAGTGCAGTTCCACGAAGTGAGGAAGTCGTTGCCGAAAGTCATGGCCTTGTGGCATATTATCAGCGACTTGGGACCGAGGTTGAAGTTGTTGCCCACTGTGAGGATGGCGTTCTCGGCCACCTCCACCGCACTGCCCGCGCCGAGGGTGCACTCGCCAAGGATGTCGAAAATGCCACGGATATTCAAAATGGTGCGATGGTAACGGAAATCGGTACATTGGCAGGTGCCGAGACCGATTTTCACCAAACCCATCCTCGGCTTTTCGGGATGAAGGATGAATTTGCCAGAAACATTCTGAACCACAGTACGATAAGAAACAAATATGGGCATACGTATGGCCTGTCGGAAAGGCAACAGACGCAGGTTGTACCACAGACTGCGTGGCAGGGCGAGGAAAAACCGCCAAGCCGTAAGCCGTTTTTTGCGATGACGCTCGTTCATTGTTGATGTTTTTATTTTTCGCAGTCGCGAAAAATAGGTGTTTTCTGTCGCCTTCGGCGAGAAATCTGACAAATAAGAACAAATCGAACAAATATATTTGTAAGATTTGAAACGATTTGCACGATTTCTGCCACGCAGTGGCACCAAAATCACCTATCGGACAACTTGCGAATTTTGAGTTGTTTATTACAAGTGCAAAGATACGATTTTTTTTTAATTCGGAACCTTTAGCTCGGCGAAGCCAATTCGGATTTATGATTTCGGAATTAGAATAAGATTATTAATGATTATAAAAAACTGAAATATAAGATATTGTGGGAATACGGGTAATAATTTCGAGAAAAAATATTAAACCAATCACGAATCACCAATCACCATTCACGAAAAAAATCGTACTTTTGCAAAATCAATATTGAACAAAATGCAGAAAGTAATTCTTATAACCGGTGTTTCGTCGGGGTTTGGCAAGGCTACCGCCGAGATGCTGCGCTCGAAGGGACACATTATCTACGGCACAAGTCGTAACATATTGCGAAACAACAATATAAACAACCTTGTGATGGACGTTACCAAGCCCGAGACCATAAAACAGGCCGTGGCAGAAATAATGGCCAAAGAGGGCCGTATCGACGTGCTGATAAACAACGCCGGCATGGGCATAGGCGGTGCCATAGAGCTTGCCACCGAAGAGGAGATACAGCTGCAGATGGGCACCAATTTCCGCGGCATGGCCAACGTGTGCCGCGAGGTGCTGCCCTTGATGCGCCGCCAACGCAGCGGCAAGATAATAAATATCAGCTCGATAGGCGGGGTGATGGGGCTGCCGTTCCAAGGCTGGTACTCCGCCTCGAAATTTGCAATAGAAGGCTACAGCGAGGCCCTTGCCGCCGAGGTGAGGCAGTTCGGAATACGTGTTTCGTTGGTGGAGCCGGGCGACTTCGCCACCAATTTCACCGCCAGCCGCCACAACTCCGAAGCCACGATGCAAAACGAGGACTACCGCGAGAGCTACGCACGCTCGCTGGCCATCATAGAAAAGGAGGAAAACGGCGGTTTACAGCCCTCTGTGCTTGCGAAAAAAATCTGTAAGATAGTTGATGCCAAGAAACCGAAAATGCGCTACGTGGTGGCTAATTTCGAGCAAAAACTGTCGGTTCTGCTCAAGAGGTTCGTGTCGGGAAATTTCTTTGTGTGGATCCTGAGGGACTACTACAAAGTTTAGTTTGCAGTTTGGAGTGTGGAATTCGGAATTCGGAACTAGAAAGGTCTACGGTCTAAAGTCAAAGGACCAATGACTAACGGCTGCGGCCATTTCAGTTCACAGCTCACAGGTCACAGTTCACTAAATATTTTTTGAGAAAATGGCTCGTGTCATCAGCGGGGTGGTGTCGTAGGTGGTTTCCCACACGCGTTCGGCTTCGTTGCCGAGAATCTGGGGGTTGGTGTAGGCCCATTTCACCTTGTTTAGCTGTGCGTTGCGGTTCATCTCGGCGTAGTAGATGGAGTGCACGCCGCGTTTCTGCCAGTCGGGATGCACGCCGTTGAGGAGCAGGTCTATCTCGTCGAATTTTCGTAATGCTTTCAGTATATGGTACCATCCGAAGGGGAACAGCTTGCCGCCGGCTTTTTGAAAAGCCTTGGTAAGACTGGGTATGCTTAAACCGAAGGCCACAAGGTTGTCGTCTTGGTCCACTACAAAATTGGCAAACTGCAGGTTTACAAAGGGGAAATACTGTTTTATGTAGCAGTCTATCTCCTTGTCGGTGAGGGGGACAAAGTCGTACAGGTCCTTGAACGAGGCGTTGATGGTAAGGAAAAACTTGCGTGCGTAGGGCATTATCTCGCTGCGTTTTTTGAACTTGAGGAGCTTGAGGTTGTAGCGCTTGAGGATTAGTTCGTTTATGCGTCCCACCTTGTCGGGGATTGGCTGCGAGGCCGGCATTTTGAACTGCTGCCAACGGCAAACGATGGAGTAGTTGAGCCTTTCGATAAAATCGATATAGTATTTGGGGTTGTACAAAGTACTGATGTTCTGGTAGTTGTCGAACCCGTCGATAACCCAGCACTCCTTGTCCATGTCGGTAAAGCCGAAAGGACCTTCTATCTGGTTCATGCCTTGCTGGCGTCCGTATTCTATAACCTTGTCGAGCAGGATTTTGCATACGTCGAAATCCTCGATGAAGTCGAACCATCCGAAACGCACGGCTTTTTTGTTCCAAACTTGGTTAACAGTGCGGTTGATAATAGCCGCCACACGTCCCACAATTTCGCCATTGCGGTAGGCGAGCCACAACTTGAGGCTACAGTGGTCGAGCGAAGGGTTTTTGTCGGTAAGCAGGGCTATTTCATCGGATATAAGCGGCGGTATGTATGTTGGAACGTTTTTGAAGAGTTTGTTTGGAAAAGTGATGAATTTTTTTAGTTCACGGCGGTTTTCAACTTCTTTAACCTTAATGTTCATCGGTCCGTTTTTATTTATTACAAAAGTCCTAATTTTTTAAAACATTTGTTTACTTTGTCGAGAGCATAATCCACCTGTTCCACTGTGTGAGTGGCCATCCACGAGATACGGATGAGGGTATCGTGTGGAGCCACGGCTGGCGAGACAACCGGGTTTACAAAAACGCCTTCGTCGAGGAGCATTTTGGTAACGCGGAAAGTCTTTTCGTTGTCGCGCACATAGAGCGGAATGATGGGGGTTTCGGTATTGCCTATTTCGAAACCGAGGTTGCGGAAGCCTTCGAGGGCGCGGTTGGTAACACGCCACAGGTTTTCCTGCCTTTCGGGTTCGGAGCGCATTATCTTAAGGGCTGCCAACACTGCGGCAGTGGCGGCGGGGGCTATGCTTGCGGTGAAGATATAGGGCCGCACGTCATGTTTCATATAGTTGATGGTATCGGCATCGGCAGCAATGAAACCGCCTATGGAGGCCAGCGACTTGCTGAAAGTTCCCATAATGATGTCGGTTTTGTCTAGCAGACCGAAATGGTCGCAGGTGCCGCGTCCTTCTTTGCCGAAAACGCCGAGGCCGTGGGCTTCGTCCACCATCAGGGTGGCTTGGTATTTCTCGCAAAGGGCTGATATTTCGGGCAGTTTGGCCACTTCGCCTTCCATGCTGAAAACGGCGTCGGTAACCACCAGTTTTCCTGCATCGAGTGGACATTTCTGCAACACACGTTCGAGGTCGGCCATATCGTTGTGGCGGTATTTGTTGGCGTTGGCGATGGTCATGCGGCGTCCTTCGATGATGGAGGCGTGGTCGGTGGCGTCGTAGATAAGGAAGTCGTTGCGTCCGAGGATGCAGGGAATGGTGCCGCTATTGGCCTGAAAACCAGCGGAGAAGAGCATCACGCCGTCTTTGCCGAAAAACTCGGCGAGGGTGTTTTCCAACTCAATATGAATGTCGAGAGTTCCGTTGAGGAAAGGTGAGCCGGCGCAGCCTGTGCCGTATTTGTCGATGGCGGCTTTGGCGGCCTCCTTGATTTTGGGGTGGTTGGTAAGTCCGAGATAGCTGTTGGAGCCAAGCATCAGCACTTTTTTGCCGTTCATGGTAACTTCGGCGTCCTGATCGCTGGAAATCTCGCGAAAATAGGGGTACACTCCCATTGCTTTGGCCTCCTGCGGAGCCGTGTACCGTGACAGTTTTTTTCGTAATGGTTTTATCATCTGTGCGTCTGCTTTTGTACTCACTATTTGTTAAAACTCATATCCATAATGAAGTGCAAAAATACGAAAAAATTATCAAATAGCCAAAATTTCGTTGTAAATTTTCTCTGTCAGACGGCTGGTGCCAATCCTAAACCATTGGTTTGAAAAATATTTTTCGCCTACAATTTTTTTGAACATTTGGGCGTAAGCTATAGCCTGTTCGACGGTAGAAACACCTCCGGCGGCCTTGAAACCGACCATTTTTTTGGTTTCTTTGAGATTTTCGGCGATGGCGGTAAGCATTACATAGGCTGCCTGATAGGTGGCACCCACGGAGATTTTGCCCGTGGAGGTTTTGATGAAGTCGGCGCCGGCGTCGATGGCCATTTTGGAGGCACGGTAGATGAGGTCTGGGGTTTGCAGCTCGCCGGTTTCGAGTATTACTTTGAGATGCACGTTGCAGCACAGTTCGCGTATGGCGGCAATTTCGTCGTACACCTGCTGGTAGTCGCCCTGCAGCATGGCTCCGCGACTGATAACCATATCTATCTCGTCGGCGCCCTGCTCGATGGCATAGTCTATTTCGGCCAGTTTAACGTGCAGCGGACTCTGTCCCGAAGGGAAGGCACCTGCCACACAGGCGGTGTTGATGCCAGTGCCTTTGAGTTCCTTTTTTACAAGGCTGGCAAAGGTGGGATACACACAAATGGCGGCCACTGGGAGTATGTTTTTGGCGGGGTCGGCAAAACGTTTCGACTTGTTGCACAGCTCGATGACGCGCTGGTCGGTGTCGGCACCCTCGAGGGTGGTGTTGTCGATGCTGTGGAGCAGCGCACGCAACATTTCGCCACGGTCGGCGGGCTGTTCGGCTACAATTTTTTCTATCTCCTTGTCGATTTCGGCGGGTTGCAACGGAAAAGTTGCATTTTCGTAAGTTTCCATATATCAGTTGTTTTCTTTAAGTTTCTTTATATATTGCTGGTTGAACGATTGTTTTTCGAATTTAGGCAGTTTGCGGCTACGGCGCAGCTCTTTGGTAGTCATTTTTCTCATTTTCAGGCTTTTGAGAATGGCTACTTTGTTTAGTTTTTTTCGGTTCTGGAGGGTTTTGTGCAGTTTTTTCACACGTTGTTTCTCGGCTAAGGAGAGATGTCCCTTTTCGAGGAAGAATTTGCGGTTTTCCATAATCATATCGCGCAACGACAGCGACACGGGGCACACTTTCTCGCAGTTGCCGCACAGGGTGCAGGCGTAGGATACGAACTTGTAGTCGTCGATGGTTTCGAGGTGGGGGAGAAGCACGCTGGCAATGGGGCCGGAAAAAATGTTGTCGTAGGCTTTGTCGCCGGAGCACTGGAACACGGGACAAACCTCGTTGCAACGTCCGCAATGCAGGCAGGCAAGGGCTTTGCGCTGTTTAGAATACTGCATCACGTTGCTACGCATATTGTCGAGAATAAAAAGTATGTCCCTGTTTTGCGACGACGGTGTGTAAAAAATCGGAAAAAGATGGCCTCCCTCGGCCTCTCGTTGCTCTTTTTTAATCTTGATATACAGTTCGGCAACGTCGATGTTTTTCAACACCTGTTCTATACCAACAACAAAAATATTGATGACATTGTTGTTTAAACGCTTGATAGTGTTTTTGTTGCCTAAAATAAGAAATTGGTTTGTGTCGGCAATGAGTTTGTTTACTTCGTAAAACTGTATGTTGGGCCACTCCTCGTTTTCTTTCACTTTTTCGCGTTTGAGGAATGAGGTAAGGCCTATCTCGCTCCAAAGGTAGCTGTTTTTATCGTCGATTAAATAACTTTTTACATTTTTGTCCCAAACAATGGTCCTTAGTCCGCGAAGAAGGTCGTCGTAGTTGGTAAACCAGAATTTTTTTCCGTTCAAAGGCTGCCATTTGTTGTCGAACGAGGAAAGTAGGTGGTCCAACTCCTCTACATTTTGTTTCAGAGCGAAGCCGAGATGTTTTTTCGACAGACGATAGTCGGTATAAACAGAAGTGTCGTTAACAGTTATACCTCTTTTCGACCAACCTTTTTCCGAAGTAGAATTATTATTATCGGTTTCGGCAATAAAATTTTCGTAGAACGAACTCATTTAATATCAATAATTTATATTATTTCAAAGTTTGGTTTATTTTTTCCACACGACGCAGATGGCGGCCACCTTCGAAATCAGTATTTAGATATTCCTTAACTATCTGTATAGCAGTATCTTTATCAATAAACCGCGCCGGCATCGAAAGAATGTTGGCATTGTTGTGCTGACGTGCCAATTTTGCTATTTCGGGAATCCAGCAAAGGGCGCAACGCACGTTGGGATATTTGTTCACTGTCATCTGCACTCCGTTTCCGGTGCCGCAGATCACAATTCCGCGCTCGAAAACTCCGTTGTTTATGTCGCGGCCGAGCGGATGAACCATGTCTGGATAATCGACACTGTCGGCGGAATAAGTTCCGTAGTCTTTTACAATATACTGATTTTTAGTTAAAAATGCTTTTACAGCCTCTTTCAATTCAAAGCCTGCATGGTCGCAAGCGATGGCAATATTTTTAGTTGTTTTTTCCATTGTTGATAATTTTTTTCAATCTACAAAAATACGAAAAAGCATAATTTCCTAATAATCAAAAAATATTATATTTCAACGCTCCAAAGTTAATACTTGTATTATATTGATTTTAAATAAATTAAGAGTTAATAACAGTTTATTTGTTTATAAATAGTTCATTTTTCAAACGAAAAGGCTTTAGTTTAAAAACAGGTGGTTTTTCAACAAAAAAAGTGGCCGATTTTGAACCGGACAAACGATATTTTTTTTAAACAAAAATCGGTTTATTGAATTATCAACAGTATGTTTATAAATAGCAAATATTTTGAAAAATAATAATTTAAATGATAATAAAAATTGAAAACAAATGATTTTTGAGAATAAAAAATTTTCTTCAACTTTTTTTTAAACAAACTAACATCCTTAAATAAAAAAAACTTTTTTTTAAAAATTAATATTTTTATTTTATTTGAATAAATTAAAAAAATGTATGTTCAAAACTTTTGATTGTTTTTGTAATGAAAATATTTTGTAATTTTGCATTGTAATTTGATTAAACAAAACAGGCAAATTCTGCTATTAAAATTATATTTTAATAGCACTAAAAAATTGAAAATAAGATGATTACGAAAGATATAAAAAATGAGATTCAGCGTTTGAAAAAAGAAAAAAACGCCGTAATTTTAGGTCATTACTACCAAATTGACGACATACAGGAGCTTTCCGACTATGTTGGCGACAGTTTGGCGCTGGCCGAGAAGGCACTGAACGTGGACTGCGACATAATTGTTTTTTGTGGCGTTCATTTCATGGCCGAGACCGCCAAAATCCTCAACCCATCGAAAAAAGTGTTGCTGCCCGACATGGAAGCCAGCTGCTCATTGGCCGAGTCGTGCAAAGGCGAGGATTTTGCCAAGTTCAAAGCCCAGTACCCCGACCATACGGTGATTTCGTACGTCAACTGCTCGGCCGAGATAAAAGCCCTTTCCGACTTGATCTGCACATCAGGCAATGCCGAAAAACTGGTGAACTCTTTGCCCAAAGACCAGAAAATAATCTTCGCCCCCGACAAAAACCTCGGCGGATACATCAACAGCGTAACCGGACGCAACATGGTGCTTTGGAACGGAGTGTGCATGGTGCACGACGCAATGCAGGCCGAAGAAATCATCAAACTGAAAGTTAAATACCCGCAGGCCAAGGTTATAGCCCATCCCGAATGCAACGGCGCACTGCTGAAAGTGGCCGATTTCATAGGCTCCACCAAGGCAATGCTGAAATACATCGAAAAATCGGACTGCAAGCAATTCATTGTGGCCACCGAGACAGGCATTTTGTACGAGATGAAGAAAAACAATCCCGACAAGGAGTTTATCACCCTCGGCGACGGTGGCAGCTGCGCCTGCTCCGACTGCAGTTATATGAAACTCAACACGTTGAAGAAACTCTACAACTGTCTGAAAGACGAGACTCCCGAAATTTTGATGAGCGACGATATGATAGAAAAGGCCAAACGCCCAATTATGCGTATGCTCGACATGTCGAAACAGCTGGGAATAATTTAGAAAATTGAGAGTTGAAAGTTGATAATTGAAATAATTGAGAGTTGAGAATTGAAAGTTGAGAGTTTAAAATTTAGAGTTGAAAATTGAGAATTGAAAGTTGAAATTGTTGTTATGAAACAGCCTGAGGAACTGCCTGTTGTGGAGGGCTACGAGCCACAGAAAAAGACCATAAGCATACTGTGGGCCAATGTGTTGGCTATAGGTTTGTTTGTGGTTTTCGGAGCGTTGGGCGTGGCGGCCTTGTTCCTGCTTTGGGGCGGAGAAAATGTGCGGTTTAATAGCACGCTGATGTTTTGGTTCCTGTTGTGTTTCTTGATAGGCATTGTAATCCACGAGCTTATCCACGGACTTACGTGGATTGGTCTCACCCGCAAGGGTTTTCGGCATCTGAAATTCGGTATGATGACCGGCGCGGTGTATTGCCATATCGACGTACCGATGAAAAAACGCCATTATGTGATTGGCGCACTGATGCCGCTGATTTTGGTGGGGATAATCCCGACAGTAGTTGGCATTTGTGTGGGCAGTTTGTTGTGGACTTTGGTGGGAGTTGCGCTGATTTCCGGTGCAGCCGGCGATATAATGATAGTGTGGGCCATACGTAAAGAGCCCGCCGACGCCTTGGTTTACGACCACCCATCCGAAGCCGGATGCTATGTTTACCATAAAAATGAACAGCAATGATAGGGCAGGAGATAGTTTACAAATTTCTGAAAGACAACCAAATACCTTTCGATTACTACGAGCATCCCGAGGCACCCACCATCGAGATTGCGGCGCAGTACTATCGCGGCGAGGGCACCACGCTGTGTAAAAACCTCTTTTTCCGCAACCACAAAGGCAACAAGCACTACCTTGTGATACTCAACTCGCACTACCAGCTCGACATCCACGACTTGGAACACCGTCTGCACCAGGGCAAGCTCAGTTTCGCCTCCGAGCAGAGGATGGAAAAATACCTTGGCGTGCGTCCCGGCTCGGTTTCGCTGTTCACCCTGCTCAACGACGCAAACCACGAGGTGATTTTGTTTATCGACAAAACCTTGCTCGACTGCCAGAAGGTGAGTTTCCACCCCAACGACAACCGTGCCTCGCTGGTTATTTCGGTGGCAGACATGTTGAAAACCATTGAATTATGTGGAAATCACACCGAATTTTTGGAACTTTACTGAAAACCGCCAAAAACACTGTTGATAAACCGAAAGAAATTGTTGAAAACAGTAAAATTTCAAAGCCACGATTCAATAATAATAAAATATTGATAAACAAGATGTTATATTAATGTTTCACGTGAAACATTTTTAGTTAGAAAACAACCCGAAAATTGCGTTTAAAATGCTGATAGAAAAATATATAGACAAAGAAATTTTGACCATAAGTCCCGAATTTGACATTTTTAAAATTTTGGACATTTTCGACAACTCGGAGCTCAACTGCGCACCCCTTGTAGAGAATGGCAAATATCTCGGTTTGGTGGAGGAAAAAACAATTTTCGAGCTGCAGACCGACACCGATACCCCTTTCGACGTGCGCAATTACGCCAAAAACTACAGCGTGCAGCCAGGACAGTCGCTTTTCGACGCCTGCAACGTGCTTTTCGAACAAGGTATCGACATAGTGCCGGTGGTTGACGAGGAGAACAACTACATGGGCGTACTTACCGAGCGCAGCCTGCTGCAGGCCATAGCCGTTTGCAGCGAAAACCTGCAGAACGGAATAATTTGGTATCAGGTGAGTAGCAACGACCTGCACCTGAGCCAGATGGCCTACATAGTGGAGGAAAACGGCGCACACATTGTAAGTTTGAGCGTTCTGCCCGACGAAAACTCCACCAACCTAACGGTGATGGTGAAACTCGACACCGCCAACGTGGCACCCGTGGTGCAGAGCCTCGAACGTCACGGCTACAGCGTGGAGTACAGCCGTTTCCACAGCCAGAAAGAGGAGTCGGACCTGCAACGCAACTACAACAACCTGATGGTGTACCTGAATGTTTAATTCGGAATTTGTGATGAGTAATTTACAATGAACAATTGACAATGGATTTTCAGTTTTGAGTGTGGAGTTTGGAGTTAAACGATGCGGGGGTACGGCAAGTACACCCACCGCTCGGTGGCTGAGCGTGTCGAAGTCACATTTTTACGTGAATTAAAAAATACAAATTGAATATAAAATAAAAAAAGGCAGTGCCGACATACCGGATGCCTTTGCCTTAACAGGTTTTAACGCCGATGCGAATATGTTGCAACTGCAGCCATTAAGCGCACATTTGTAAAACAAATGATACTGCAAAATTACGAAAAATAATTGAAAATTCCGAAAAAATGTGATATTTCCGTCAAAAAACCGTATTTTTGCAGTGCCAAAGCAATTAGTAAATGCCTAAACCCAAACATCAAAAAGTATGCAATAAAAATGCAACATCAACGTTTAATATAAATAAGCATCAATTACTATGGAATCTCAAAAGATAGAGTACAAGCAAACATGGAAAGACGAATACTTTAAATTGATATGCGGTTTTGCCAATGCTCAGGGTGGTACACTTTATATAGGAGTTGATGACAATGGTGCGGTTTGTGGGGTGAAAAACGCTGAGTATTTATTACAAAACCTTCCAAATAAATGTGTCCAAGCAACTGGAATAGTGCCGAGCATAGAGCTGTTGTCGGAAAGTGATAAACATTTTTTGGCAATTCACATTAATCCTTCCGAACAACCAATTGCTTGCAATGGAAAATATTATATGCGAAGCGGAAGTACTCTGCAAGAATTGAGCGGTATGTCTTTAACGGATTTTTTGTTGAAAAAAGCCAACATTTCATGGGATAAGCATACCGAACCGGAGGCAACAATGGAAGATATAAACCGAGATGCAATACGTTATTTCATAGACGCTGCCGTTAGAGCCAAGCGTTTGGATAATAAAGCAAAAGATGAAGATGTAGGGGTTATTTTAAAAAAATTGGGACTTGTAAACAAAAAAGACGAACTTACTTTTGCAGCATTGGTGCTATTTGGAAAAGATGTGGAATATTATTGTCCTACAGTATCTTTTCGTATAGGTCGGTTTGGTGCATCTCAGGCTGATTTAATAATTGATGATAATATTGCTTGTCCACTCATTTATATGCCCGACAGGATTATTAAAACATTGCGTACTCGATACTTAATTTCTCCAATAAGCTATGAGGGTTTGCATCGCATTGAGTCATTGGAAATTCCCGAAGATGCCTTGCGTGAGATTATTTGCAATGCCATTGTTCATCGTGATTACCGAGGCTCTTTCACTCAAATGCGTGTTTGGAATGATCGCATGGAGATATGGAATAGCGGAGTGTTTCCGCCAGAGATAACGGAAGAAAACCTAATGACTATACACGAGTCCCATCCTCGCAACAGCTTGATAGCAAAGGTGTTCTATATGGCAGGATTTATTGAAAACTGGGGGCGTGGATACGAAAAAATTCGTGATGATTTTTCAAAAGAACACTTACAAATACCTACTTTTACACAAATTCGTGGAGGTGTTTTGGCTACAATACAAAGGGAACGTTTTATGGCTATTACATACCCAGAAAACAATGATAAAAAAGAAAAATCATCTAATAAAGGTGCACAGAAAAGTGCACAGAAAAGTGCACAGAAAATAATTGAATTAATATCTAAATATCCCAATATTACACTTTCTGAAATAGCAGATATACTTGGCATGACTACGAGTGGAATAAACAAAAATATAAAAAAATTAAAGGAACAAGGGAAAATTCGTCGTGTTGGACCTGACAGGGGAGGACATTGGGAAGTAGTATAAAAATAAAACAAATGCCTCCACTCAAGCATCGCACCATCCCCATCTTCGTACCCGAAGTGTCGTGTCCCAACCAGTGCATATACTGCAACCAGCGCATCATTTCCGGTCAGCAGCACATGCCCACCGACGAGGAGATTACGGCCACCATCGAGCGTTACTCCTCCACTTTCGAGGCGGGCACCCATGTGGAGCTGGCTTTTTTCGGGGGCAATTTCACCGGTATCCCCATGTCGGAGCAGCAGCGCCTGTTCGACCTTGTGCGGCCCTACTGCCAGCGCATAGGAGTGCAGGGCATACGCCTCTCCACCCGTCCCGACTACATAAGCGACGACAAAGTGGATTTCCTTAAAGCCAACGGCGTCACCACCGTGGAACTCGGCGTGCAGTCGTTGGACGACGAGGTGCTTGCCCGCATACGTCGTGGCTACACAGCCGAAACCGTGGAGCGGGCGGCGGCGATAATACAGAAACGCGACATCGAAGTGGGTATGCAGATGATGCTGGGTCTGCCCGGCGACACTGCCGAGAAATCCCTGCGCACCGCCCGCCGCATCATCGAGCTGGGCGCCACCAACACCCGCATCTATCCCACCCTTGTGGTGGCCCGCACCCTGCTGGCACGTTGGTACGAACAGGGCAAATACCATCCTTTGACACTGCAAGAAGCTGTAAATCAGTGCAAAGATATATTATACCTTTTCGAAACCAACAACATAACTGTGCTGCGTGTGGGACTTCACCCCACCGAGGGTTTCATCAGCCACACCGACTATCTGGCCGGACCTTTCCATGTGGCTTTCAAGGAGATGGTGCAAACCGAAATATGGCACGACATTTTCAGCAAAGCCTCGTTGCCCACAGGCAATTTGGTAATTACAGTGCCCGAAAGACAGCTCAACGCCGCCGTGGGACACCGAGGAAAAAATAAAAACTTTCTTCTAAGTCATTGTAAATCTGTTAAATTCACCACATCATCCGAACTACCGCCTTACAAATATTTAATATAAAAAAGTTAAAAAATTTGTCAGGTAAATTATTTTTCGTAATTTTGCAATTACAAAAAAACAAAGTTTAACCAATAAAAATAATCGGATATGAAGAATTTATTCAAAACCTTATGCGTTGCTCTTATTGCAACAAGCGTGCTGTCTTTTGTCTCCTGCAACAAAGATGACGAGGGCAACAACAGTACAAACCAGACCACCAACGAAAACAATATCGACCTTACAAAGGTCAATATTGCCGACAATTATTTCTATCTGACAGAGGCTTTCTGCGAAGATTGGACTTCTGAGCAGGCTCAGTGGATACAAGGCGGCTTGCAAGATGGAACCCTCTACTACGACCTGCACTATGCACCCGGCGATGAAGAAGACAACTACAAGGGAGCAGAATTTAATTTGATAATTGAAGGTAGCTGTGAAGTGAATTTTGATGTGGAAGAATACAATCCTGCCACACAGTTTCTGCACCTATCCACCGTCGAGGATTATTATTCCGGAACGGTAACACTTACACAGGATTCCGAAAAAGTGTATATGAAATGGGTTGGGGAATCGAACCGCAACGGTCAGCCCGCCGTTTTGGAAGGATGGCAGGTCAAGTCGAAAATAAAATAGTTTTTCATTCACCAAAAAAGAAAAAGCGGGTGTTCGCCCGCTTTTTTTTATGCAGGTAAACAATAAATGCTGACACTCTTCGTTTTTTGATACAAAAATAATAAGAATAAAAAAATAAACCATAATGAAGAAAATATTTTTAACAGCATCGTTGCTTTTTTTGGCCATGAGCCTCGCTTTTGTGTCGTGCGACAAAACCGAAGATAATGACAAACCCAACACCCCTGAGCAGCCCGAACCCAATAATGAGCCCGATTACACTCATTTCAACATCGTGCCATACACATGGACTATTACCCAGATACAGAACGACGGACTGAACGAATACATTTCCAATATGATAAACCAAGCCCTTGCTTCGGGCAATTTGCACGTAAGTTTCGAAGGCGAAACCGGCGGGCTGGAAACCCAGTATGCCGGCTGGCAGATGCATGTTGCCTACAACACAACCAATGTGCTGAATTTCAATGTGGATAGCTATAGTCCACAAACACAGCAGATTGTAATAACCAACACCACATCCAGCTATAGCGGGATAGTTTCAATTACCGCTGACACCGAAAAAGTGTATATGAACGTGGCCACCACAGCTGCCAACTCGGAGCAGGCTTTCACAATAATGGCCTGGATTCCAAATCCGCTAAATGAATGATAAAGGGATAAATACGAATAAACCAAGGTCGGAGCGGCAAACTCCGGCCTTTTTTATTTTATCGATTTGTCGAAACGTAAAGCCAAGCTGTAATACCAGCCGAGGGTTATCAGACTCATTGCTGCGCTAACTGTTGCGAAAAGGGCTATTGCCAAAGCAAAATCGGCATATACAACACCGACTATCAAAGCTGCAAGTCGCAGCACGAAAAGCACGATATTTAGTATCATATCGGTGCGCTGGGAGGAGAAGATGTTTGGTATAAACGACAGCGACGAGGAGAGGTGGCTGATGAAAATCCACGGCAGAACCATAAGCATATATGGTGTGCATTCCGTCCATTGGCTGCCGAAAAGCAAGGCGATGATGTCTTTGGCAAAAACGCCTCCCAAAACAAAGAGGGGGATGAACACAAGGGCGTCCAATGCGATAAATTTGTTCGTTTTCGGAATAAAGGGCTGTCGGTCGCGGAAACGTACCGAGAAATTTTTGTAAAGCACGCTGTGGAAAGCACCCGAGAAAAAACTCACCGGCCGGAAGGTGCATGTCATCACCAACGAGAAAAGTCCTATGTATGCGTTGTCGAAATAATAGGCAAGGAGTATGAAAGGCAGGTTGTGCGAAAAGCTGTTGACAAAGCCTTTCGGCATCGAGAACAATGGGAAATTGCGCTGCAGCGAGGCCATCTCCTTAGCTTCGGCCCATGAGGTTTTGGGCAGTTGCAGACGGTGCAGGGCAATGCGGTAGTTGATGTTTCCAACCATCTGTCCTACAAGGCTACCTGCCGGAAGGGTTCCGTTGGTGAGGTGTGCGAAACCGGCAGCCAGTTTCGCTACAGCGGCAGCCACACTGTTGGCGATATTGGAAAAAGCCATCTGTCCAAAGGCTTTGGCGTAGTTGAATAATGCCTGATACACACGCGAAGTGCCGCAGAAAAAAATCATCGGGGGGATGAGAAACACCGTGTAGTCGGCTTTGCCGAGAGCGAAAAACACAGCCACCACAGCTACCGCAGCAAGCGAGAACACCGTGTTTACACGCATTGCCAGACGAGTAGTGGCCGCAACCTCCCGTTTGTCTTTGCCAAGCATTACCGATTCCTCGTATTTACCTGTAGATAAAATAGTTAGCACATCCACAATACTGAGCCAGGTGGCATATAATCCTAAATCGGTTTGTGAGAAAAGCCGTGTTATAAGAGGGTAGATGAGCAACGAAATGGCCTGTCCGATAAAACTGCTCGAAGCCAGAGTAAGCGAGTTTTTGGCAAACTCCGATTTTAGTAGCGATAACGGATTGGTTTTCATTGTTTTATACAGAGTGTTAAATATCGTTTTTGTAGCGGCGTGCCGTCCATTCGATGGCCAGAAGCAGAATTATGGCCACAAAAAGCCACGGCTGTTTTATCAGCTCGGAATACTTATAACGGCTGAACATCACATTTCGTATATCGTCGCGGTTTTTGAGAAATTCGGGCAGTTGCGATAGCTGTTGCGGATATAGCATCTGTCCGCCGCTGTTTTGTGCTATGGTGTTCAAAAGACTGTGGTCGGCGGTGAGGTTGTGGCTCTCGATGTTGTTTTTATGAACGGCGAAAGTGCCGTTTTTCTGATATTTTTTTCCGTTGAAAAACGTCTTTGCGGTATATGTGTAGCGGCCTTGCGGCAAAGTTCCGAGGGCGGCGGTGTAGGAGTTTTGCGTGCGTGCGAAAGCATAGTTGCGACTAGAACCATTCTCGTCGGCGACGGAAAGCGAAACGTCGGCAGTGTTCACCAGCTCGAAATTGTCGTTGTACAGCTCTGCATCTAGGGTTATCACCTCGTTTTCGTCAAAAGCGGCCGCAGCCCTGACTACAAATTTCTCTTTTGCCGACTGCTGCGAGAGGTATGTGCAGGTCTTGTCCATCAGTGTGCCGAAAGCATCGCTGGAGCCGTTTTGCTGGTAGTCGGCCAAAGGCCACCGCCACAGTCCGTCGCCCACCACAAAGCCGTAGCGGATGCCGTTTTTCTGCCCAAAAGCCACAAGCGGACGATTGGTTACTATGTTGCCGATTTTGGCGTAAAGCAGTGTTTGTGTGGAGGTTGCTGTGGCAATGTTGCCGAAAGGAACGTTCAACGGCGGAAAACCCTCCACTTGGCGTATACCGTCGTCGGTGGAGAAACTGCCGAAACTGCCGTTGACCGAGGCCGTAGCCTCGTCGGTGCGGTAGCCTTTGGTGTTTAGCGTAAGCCCCATCTGAAGGCGGTCGAAACGCTCGTAGGCCGTTTGTTGTCCCAACACGAAAAGGGCGGGAATTTGCGATTTTAAAACCTTGTCGACCAATGCGTTGTGTGCGGCGTTGTCGTCGGGTAGCTGGTGGAGCACAAACATACTGTAGTCCAGAGGGTTACCGTTGAATTTGTCGGCCACAAACGTCTCAGCCTCGTAGGATTCGCGGCTTTCGAAAAAGCGTTTCAGTGCTCCGAGGTCGGGGTGTGGAGATTGAGCCACAATGGCCACGCGGCGGCGGCTGTCGAGAACCTCCACTGCGAAGGTTAGCACGTTGTTCGACACCGAAGCCTCGCCATCGCACGGCTGCAGACGTATGGTGTAAAGCTGAACACCGGCCTTGTCGGCGTTGAGCAAAATGTTCTCGGAGGTGAAAAAATGGTCGGAGGTGTAATGTATCTCTTTGGAGAACAGGGTTTTGCCGTTGTTCTCCACTGTCAGCCGCTTGGTTTGTCCCTGCAGTTTGTCGGCTTTCAGCGAAACCTCCACGGGAAAACGGCTGTTGAGATAGGTTATTCGGTTGTATTTCAGGTTGTTGAGTGTGGCATCTTTGCGGATGGAGGTGTCGCCCAAGGCAATGGTATAGATGGGGTAGGGGATGTTGCCGCCCGACACCTGCGGGGTGTGTCCGGCGTTGTAGATGCCGTCGGAGGCGAGGACCACCGCTCCCACGTTGCGGCCTTTGTATATGTCCGAAATATCATCCAAAGCAAGGGAAATATCGCTCGACGTTTGGTCGAAACGTCCGTCGAAGCCCTGCCGCACGTCGCCTCCGAACGAAAACTCCTCCACCTGATAGTCGTCGGCAAGCTCCTTTTTCAGTTGCTCGAAACTTTGCAGGTACTCGTTGCGGTAGTATGTCGAATCTTTGCCGAGGACGATGGACAGCGAGTTGTCGTGCAGAAGCACCACCACAGGCTTTTCGGTTTCCACCACGTTGGTTTTGAGCATGGGCGAAAGTAGCAGAAAGCTGATGAAAAACACAGTCAGAAACCGCAAAACCGCCAGCACTGCACGGGTTTTTGCCGACATTTCGTGCTTTTTCCCAATAAAATAAAGCACTACGGCATACACCGCCCCAAGAGCGACGCACACTGCCACACCGATCCACGAAAAGTCTGTCAGAATGTCCATTTTTTCTGTTGATTTGCGATTGCAAAGATACGATTTTTTGACGGATTTTCAGACTTTTAGATTTTCTGAAAAAAATTTTTCCAAGCCACACAATTTACAAAATAAGTTTCCGTTATTGGATGCAACTAAAATCATTTTTTCACTAATTTTAAATTCTTTATTTATGGAGCAGAATGAAAATCCACAAGTAGAAAACCGGCCTATTGAGCAAAAACCGCAGCCACAACCCGTTCCCGGACGTATCACTCCGCCGATGCCTCCCAAACCCAAGGAAAAAAAGCCCAATATCGGACTGAAAATCCTCCTTATCGCCGGACTTAGCTTGGGTATGCTAATTCCCCGCATCTTTATCGGACTTCTGATCGACGGCCGCGAGAGAGCTGCCAAGTCATCCAGCAACGAAGTGTTTGCAAGCTGGGGTGGTGAGCAGACAATCAACGGCCCTGTTCTGTACATTCCACAAAAGAATAATGTAAAGAATACAGCAATTAAGTCGGAAGATAATACATTAGTCGCAGAAGTTAAAGATGTTGATGCTAACGAAGAAGAAACAGGAGCAATATACATTGTTCCCGAAGATTACAACTTTTCGGGAAAACTCAGTTCTGAAAAACTGCACCGCGGTATATACGACGTTGTTGTATATAAAACCACTGCCGACCTCAAAGGAAGTTTTGAGATGCCCGAAGATCTGAACGATATCAACTGGGATAATTACAATCTGACAAACAGTAAGTTATATGTAGATTTTGGAAGAAAAACCAATCCCAATCTGACGGATAAGATAGCAATAAACGTAGGCGACACGACGTATGCCATGAAATACAACTCCAAACTGGTGGCGATGGCTTGCAACTATGATGCCACATCGTTTGTGAAAGAGGGTAAAAAGCTGGATTTCTCCACACAGATATCGATGAAAGGCGCTTCGATGTTTTCCGTTGTGCCTGTGGGCAATACCAGCACAATACACATGGAGTCCGACTACCCATCGCCGAGTTTCAAAGGTGCTTGTCTGCCCGACACCCGCGAGGTCACTTCCGCAGGATTCACCGCCGACTGGAAAGTTGTGCGCAACATCCCACTCGATTTTTCGTCGAAACCAACAATGACCAAGTACTATGATTACGAAGACTTGAGAGAAGCTTATTATTATGACATTGAAACAACTAACAATATCAATGGCATTCACGTGGAGATGAACATGCCGGTTGACCAGTACACCCAAAACGACCGCGCTATAAAATACTCCTTCCTTATTGTGGTGCTGACGTTTATCACCGTGTTTGTTGTCGAAAACCGCAAACGCACTCCCATACACTGGGTTCAGTACCTGCTTATCGGCTTCGCCATAATGGTGTTCTACACCCTGCTGCTTTCGTTCAGCGAGTATCTGACTTTCGGATGGTCGTACCTCATTGCTTCGGCAATGACAATAGGGCTGATAACCGCATATATGGCCGGAATACTTAAAGTGCACAAAACAGCTTATTTAATTGGCGCTATCCTTGCCTTCCTTTACGCCTTTATCTACGTGCTGCTCAGCCTCGAAACAATGTCGCTGCTTGTAGGAAGCATCGGACTGTTTGTGATACTTGCCGTGATAATGTTCGCTTCGCGCAAGATCAACTGGCAGGGCAACGACAAACAGTAAGTTTTTGCAACAATTGAAATAATAATCCCCGTCATCGTAAAGGTGGCGGGGTTTTTAGTTTTTTTCCGTACAGTTTATCTTATTGCCGAACCGTTTTCTTTGTTTTCTTTCACAAATTTTACTATACAGTCGATACAAATGGGATGATTTGTAACTTCGTCTATGAAAACATTGGCGGGGTGCATGTCTTCAAGAGCAATGCGGTTTGAAATGTAGTTTATTCCCTTTCCATCCCAATTGTCCTTGAAACCTTTTTTCTCCGCCAGAGCATCTATTTCTTCTTTTGTAGCAAGACGGAGACAGCGTACGTAAGGTTGTGTTAGAATAATTCGAAAAATACCATCATTATCACGAGTGAAACCTATAACATACATTGCTGTTTCAGGAAAAAGATAATTGTGCAATACAATTGCGTCGAGAGCTTTTTGTGTGGTAGAATATATAGAAGCACGCTCTTTTACTACCGCCGGAGAATTTTCACGATAATATACTTTGGCTTCAGCACCTTTTGCAATCATAGGGCCAAAGCCCTCACTAACCAATTTGTCGGAAGATTCAACCCACAAACGGGATGCTTTTGCCCATTGTTCAATTAGTTGTTCCTATGATTCGTCTATTTGCCAATTTGCTGGGAGTCCTTGGCCGCTTGAAGCATTGCCACTTGCTGCAAGGCTTCTTGTAGCGTAGCCTGCGATGATGGACGCCCCAATGAGAGCCGAACCTGCTTTACAGAGTCCAGAATGCTCTTGTTGATTAAATCTAGGAAAGTCTGTGAGTCCATTTTCTATATCATTTACATATTCATCAATAATTTGCAGAGTTTGCTCGGTAAATCCTGCTGCAGAAATTATATCATATATTTCTTGAATATATATCATTTCAGTGTTTATAACGACATTTTTGTCCCAATATTGCTTAAATCATCATAAATTAAGTATTCAAAGTCTTTCCGTGCTTTCTATCTTATTGCCGAAAGCAGTGTGTCACCGTATTTTTCGCGGTATATTTTGGCCAAGTTCATCACTTTGTCCATGTTGTTCACCACGTTTTTGTCCTTGTCCTTTTCGCCTTCGGTGAGGTCGTAGTAGGGGATGATGTCGAAATGCAGTTTCAGTTTCTTGTCCTTAACTCCGTGCGAGCCATCGGTGTTGAGAAAGGAGTGTGAGTCGCGGTAGCCGGTGATGCAGCGGTCGGCGGTCCACCGCAGGTGTTCCATTTGATAAAGTATGTGCGGGTTTTTCTCGAGGGTTTCGCGGTAGATGGTGTAGGTGCGGTAAATTTCTATCTGATAGCGGTTTGCAAAGCGCATGTCTTCGTTCAGCGGTATCCAGTGGCGGTAGGCGTCGTTGAGGGCGAGTTCGGGTTCGGCGGTGGCATATTCGAAGAAAGTGGGGTATTTAGTAGTTTCCACAGAGAATTTGCCGCCGTAGTTGTAGTTGTAGAAAGCGTTGATTATCATCGGCATAATGTCGTCGACAAGTTTGTCGTCCATACCTTTGTCGATGGTGCCGAAGATTTTCACGTTGTGGTATCTGTCGTTCTCCTTGCTCAGCAGTTCGGCCAAGCCGCTCTGCATCTGCTGGCGGACAAGGATTTCTACATTATGGTTGAGCACAATTTCGTCGTAGCCTTTGTCGTTGCGTACCACGTTGAAAAACAGCGAGTCGGGGAGGCTGAGGGCTGTGGAGAGGCTCAGGTCAGGGTCGTTGAGGCAGATGGCTACGGTGAGTATGGTGTCGGGGCTGGTGGCCGACTGTTTCAGCATCTTGCGTATCTCGTGGTCCTCGACGTTGTTTTTGCAGAACTGCAGTTCTACATCGGAAATCTGGTTTATGGTACGGTAGCGCGATTTCAGTAAAGGCAGAAGCTCGTCCATACGGTTGTCCACCACGGTGATGACGGTTTTGTTGTGCCCCGATCGTTCGTTGTAGTTGGGATAGTGGCACAGGCGCAGTGCCTCAAGCATCAGAGCCACGCCCATATTGTCGAGTCCCACAATTACGAGGTGCACGTGTTTTTCGGGTTCGGTCATCTGTCCGCGGTCGAGGGTGCGGTAGTCGTCGAGGGCGAAAGTGCCCCACAGCATGCGCGCCCAGTTTTCGTAGAAATTGAACGGACGTAGGTATATCACGTCGTTGCCGTTGTTGGAATAATACTCTTTTGGTATGGTGATTTGTTTGATGGTGGAGTACGACATGGCTTTGTCGAACTGCACGTTTACACGCAGTATGTCGGAAGAGTGTTCCTGTCGTATGGCTTTTATCTTTTTGGCACACTCGAGGTTCATGGAGTCGCGTCCGCTGCCGTAGCCCTCGCCAAGCACAAACACTTCGCGGGCTGTGTCGATGTTGAGGCGGCGCAGCTGGCTTTCGGAGTTCAGGTTTCCCGAATAGATGATGGTGGCTTTCTCTACATCGGGCAGCTGTGTCTGTATGTCGCGGCGTATGTCGGGCACGTTTTGGCTTGTAAGTATGATTACGTATGGCATCTTGCCTTCTTTGTGGCGTTTTTTCAGATTGCTGATAAGAGGCACGCAGGTGTCGCCGTAACCTATTATGATGTAATGGTTTTTCAGTTTGCGGTAGGTGCTGTGTCCCAGTTTGTAGTTGTCGGCGCGTGTGGCAGCGATACGGTTTATGGTGGCCACCACCAAACCAGTAAACACCACTATACCAAGCAGATACATCAAAATCGGAATTACAGCCGTTTCGCTGTTGTAGGCGCTTTTTTGCATTGTTACAGGGCTCACGAAATCGGCGAAAGCCATACTTCCGGTTCCGTTGCGACAAACGTAGAACGATGCTGCTATGTCGAACACCAGCAGGAACACTCCCAACGATAGTCCGAGTTGTCCCCAGATGCCTTTGGCAAGTGTTTGGTCGATGGCAAATTTGGCAGGCTGGTTGTGGTATTTTATCAGAAACCAAGCGGCTATAAACACAACTATGGTCACTCCGAACCATATCAAACCGTTGTTTGAGGGCAAAAACACAAGCATCAGCGCATACACAAGCAGTAGCAGGTGCAGCCAGGTGTTCTTTATAATGTTAAATAATAATTTCATTAATATAATTGGGTGATTGATAAATGTTTACATAATAACACGGTTCAATTCCCTGCCAAGGGCCATACGCACGGCCTCGTATTGTTTTATTTGTCCGAGCAATATGATGATATCCTCGTCGCCAGTGGTGGTTTTGAGCTGTTCTTTAGCTTCCGTTATTTTTTGTTCCAGCTTTTTCATTTTCAGGTTAAGGATGGAGTCGTGTACGTCGTTGGCTATCACATTGGGGTCTGAGGGCGAGGGGGTGGAGATGTTGTGCTTCTTCAACCAAGATTCGCTTAAAGTGTATGGGTGCGACAGTAGTGTGGCGGCGAGCATACGGACCTCTTCTTTTGGGTGGTTTACAAAATGCTGGTCGTGAGGCAGGCTGCCTTGTTGCAGAAAAGTGGCATATTCGTCGAAAATGCTTTGGTACAGCGGGTTGTCGAATTTGATATTGTCGTTAAGGATGTCGCCTATTACGAGGGCCGCCACATAGTATTCTTCAAAAATGTCGTTGTCGTTTTCGTCCTTGGCGGGTTTTTTTATGGTGCTGTTGCCATGGTTCAGCAGTATTTCTATTATTTTTTTCTCCTGTTCCTCGCAGGGATAGAAACTTTGCAGAAACTGGTTGCCGGAGTTGGTGGTTAATGGAGTTGTGGGTTCGGTGTTGGTTTCGTCTGCAGGTGGTTGGGAGGTTTCTTGTGGGGCTGTTCCTGAGGTTTTCTGTTCCTCTTCGTAGGCCTTTTGTTTGTTGCGAAGAATGGCTTTGGCCACGCTTTGTGCCATGGTCTCTTCGGGAATCCGCATTATCGATGAGCATTCGCGAACGCTCTCGGTGCGTTCCATAAGGTCGCCCACAAGGGCAATGGTGTTCACCATCTCGCTGGCTGCTTGCGATATTTTCAAAGGGTCTTTGCCGGCGTCTTTCAGCAGTATTCCTGTTTTGAAATGTACAAAGTCGAGTGCGTTTTCTTTCACAAAAGACTGTATCTGCTCCGAGCCGTATTTTTTTGCGTAGCTGTCGGGGTCGTCGTTGTCGGGGAAAAGCACCACACGCACTTTCATGCCTTCGCCCAGAAGCAGGTCGATGGCGCGTATCGCCGCTTTGATGCCGGGGGGGTCGCCGTCGTACATCAGCGTTACGTTGCGGGTGTAGCGTTTTATCATGCGTATCTGTTCGCGGGTGAGCGATGTGCCGCACGATGCCACGGTGTTTTCCAATCCCGACTGGTGCATCGAAATGACGTCGATGTTGCCTTCCACCAGAAAGCAGAGGTCCTGTCGGGCAATGGCGTTTTTGGCTTGGAAAATGCCGTACAGGGTGTTGCTTTTGTTGTAAATTTCGGAGTCGGGCGAGTTGACATATTTTGCCGCTGTTTTTTCGGAAGAGAGCACCCTGCCGCTGAATCCGAGCACCCTGCCGCTGGCGTTGAAGATGGGGAACATCACTCTGCCTCTGAAACGGTCGTACAGACGTTTTTCGTTTTCTTCTTTCTTGATGCTCAGCCCCGATTTCACAAGGGCGTCCTCGCTGTAGCCTTGGGCAAGGGCGTACTTGGTAAAAGCCTCCCATTCGTCGAGACAGTAGCCGAGGCCGAATTTCTTTATTATGTCGTCGTTGAGTTGTCGTTCGTAGAAATAGGCAAGGCCTATGTTGCGGCCGTCTTCGTTGTTGTAGAGCAGGTCGGCGAAGTGTTTCTGGGCAAACTCGCTTACGTGGAAAAGGGTGTCGCGTTCGGTCTGTGCCTGACGTTCTTCGTCGGTGAGTTCTTTCTCCTTTATTTCGATGCCGTATTTGTTTGCCAGAAAGCGCAGTGCGTCGGGGTAGGAGAAATGCTCGTGTTTCATCAGGAAATGCACGGCGTTGCCTGCCTCGCCGCAGCCGAAACATTTGAATATGCCTCGCGACGGTGATACGGAGAAAGAGGGTGTTTTTTCGTTGTGGAACGGGCAGCAGCCCATATAGTTGGCACCGCGTCGGTGCAGCGACACAAATTCGGATACCACCTCCTCTATGCGAGTGGCGTCGAGTATCTTCTGAACTGTGTCGGGAGGTATCATAACAGTATTATTCTAAATTCCAAGTGGCACCGTCTTTGCCGTCCTTTACTGTAATTCCTATCTCTTTCAGCTTGTCGCGTATGGCGTCGCTGGTGGCCCAGTCCTTGTTGGCTTTGGCTTTGGCGCGTATGTCGAGGATGACGTCCATCAGTCCGTTGAGCACAGCGGCGTTGTCCGACGAGCTTTCGTCGGTGAGGCCTAGTATCTCGAAAGCGAAAACGTCGAACATTTTTTTCATCTCGTCGATGTCGGCCTGTGTCAGTGTCTCTTTGCGGTCGTGTACGCTGTTGATGGTCTTTACTGCCTCGAACAGGTGGGCTATCACTATGGGTGTGTTGAAGTCGTCGTTGATGGCGTCGTAGCAGTTTTGTTTAAATTTGCTGATGTCCACCGAAGATGTTTTAGAGGGTTGCAGCGAGCCGAGGGTTTTGTAGGCCTGCATCAGACGTTGGTAACCTTTTTCGGCGGCCTGCAGTGCTTCGTTACTGAAATCCACAGTGCTGCGGTAGTGTGCTTGGAGGATGAAGAAACGTATCGTCATGGGGCTGTAGGCCTGCTGCAGCATCTCCCTGCCTTCGTTGTCGTGGTGCGAGCCGTTGAAAAACTCGTCGAGGGTGATAAAATTGCCCAGTGACTTACCCATTTTCTTACCGTCGATGGTAATCATATTGTTGTGCATCCAGTACTTGCACGGGCCGTGACCTGTAACGGCGGTCTGCTGTGCTATTTCCGACTCGTGGTGCGGAAAGATGAGGTCCATACCGCCGCCGTGAATGTCGAAAGTCTCGCCCAGGTATTTGGTTCCCATAGCGGTGCATTCGGTGTGCCAGCCGGGGAAACCTACGCTCCAAGGCGAGTTCCAGCGCATGATGTGTTCGGGAGCTGCTTTTTTCCAGAGTGCGAAATCGGCGGAGGCGTGTTTGTCGTCCTGTCCGTCGAGTTCGCGCGTGGTGGAGAGCTGGTCTTCGATGGCACGTCCCGAAAGACAGCCGTATTTCTTTGTTTTTTCCTGATATTTGCGAATGTCGAAATAGATGGAGCCGTTGCTTTCGTAGGCGAGGCCTGCATCGAGGATTTTCTGCACCAGTTCTATTTGTTCTATGATGTGGCCGGAGGCACGTGGCTCTATGCTGGGGTGCAGCACGTTCAGACGGTCCATGGCGGCATGGTAGCGGTCGGTGTAGAGCTGTGCCACCTCCATAGGTTCGAGGTCCTCCAAACGGGCTTTCTTGGCTATCTTGTCCTCGCCTTCGTCGGCATCGTGTTCAAGGTGTCCCACATCGGTGATGTTGCGCACGTAACGCACTTTGTAGCCGAGATGCCGCAGGTAGCGGAACACCACGTCGAAAGTGATGGCTGGACGCGCATGTCCCAAATGGGCATCGCCGTAAACGGTGGGTCCGCACACGTACATTCCCACGTGAGGGGCGTTCAGCGGACGGAAAAGCTCTTTCTGCCGCGAAAGAGTGTTGTATATAATAAGTTCGCTTTCCATGATATAAACAGTTGAATATAAATATATTGCCTAATAATGGTTAGATTTTGTTCAAACTACAAAGATACGAAAAAAATTGTGCTTTGCGAAATCTGTTTTATGTTACACGACAAGATGTCGTTTGTTGCTGTTGTGTTTATTTAAAAATGATGTGGAGATAAAGAAATATCAAAAACATTTGCTTTTTTCGTAAAAAAATGCGACCTTTGCTGTTTCAAAATCAAGACTTTTAAATAATTAAACACATATCACTATGGCACTCGATAAAACAGCAGAACAAAATGTAAATATTTGGCTTAATGGCAATTACGACGAAGATACAAAATCTGCAATCCGTAAAATGATGGTCGAAAACCCCGAAGAGCTCAACGAGAGTTTCTACAAAAACCTCGAATTCGGCACCGGCGGACTGCGCGGAATTATGGGCATAGGCACCAACCGAATGAACCGTTACACTGTGGCAATGGCCACCCAGGGCCTGGCCAACTATGTGCTGAAAAACCTCGGAAACGACAACCAACCCAAAGCCGCTGTTTCGCACGACAGCCGCAACAACAGCCGCCAGTTTGCCGAAATCACCGCCAAGGTGCTGGCCGCCAATGGTTTCAAAGTGTATCTGTTCGAAGATTTGCGCCCCACCCCCGAACTCTCGTTTGCTGTAAGGCACTACGGTTGCAACATCGGTGTGATGGTTACCGCCAGCCACAATCCAAAGGAATACAACGGCTACAAAGCCTACTGGAGCGACGGCTGCCAGCTTGTGGCACCGCACGACACCAACGTTATCGACGAAGTGCTGAAAATCACCGCTCTGGAAGACATCAAAACCGAAGGAGGCGATAAAAACATACAGATTATTGGCAAGGAAACCGACGATGTTTATCTTGCCAAAGTGATGGAAAACAGCATTATGCCCGATGTGGTGAAACGTCAGCACGACCTTAAGATTGTTTATTCGCCACTGCACGGCACCGGCATAACTCTTGTGCCCAAAGCCCTTGCCAAAATGGGTTTCACCAATGTAAATATCGTTGAGCCACAGGCTGTTGCCGACGGCAATTTCCCCACCACCAAATCGCCCAACCCAGAGGAGAAGGCCGCCATGGAACTGTCCATGAAACTGGCGCAGGATATCGACGCCGACATCGTTATGGCCACCGACCCCGACGCCGACCGCGTTGGAGTGGCTGTGAAACGCAACGACGGACAGTGGATGCTCCTCAACGGCAACCAAACAGCCTCGATACTAATCTATTACCTGCTTATGCAACGCAAAAGTCTCGGTCTGCAGCAGCCCAACGACTATATCGTTAAAACCATCGTAACCTCCGAACTGCTTGCCGATATTGCCCACAAAAACGGTGTGAAAAGCTACGACGTTCTTACAGGTTTCAAATACATCGGCAACAAAATCCTCGAACTCGAGGGTCGCGAACAATTCATCGGCGGCGGCGAGGAAAGCTACGGATACCTTATAGGCGACTTTGTGCGCGACAAGGACGCCGTTAGCGCCTGCACCATGATTGCCGAAATTGCAGCTTGGGCCAAAGACCAAGGCAAGACTTTCTTCGACATACTGTGCGACCTCTATGTGGAATATGGTTTCTACAAAGAGGACCTGCTTTCGATAACCAAGAAAGGCAAGTCGGGCAGCGAGGAAATAAAGCAGATGATGTGCGATTTCCGTAACAACACCCCGGCACAGATAGCGGGCTCCAAGGTGGTTTGCGTAAAAGATTATTCCACCCTGCTAAGCACCGACACTGCAACCGGCAAAGCCGAACCTATCGACTTGCCCAAGAGCGACGTGCTGCAGTTCTTCACCGCCGACGGAAGCAAGGTTACTGTGCGTCCCTCCGGCACCGAGCCGAAGATTAAATTCTATTTCGGAGTGAAGGCCCCACTTGCCAGCGCTGCCGACTACGACAGTACCAACCAGACCCTTGCGCAGAAAATCGAAGCCATCAAAGCCTCGCTGGGACTGGCATAAAGCGACACACTTTTAAACCATGATAAAAAGAAAAGCGACCCTCTTTCGAGCGGTCGCTTTGTGTTTTGTTTTTATTGATGCGTGGAGTATAACGGAATCGAACCGATGACCTCTTGACTGCCAGTCAAACGCTCTAGCCAACTGAGCTAATACCCCATCGTTTTGAGTTTGCAAAGTTACGCTTTTTTTTCCGAAATAAAAAATCTTTAGTCAAATATTTTTTTTCCTTGCCAAAAAAAACCAAAATAAATATCTGATATTAAGCGTGTTGCAAATTTTGTTACAAGGTGGTGCCGCAACTGGTGAATGGCGGGAAAAAAGGATAAAAACGTGTTTTAGAGCGGTGCGAAAGCGCAATTTTAGCTTCCACAAGCTCACTTTTTTACCACTGTCCGTCGAAGTTGGTCCAGATATAGTCGCCGGCTTCCCACGCTTTGTTCACGGCAGTGTTGCCGCAGCTGATGCTGAAATCGGTGAGCATCTTTATCGCCTCGTCGCGCTTGCCCTCGTTGAGCAGCTGCAGGGCTCGTTTCTCTATTTCGTAATGCTCGTCGATAAAACCGGCTTGCAGGGGCACCCAGTAAGCGTCCACCACATGTCGCATATCGCCCCAGCGTTTGGCGGCAAGGGTTCCCAGTCGGTTGAAAGCCCACCAAGCGGCTTTTCGGCTGAAACCCGTCTCGCGGCCGCAGGTCTTGTAAGTGGATGGCAGGTCGGTTACGTTGGCGTAGAAAGGCACGTATATCGACGAAGCTACATTGTCGAGGTCGAACCAGCAGAGGGCTCCCACCTCGTCGGGCAGCCAGCTGCGGCATTGCAGTATGGTGGCGTAAACGGTGAAATGCACGGCTATGCTGCGTTCGCCGCGGGCGTGCCATCCGCCGTTGATTTTGTGCAGCGCCAGCTCGTCGGCTTTCATAAAGGGGTTGGCAAGGGGCGACATCACGGTTTTGCCCTCTTTGTCGGTAACGGTGAGGGTTTTGCGCATGTCGTACTCAGTGCCTTCGTAGTAGTCCTTGAACACCCGCATCATATCCTCGATGCTCACAAGCGAGTCGGGTTTTACCGAGAAAGGGTAGTTCTCGGCGTTGGGGTCGAGTTTCAGCGATGGGGCCAGCAGGTCGAACACACGCCACTCCCTGCGACGGCAGGCCAGCATGGTGCGGGTTTCGGGAGCATAGGCATAGGCAAAACGGAAAGGCTCTTTCTTTTTGTTCCACCAGCCGTTTTCCTCGGCAAGGGAATACACGTTGTCGGAGGCCATGAAAAAGTCCTTGTTTTTGAGGTCTATCTCGAGTATGCGCGAGGCGTTGGCGTTGACCGAGATATGGTCGTCGGGAACACGCTGTGCGGCCCACACTGCACCTTTCTTGTCCTTGCCGGGACCGAGAATCTCCAAATGCCATACCTCTTTTTTGTCGGCAATTGTAAGACACTCGCCAGCGTCGTTCCAGCCGTATTCCTTAAGCAGGGCACCGGCTGTCTTTATGGCCTCGCGTGCCGTGGAGCAGCGTTGCAGCAGCAGCATGCACAGGCGTTGGCAGTCTATCAGTCCGCTGTCCGACTTAAGCTCGGGGCGTCCGCCGAAGGTGGATTCGCCTATGGCAAGCTGTTTTTCGTTCATGCAGGGGTATGCGGTGTTGAAAAACTGGTAGGTGTGTGCCACCTGCGGTATTTCGCCAATTTCGATGTTTTCGTATCGCGGCATCTTGCCTTCCTCTTTCTTGGCCCAGCGGCGGAGGTATAGTTTCTGCATGGCGCCCTTACCGTAGTTGCGGGCGGGTTCCACCCAGATGTTGGTGCGCGAGCGGTGGCTGTCGTCGGTGTGCGAGGTCATCACCGAGCCGTCCTTGGAGGCTTTGCAGCCAACGGTTATGCTTGTGCATTCCATTCCGGCAGTTTCTTCGTCGGGAGTGATTTGGGCAAAAGCGGCGGACGAAACCGCAAGTGCCAGTATAAGAGCGAGTTTCTTCATTGTGTCTTTGATTTTAGTTAGTGCAAATGTACGATTTTTTTTAATAAGTTTATAGTTGAAATGTATATCTCTCGCAGAAAGCGCGGAAATCGCAGATTTTTTCAGTCGTCAATAGCCTGCTGCAGTAAAACAAACAGCCCTGTAGGGGCGACATTTTTCAGTTGAAAATTAAGAGTTGAAAATTGAAATGTTATTTCTCGCAGAAAGCGCTGAAATCGCAGATTTTTTCAGTCGTCAATAGCCTGCTGCAGTGAAACAAACAGCCCTGTAGGGGCGACATTTTTCAGTTGAAAATTAAAACGCACATCTCTCGCAGAAAGCGCGGAAATCGCAGATTTTTTCAGTCGTCAATAGCCTGTTGCCAGTAAAACAAACAGCCCTGTAGGGGCGGCAGAATATAGGCAGTGACGTAAGTCCCTGTAAAAAAATGTGTATCATACAACCATTGAGCCCCGCAGGGGAGACAAAAGTCCACCGGAGTTCCCCCTCCCTCCCGTCAAATGATGACACCCGACAACATTTGACGCCACGACAATAAAAGATTATGTATAACTTTACAAATTGAAAAAACAAACAAGTGATATATGAAAATTGTTGATAATCAGAACAATACAACATTTGCACATTTGAATGACGGTGTGCAAAGTATGGATTATCAATATGTACCCCCCTCCCACCCATATTATCCCGACCCGCCTATAGGCTGAGCAGGCCTTTGTCCGTGGTTTAAGGTGTTTTTCGTCGGACAAAGGCCCCCAACCCATATAAATAACAACCTCAAAAACGAAAAACTCCCGTGATTATTGCCCTAACACGTAGAAAAATGGGGTAAACAAATAAACAACGATAAAAACATAGACAAAATGACAAAAAAAATATTAATATTAAGTACAATCGCAATTTTATTTGCGGCAACCTCTTTCGCACAATTAAGAATCGACTCCCTTGGCAGGGCGCTTGTAGGAACGCCTTACATGCCGCATGACAGAGACGGGATTACCACGATGTCAATTTTTGGCAATCAAGGGACATACAAAGCCGGTTCCAAACTCACTTTCGGCGATTTCGGTCGTGAAAACCACAATGGATGGAATGTTTTCGTGGGAGAATACGGCAATTACGACTCCGACCAGCTTTGGCTGCACGGAAAAAATGGCATTAAACTCTCGACCGGAAGAGGACATATAGTTACAAAATTCGGTGTTAAGTTCAAATTTCATTATCCTCACTCGACAGAATTGTCACAGTCGGCGGGTATGGATTTCACCACACCAATTACAGCAAGCGGCTTCTCGGTTTTTTACGGCAACGGCACAATGTCGGGTTCGACCGATATGACCGATGCTCTGACGCAAGTGATGCAGCTCTCGCCTGTAACATACACCTACACAGTGCCTGCAAACCGCTTTGGTGATGACTTGACACCGGTGGCCGACATTTCTGATATCCCCAGCGAACAAATTACCGACAAAACTGCCGACGACATCCTGAAGGCCACCGAGTTACAGGACCAGTTAACAGGCGACAGATTCAGCTACGGCCTCGACTTGGGTGGTTTTGAGGAGCAGTTCCCCACATTGGTGAGCACCGACGGCGAGGGCAACAAATATATCGACTACGTGTCGCTGGTGCCTGTACTTGTGGCCTCCATACAGGAACAGCAGCATATTATCGAAAGCCAGAACGCCATCATCGAGGACATACGCACACAGATGTACAATATGCAGGAGACCCTGCACAATCTTGTAAAGCGTAGCGACAGCCTTGCCACCGCCACCAACTCGTACCTCGACCAAAACATTCCCAACCCCTTCGACGAAGGCACCAACATAGGATATTACATCTCCACCGACGCCACAATGGCCACACTGTACATCTTTAACATGTCGGGAATTCTCATCGACGCACTGAATATCACGCAGTTCGGCACCGGTAGCATCGATTTCGACGGC
>JAFSOU010000047.1 GCA_017443265.1 Bacteroidales bacterium | reverse complement strand
CAGGTCGTTGCCCACTATTGTCATGCTGTCGCGGTTCACCTCCATGCCGCGGCGTTTTATCTCCTCGGTGATAAACGCCCTTACAGAGTAGTGGGCGAAGTTCTTCTCTTTCACAAGATAATCCACTATGGTGCCCTTGCCAGCTCCTATAGTGCCTGTAATTCCGATAGTTATCATCTGTTTCGGTTTTTGATTTACGATTGCAAAGATACGATTTTTTTTTATTAATGCGGAACCTTTAGCTCGGCGGAGCCAATTCGTATTTCGGAAATGACTGATAACTAATTAGTCAACAGAGGACACTTAACTCGACGGACCCCTGAATTCAACTTTTCCATTTTCGTTTTGTCGTATCGCATTATATTCTCATGGATTGATTCTTTTTTTTATATTCTACCTTTCAGAAAATCAGATATATCCAAAATTTTGCAACTTTTTTTTCTTTGTTACGTAATAAAACACTTAGTAAGTGAGTTATTAGTAAGCGATTTGTTAGTAATAAGTTTATTAGTTGAAAAAATGGACAAATTATTTGTATTTGGTAAAACGGTGAGCGGCGACGCTTTCACCGACAGGGAAAAGGAAACCGAGAAGTTGGTGGCCAACTTTAAATACGGTATAAATACCTTTATCGTTTCTCCTCGCCGGTGGGGAAAGACTTCGTTGGTGAAAAAGGCCAAAGTCTTGGCCGAAGGGCCGAAGTTGAAAATCGTGTATGTCGATGTGCAGCACTGCCATAGCCGCGAGGAATTCTGTGAGCGTTTTGCATCTGCGGTGCTCACACAAACGGCCGGCAAGATGGACGAATGGGTAGAGAACGCCCGTTCATTCCTAAGCCGTTTCAGTATCGGCTTAAACGCTTCGCCGGACCCCACGGGAGAACTGAGCCTGCGACTGAATATGTTGCCAAAGGAGCGGTCGATGGAGGAATTGCTGCAGCTGCCGGAGAGGATAGCCCAAAAGAAAGGTGTGCGTGTGGTGGTTTGTATCGACGAATTCCAGCAAATCGGCAACTATCCAGACTCGCTACGTTTCCAAGCGGAGTTGCGCTCGGTATGGCAACATCATCAACAGGCGTCGTATTGTCTTTTCGGCAGTCGAAAACACCTGATGGAATCGCTTTTTGACGACACCTCTAAGCCATTCTACAAATTCGGCGACATCATTTACCTGCAGCGTATCCCGCTTGAATACTGGGTTAAATACATTACGTCAAAGTTCAAACAAGAAGGTAAAAGCATAACACGTAAACAATCGGAATGGATTGTTAATCAAGTGGATGGAAATTCGTCGTACGTTCAGCAGCTGGCTTGGTACGTGTTTCTCCGAACAGCAAAAAAGGTTGGCGAAACCATATTGCGCGAGGCTTTTGATGAATTGGTGGACCAGTGTGCCGATGTTTTCGAGGCGAAAACAGAAGGACTTACGGCTTACCAGATGAATTATCTCCGAGCGGTAGCCGACGGTGTCAACGATGGACTCTCATCCAGCCAGACTATCAGCAACTACAATTTGGGCTCGTCGGCAAATGTGGCGATAATAATGAAGTCACTTCTCGAAAAAGATCTGATTCAAAAGATCGATAAAAAAATTTTCCTCACCGACCCCATTATGGGACACTGGATTAAACGAACTTAAACTGACATTGATATGCGAAAAATAGCTCTGGCACTGCTCTCTTTGGGATTCCTCGTTGCCGTTTCCTGTGGCGGCGGTAATACGGCTGTGCCATCGAACAACAGTGAGCCCGAAGATGCAGAACTTGACTCTCTGTTAGTGGAATCGCTCTTGAAATCAGACACGTCCGAATATGTGGACTTGAATGGTATTGGTTTGAAAATAGTGCCGAACAACAACAAAACGCAAACCGGATTCTACGACATCTGCGATGCGAAAGAAAGATACCTCAAGACTGGTATGAGACAGTATGTCAGTATGAAAGAACGCAATGTCATGGCTATTGCCATTGGCGGGACTAAAAGCGATAAGGTGCAGCTGGACGGTAAAACTTATGGCGGAACTGCCGAAGAAAGGCGTCGGTTGAAATTGCAAATAAAAGATTTTCTGGACAATAATAATAATAATCTCGACTCTCTGCCCGAAAAATTCGCGGTGGACTATGGAGGATTGAAATATTTCAACTGCTCCAAAGGTGTGGTGCTGCTGCGTTGCGAAACCAATGCCGACACACATGTTGTGGATTCTTTGCTGAGCGTCGTTCGCGATGTGGTTCAGGAAATCCGCGATTCGGTGTCGAAAGTGATGTTTGGTGTCCCTCTGCACCAACTTGGGTCGGGAGAAAAACTTATGCTATTGTCTGACGCTGTTCCTTATGCCGCGGCCGTGGAAAGGCATTTTGATACGACAAACTTGGATGTTTTGATTTTTAGAGCATCTGAAACTGACCGCTTGCCCGAATTTCCCGGTGGAGATGATGCGCTATTCAATTACTTGAAGAAGAACTTGGGATACCCTCAAAAGGCGAAGGACAACAAAACCGAAGGCAGGGTGATTGTGGAATTTGTTGTCGAAAGGGACGGCACGATAACCCATCCCGAGATTCTCCGCCCGCTTGGCGACGGCTGCACCGAGGAGGCTTTGCGTCTGGTGCGCGACATGCCCAAATGGACTCCCGGCCGCAAAAACGGCTATCCTGTACGCGCGCAGTTCACACTGCCAGTCAATTTCCAAGTCTCCGATTAGAATAATCTCAATCCCATCCAACTCCTAACTCCTAATTTCCTTATCGTTACCCCGCACAGCAGTGCTATGCATAATACCGTTCCGATTATCTGAAACATGAAAAGCCATTTCAATTCCGGCCGACGGTATTCAAAGACGACCTCGTGCTTGCCTGCAGGTATCTGCACCGACATCATGGCGAAGTTGGCCGTGGCTATTTCCGTAGGTTTGCCGTCGATGGTGGCCCGCCAGCCTTTGTAGTAGTTCTGACAAAGCACCAATGGCCGCGGCTCTGTGGCTTGTGCGTTTATAACTATTTTTCCAGGCTCGAAAGAACTTATCTCCAGCGTGGCGTTGTGCAAAGTCCCGCTGAATACGCCTTCCGTTTTGCCGGTGTAGGCGGTGTCGGGAGTGAGGAAATGCGGCAGGGTGTCGCAGAGGACGGTGGTCGGGAAAAAGGCTGTCGGCAGTACAAGGGTGGTATCCGCCTCGTCGTATTTCTGCAACATGCGTTTGTGGCGGTACAGGCGGAAGGGGTTGTAGCTCTCGTACTCCACCTCTTTAACGAACATCCCCACGTTGGTCCACAGGGCGTGGAGCTGGTGTTTTTCAATCAGTTTTCGCGAATAGCTCAACGAGTCGGGAACGGGAAATCCCTCGGTGGAGGTGGCCAGACTGAGCTGCTGGCGGTCGCCATGGGTGTTGTAGATGGTCTCTGTGCCGCAGATATTGGCCTGCACTACGGGCTCGGCAAGCATGGCCACTGCAACTATCGCCAACACGCTTGTTGCCTTGGAGCAACGCATGGCTATGGCAGTGGCAGAGAATGTCGCAATCCCTATCAACGCCCCGGCTAACACTTTCTGCCAAAGGGAGATAGCGCTTGGGTGCGATGCCAGCACTATGCCTGCCGTTATGGCGACGGCGACGAACAATCCTGCCACGACTGCCGTTGTAAGCATCGCCGATTTCCGTTGCTCGGGCCAGTTGTCCTTTATGTAGCTGATGCCTGTAGCGGCAACAATCAGCATCGGCGTGATGAAAAACAGTCGGTAAAGTCCGGGCAGACGTATGTGGTCCAACAAAGGCAGATGCTCAAAAGCGAGCCTGTTGGCGGGAATTTGTGTGCCGAAAGCCGCAACCAAAGCCATAACGGCGGTGCCCACAAGTACCCAAAGCAGCGTGTTGCGGTTTTTGCGCAATCCCACCACGATGGCGGGTAGGGCAAGCAGCCCCATGTAAATGCTTCCCATGGTCGGGTCGGTGCCGATGAAGTTGCGTTCGCCTACGCCTATTTGCGGGAAAATCAGCGAGATAAGTCCCTGTGGAGTGAAAGGCTCGGCGGTTTTGTCGAAATCGAGGGAGGCACCGCGAGTTATCTCGTCGCTAACTTCCCAAAACGAGTAAAGCACCGGAGCACAAAGACACAGCGTTATTGCCGCAGCACCTACAAGGTAAGCGAGCGAGCGGACAACCCCCTTGCGATTGTTGCGCAAGCCTTTAACGAGGTAAAGTATGAATATCGCCGCAAGCACGTAGGCCAGCACGAACACAAATCCCGGATAGCCACCGGTCAGCATCAGCGAAAAGACTACTGGAAACAGCAGCATTGGACGCAGCGAGGGACGCTCCATCAGCTCGACGAAAGACCAAAGCACCCACGGCAGCCTGGCCGCCGATATTATCCACGAGAGGTGCTGGGCGTTTCCTACGAAAAATCCCGAAAGCAGGTAGAATGCCGCCGTCGCGAAAGCGGCAAAACGGTCTTTGGCAAAGTGTTTGGCAAGAAAATAAAACCCTGCACCGCCCACAAAGGCGTGGAATATGTATTCGATGGCGCAACAGACGGTTGTGTATTTGCCGAATATCAGGGTGAAAAGCCATACCGGCAGGTAGAAAACGCCCGACTGCGGGTCGGCATGCGCGGGCAACCCCATCGACTCGTAGGGGTTCCAAAATGGCGACACCCCTTGGCTGATGGCGTCGGTTACAAAATAGCGGTAGGGGAAAAAGAAATTGTAGAAGTCGTGTATCGGGACGTTGACCAAAAAACGTCCGTAGCCCAACAGGCTGACAATAAAGAGCAACGCCAAACAGGCAAAGTCGGCTATGCGACTATGTCGTAGGACAGAGTTGCGCTTTTTTTCCATCGGCTGACGATAAAAAAGTTGCGGGTTGGACCGCCATCAGCACTTGAACTTGTACTCCAGTTTGGCAAGCTCGGCGTTGGCTTTCACTATTTTGTTTTTCAGTCCCTGCTTGTAGGCAATCATCTTTTCGCGGAGAGCGGCGTCGCCGTTTGCCATAATCTGTGCGGCAAGTATGGCGGCGTTCTGTGCTCCGTTGATGACCACCGTTGCCACTGGAATTCCCGGAGGCATCTGCAGTATGGCGAGGGTGGCGTCCAAGCCTTCCAGCACGCTGCCTTTGATGGGCACCCCTATCACCGGCAGGTGCGTTTCGGCGGCTATCACTCCTGGCAGGGCGGCTGCCATGCCTGCGCCGGCAATGATAACCTCGATGCCGCGGCTGTGGGCGTTACGCGCAAACTCCGACACCTCGGCGGGGGTGCGGTGTGCCGAAAGGGCGTTTACCTCGAAAGGTATCTCCATCTCTTCAAAAAACTGGCAGGCTTTTTCCATCACCGGCAGGTCCGATGTGCTGCCCATTATTATGCTAACTCTTGGGGTCATAAATCTTTGTTTTTTAAATTCTTAACAATATGTGAGAAATCGTTGAGTATGGCAGCGGGGACCAGCTCGGAGGCGTCCTTACCAAAAGTAACGAACTCGCGTACCGCCGACGAGCTTACGTCGCTGTGCTGTGGAGCTGTGAGCAGGAAAACGGTCTCTACTTCAGGAGCCAGACGGCGGTTGAGCAGGGCTATCTCCTGTTCGTAAACAAGGTCGTTGGGGTTGCGTATGCCGCGAATCAAATATCTGATACCGTGTTCGATACAGTAGTCGATGGTGGCGCAGGAGTATATGTCGGCTGAAACTGTGGGGCAGTCGGCGAAAGTCGTTTCCACCCAGCGGCGACGGGTGTCGAGGTCGAAGAGTGTGTTTTTGCGCACGTTGTTGCCTATGGCCACGGTGATGTGGTCGAAAAGGGGCAGGGCGCGACGTATGATGTCCTCGTGTCCCACGGTGATGGGGTCGAAACTGCCTGCGAAAAGTGCCGTTCTGCTCATAGCTATTTCTTTTTGTTCTGTTTGTAGGTGGTACCGGCGTTGTCGCCGAAAACCCATATCAGGCGTGCCGAAAGGCTGTTGTTGTATGCATTGCGGGTCCAGTGTTGGTCGTAGGTGTCGCCGCGGCTGCTGCGTATGTGGAAATCCCAGTCCTTTTTTATCGGCGCCAGCGAGTATTGGTAGCGTACGTTGAATTTAAGTCCACGCCAAATTTTAAACCTGATGTCGGCGATTATCGAAAAGTCGTTTTTGATAAACGGGGCCTCGGTGTCGGGGATGAATCCCGTTGTGTCGTAGTGGAAAGTCTCTTTAGGGGTGCCCATCAGACGGCTGTACGAAAAGCCCACTCCGAACGTCCACCCGCCTTTTTTGTCGGCAAAGTGCGCCATCACGGGGATTTCGATGTATGGCAGTGTAACTTTGTAGTGGTACGAGTTGTACGAGCGTTCTTCGCGAGCGCCGCGTTGCGAAAACATCGCCTCCAAGCTCACCAGCCAGCGTTCCTTGCTTTCCAAGGGTATCAACGCACCCACGCTGCCCACGTAGCCGAATTTCTTGAAACCGTAAACCTCGTCGCCGTCGATTTGCGAAAGAGTAACTCCCGACGTAACGAAGGCTTTGATATTCTGGGCGTTGCAGAAAATAATCGCTGTCAAAGCCAGCATTAGTATCGTATATTTTCTTGTCATTTTTTTGTTGTTTAATAATAAATAACGCCGTGGAATTAAAAATATTATTATCATCCATTTTTTTTCATTACATTTGCAAATGGCAAAAAACAGGCATGCGTTATTGATAAACGCTGTAAACGTTTTAAAATTAAAAATTTATGATTCGTCCCGATTTCCTGAAAAAAAACGATAAAGTGGCAATTGTGGCCACGGCGCGCAAGGTGTCGTCCGAAGAGATACAGCCTTCGGTGGACTTGTTCCGCTCATGGGGACTGGAGGTAGTGTACGACGAGCGTCTTTTTGCCGCCGACAACCAGTTTGCCGGTCCCGACGACCTCCGTGCCGCCTGCCTGCAGCAGTATCTCGACAATCCTGATATAAAAGCAATTGTCTGTGCCCGTGGCGGTTACGGCACCGTACGTATCATCGACCGACTCGACTTCTCCGCTTTTGCCCGTAATCCCAAATGGATAGTGGGTTACAGCGATGTTACGGTACTACACTCGCATATCAACAAATGTCTGAGCATTAGCACTTTGCATGCTACCATGCCACTCAATATCCCTGCCGACGCCATGGAAAAGCCCTATCCTGCCACGGAGAGCCTGAAGGCGGCTCTGTTCGGCAACCTGCACGGATACAGCGTTTTGCAGCTCGCTACACCGGCGGCGGCCTATAGCCGCAATGGCCAGTGCCGTGGACAGCTGGTGGGGGGCAACCTCTCCATCCTTTACAGTCTTTGCGGCTCCGCTTCCGACATCGACACCGCTGGAAAGATACTTTTTATCGAGGATTTGGACGAATACCTATACCATATCGACCGCATGATGCAGAATCTCAAACGCACGGGCAAGTTGCACGCTCTCAAGGGTTTGCTTGTGGGTGCCATGAGCGATATGCACGACAACGCCATCCCTTACGGCAAAACAGCCGAAGAGATAGTGCTTGAGGCCGTTGCGGACTACGACTACCCGGTGCTGTTCTCTGAGAACTTCGGACACGTGGGCACCGAAAACCTTGCCCTGCCGTTCGGCACGGAAGTGGAAATGGTTGTGAATGAAGGAGAAGCAAGTTTGAAATTTTGCTGGTAGTTTTTCCGAGCGGCTTATGCTTGATGAATGAAAATTAAGTAATTAGCAATTGATAACGGTTGATAATCTATTGATTGTCAGCCGTTAACTATGATTTGTAGACTAACTGCAAACTCCGAACTCAAAACTTCAATCTCTTCTTCAAAGCAATAATCCTGTCGTACGACTCGTGTATGCGGCTTTCGGGGATGGTGCCGTCCTTCACCTTTTCAACAATAATATCGATGGCTTTGGCGGCAATTTCGGGGTCGTAGGTGTCGCCGTTGTTGGAGAGGCAGAGAATGTCGGCGCCGGCGAGTATGGCGCGCGAAAGAATAGTGTCAAACGAGTACTGCGAAACCATGGCACCCATGGCAAGGTCGTCGGTAACCACCACGCCTTTGAATCCCAGCCGTTTGCGCAGGTGACCGTTAATCACTTTCTCCGAAAGGGTGGCCGGCCACTCGGCATCAAGTTTGCTGTTGTAAACATGCGATGTCATCACCAAATCCACCACATTGTCCTTTATCAGCCGGCGGTAGGGGATAAGCTCTTTGTCGCTCCATGTTTCCGACACGTCGGCGATGCCCAGATGCGTATCGCTTTCGGAACTGCCATGTCCGGGGAAATGTTTCACGCACGAAAGCACCCCCATTTTCTTGTGCGCCGTAATCCAAGCCTTGGCGTGACGTGCCACCTCTTCGGGCGAGGAGGAGAAACTGCGTCCCAGCTTGCCGATGATGGGACAGTCGGGATTCACGTCAACGTCGGTGCATGGTGCAAAGTTGAGGTTGATACCCACATTGCGCAACGTTTTGGCTGTGAGGTTGCTCCAGTAGGCGGTGCTGTCGGTGATGCCCGAGGCGGCCATCTGTTTTGCCCCGGCAAATGAGGGGAACCCGTATTTCTCTTTCAGTCGCGACACTTTGCCGCCCTCTTGGTCGATGGCTATCAGCAGTTTATCGTCGTTGAGGGCCTGCAGGTCGGCGCAGAGTTTCTTAAGCTGCTGGCGCGAGGTTATGTTGCGCGGACGCTTGCGCGACGGGGCGTCGTATTCGAACAGTATCACTCCGCCAATCTTCAACTCCTTGATATCGTTGTAGATGTGGTTTTCTTTAGTGAGCGTGGTACCACGGAAACCCACCATCAGCATCTGGGCTATCTCCGTGCGCAGCTGACTCTCCGGCACTGTGAGTTCCACTTGCTGCGACTGGCACGAAAACGTTGTTGCAACAATTGCCACAAGCGCTAATATTTTGGTGAAGATGTTTTTCATTGGTTTAGTGATTGGTGATTAGTGATTAGTGATTAGACTTTCGACCTTGGTCTTTTGACCTTTGACCAAAAATTTTCAACTTTCAACTTTCAACTTTCAATTTTCAACTTTCAATTTTCACCGTGTGTACGGTGGCAGCGATATGTCGGCGAAATCGCCGTTGAGGTATTTGAAATATCCCGCTATTCCCACCATTGCGGCGTTGTCGGTGCAGAACTGTTTTTTTGGCAGGAAAACCTTCCAGTGGTGTTTTTGTCCGAGCATGGTGATTTGTTCGCGGAGGTACGAGTTTGCCGACACTCCTCCTGCTATCGCCACCTGACGTATGCCCGTTTTGTGCATCGCTTTGGTGAGCTTTTTCAAGAGGAAAGATACTATGGTGTGCTGTATCGAGGCGCAGAGGTCGGCTTGGTTTTCGGCTATGAAGTCGGGGTTGGTGGCCAGCTGGTCGCGGAGGAAATAGAGGAACGATGTCTTGATGCCGCTGAAGCTGTAGTTGAAATCGGGGATGTTGGGCTGTGCGAAGGCGAATTTCAGCGGGTAGCCATCCTTGGCCAGACGGTCTATCACCGGTCCGCCCGGGTAGCCGAGGTCCATAATTTTGGCGGCTTTGTCGATGGCTTCGCCTGCCGCGTCGTCGATGGTGTTGCCTAAAATCTCCATGTCGAAATAGTCGCGCAGCAGTATTATCTGTGTGTGTCCGCCCGACACCAGCAGGCAGATAAAGGGGAACTGCGGCACTTCGCTGTCGTCGTTCTCCTTGATGAAATGCGACAGCACATGGGCTTGAAGGTGGTTCACCTCTATCAGCGGAATGCCCATGGCCTGTGCGAAACTCTTGGCAAACGACACTCCCACCAGCAGCGAGCCCAGCAGTCCCGGACCGCGGGTGAAGGCCACCGCGTCGATGTCGCTTTTCATGATGCCGGCGTTGCGTATGGCGCCGTCGACCACGGGGATGATGTTCTGTTGGTGTGCGCGCGAGGCCAGCTCGGGCACCACGCCTCCGTATTGGCGGTGCACCTCCTGACTGGCTATGGTGTTCGAAAGCAGACGGTCGTTGCGCAGCACGGCTGCCGAAGTGTCGTCGCACGACGATTCAATGGCGAGTATTGTTGGCATTTTGTTTGGGCGTATGACTATAAAAAAAGACAGGCAGACGGCCTGTCTTTTTTTATGATAAGTAAATCATTAATTATTTACCGAGGTTTTTCAGAGCGTCGGTAGCAGCTTCGGAAGCGGCTTGGGCACCAGCTTTAACAGCTTTGTTGGTGGCCTCTTTGGCAGCGTCTTGAACTTTGCCCTTGATGCAGCGGTTGTACTCGGCTTTCATTTCAGCTTGGAAATCAGCGTCGTCTTTGTAAGCTGCGTAGGTCTGGTCGAGGATAGCTTGGAAGCATTTCTCAACAGAAGCGGCGTCGGTTTTGTAGCAGTTGCATTTTGCCTGGCCGGCTTCGCGGGCTTTGCTCAGAATTTCTTCTTTGCTGGTTGCAACAGGAGCAGCGGCTTCGGGAGCAGGAGCTTCTTCAGCGGTTACTTCTTCGGTAGCTGTGGTGTCTTCTTCAACAGCTTCGGCATTGTTGTTTCCGCAGGAGAACATCATACCTGCTACGAACAGTGCGCTTCCTAAAAATAATGTTACTTTTTTCATTGGTTTTTAATGTGTTAGTTTATTTTTTGATTGTTTTTTTCGTGATGCAAAAATAATAATATTTTTTTATGTGTGCAAAAAAAATTGCTATTATTTTTCAATACATTGTAAAAAGTTGATATATAGCCTATTATCTTATTCTGTCGGCTGCTCGTACTTTCATTTCGTCGCGGCGGATGGCGCGTTGGGCTATCACTATAAGAACAATGGTGATTAAAGGCACGAAAGTCCCTACAGAATAGGTGGTTGTAACGGTGCCGAGATTGGCAAGCACTTTTTCTCCGTCGGGGATGGTGGAGAGGAACATCAGGCCTATGTACAGCAGGTTTAACAATGCAAGGAACGACACAACTCTCATCTGGCGGATGCGGTTTTTGTACATAAAAATGCTTGCCAGCGTGCCTAAGCCGAGTATGATGGCAAAGGCCATGAGCAGGAATGAGTTCTGTGCGATGAACGCTTCGCCGGTTTCTTCGTTCAAACTGTCGTGGCCGGGCAGAAGGGTGAGGCTCGATTGGGTTACGTTGTTGTTGGCTGTGGCCTCGTAAGTGGCTGTCGGGAAAAGGAATAAAAGCACAAATCCCACAAGGGCGAGTACCAGAAGGAATGATTGAATACGTTGTATCATAATGTTTTACGTTTTATTTTGTGTCGATTTTACGATGGCAAATTTACGAAAAAAAACAATGTGGTGGGCAAAAATCTTGCTTGGTGTGGTAAGTGGTTGTGAAAAAGCCATTTACAGCAGCTTTTGAAAAACTTCCACATCCTCGTATTTTCCGTTTTCGAAAAACCAGTCCTTTTTGGTGCCGGTGTGAGCAAAACCGCATTTCCCGAAAAGGTGTAGCGAAATCTCGTTGCTCGAGAGTATTTCGGCGCAAAGCTGGTGCATTTGCAGGTGTGTCTTGGCGTAGTCGCAAAGCGCCCTGATTGCCGATGTGGCGTATTTCATGTTGCGGAAATCCTTGTTTATCAGTATCCCCACTTCGGCGCGGTGGTTAAACACGTCGATGTTGAACAGGTCGATGCAGCCCACTGTCTGCCCCTCGGCCTCTATCACAAGCCGCAGCTCTTTGGAAGTTTGTATGTCGAAGCGCTGAGCCTCGATAATATATTGTGTGAGTACGTGCTTGGAAAAGGGGGCGTGGGTGTTGCTCGTAGCCCACAGCGTTTGGTCGTTTTCCCAGCGGTACATGCTCTCAATGTCCTCAGGTTCAAGGGCTCGCAGGTGTATTGATGCCATTTTTGTAGTGTTTTTTGTTTTTGCAAAGGTAGCGAAAATAACTGATTTTGCAAAAAAACAGGTTCGATATGGGTGCTGAAATTTTAAAAACTGCTAAATAGTGTTATAAAACATTGAAAAATAAAGACTAGTTATGTGGGATGAAATATAAAGCGTAAATTTGCAAAATCAAAAATTTGACGAATATTCGTGTAAGTTTTTGATATTGACATAAATGGAACAAAACAATGTGTATGGCTTTAGAAAAAGTCGTGAAAAAAATACTTTTTTCATGTCTTTTACTCACTATTTTGGGATCCTGCACCAAGGATTTATTTACGGAAGACCCGTATGAATTGTATCGCGTCGGAGTAAAGCGAAATATCTCTGCCGATGCCAACCTTCCCAATGCCGACAAGGCCTATATGGACTACAACGATGCCCTCAAGGTGAAATGGGAGTCGGGCGACCAACTCAATGTGAACGGGATGAACATTAGCGAAGCGGGTATTATAGGCGGCACCTATGCCAATTTTGCAGGAACTGTTTATGGCATGCCTTCCCACAACGAGGTTTCAAAGGAGGTGTATTGGGCTGTATATCCCACCACTCTGGCGGGAGCTTACAGTGGTTCGATCCCCGCCGAATTTCAGGAAACATCGCTTACGGTGTCGTTGCCGATAGTACAAACCTACAACGCCACCCGAAATGTGTTGCAGGGTTACAACGCTATGGCGGGATATGCCAAGGTGGTGCCTGGTAATCATATACATTTCTATATGAAAAACCTCTGCACGGTGTTGCGTATCGAACTAACAGCTTCGGCTTCGGCAACAAACACCCATGCCTCGCGTCTGGAGTTCCACAGCTCTTCGTCCAAACTCTCTGGCGATTTTGATGTGGACAACACCTTAGAAATTGCCAACGACGCTTCCGCCATCGGCAGTCTCTACGTTTCCCTCTCCGACGGTACAAACAGCTACATCGACATTGCCGGCGGTGCCGTGGTTTATGTGCTTTTGCCAGCCATCACTTCGGGCAACCTCACAATGAGAATTTTCAATACCGACGAAAATTGTACTACAAAGACAATTTCTTCGCTCACAACTGTAAGAAACCACGTATATAACACATCGGTAAGCGGTATCTTATTCGATGAGGATCATCCGGCGCTGTTCAGCATAGATCCTCAGCATAAAGTCACCTTCGCGCCCGGCAATCTGCAGTGGAGTTACACCAATGGAGGAACCACAGCCACTTCACATGCCGTTGCAGACGGCGGTACAAAAACAGGTACATGGCGTTTTGCCGAGCACCAGTGGAATTTTGTGGGCAATCTTACCGATGGTAATGTATATGGCGAAAATGGCAATCCTAATACCAAGTGCACCAATACACAGCATGGTCACACCTATAAGGGTTGGTTAGACCTTTTTGGTTGGGGTACAAGCGGATGGAACAGCGGCACCTATAGCTACGATCCTGGGTCGAAGAGCACGTATGACACAAACTATTGGCCGGGTCTCAATTATACCAACAATCTCACAGGTGCATTCGCCTATGCCGACTGGGGAATTTACAACGAAATCTATAATCCTTCAACGGGAGTTACCGACCCCCCAGGCACATGGCGCATGCTAACCAACGACGAATGGGTTTATCTGTGCACCCTGCGTTCCACACCATCCGGGGCACGTTTTGCCAAAGCTGTTGTGAACGGCGTCAACGGCTTGCTGTTGTTCCCCGACGACTGGGATCCCAGTGTTTATACGATTAATAGTGTGAATATAGGTGCGGTAGATTACACTGTCAATGTTATCTCTCTCGCTGATTTTCAGCTGTTGGAAGATAAGGGTATGGTGTTCCTGCCTGCCGGAGGCAATCGTACCAGCCAAAGAGTTAATGAAACGGGGCTGAATGGATCCTATTGGTCGTCAACAAGTTATGACGAAAAAAATGCCCAAGGCCTTTATTTCGGTTATGATACAAAATATGGAGGTTTATTAGTGGGGCCGGGGCTCACACACGGGCGAAGTCATGGACGTTGTGTGCGCCTTGTACACGACGATATTTGAACTAAGGTTCTGAATTTAATAAATGACAGAGGCCGATAATAAGGCCTCTTTTTTTTTGCCTGCCCGAAAAAAAATTTTGCAAAGTCGCAAATAAATCGTAAATTTGCAGTTTCCAATTCACCGTCAAGAATTTAAAAAAACTACAATATATTATGGCAAAAATATCGGAAACAGTAGGAGTGGGTGCCATCAACACCATTTCGCAAGGCACTGAAATAAAAGGAAATATCAAGGCATCGGGCGACTTCCGTATGGACGGCACACTCGAAGGCGACATCGTTTTGGACGGCAAGCTGGTGGTGGGCGAAAACGGCAACGTTCGCGGCAATATCGTATGCCAAAACGCCAACATCATAGGCAATGTATGCGGCAACGTTACAGTGAAGGAGCTGCTTTGCCTGCACGCCACGGCAGTGGTCAAAGGCGACATCGTTATAAACAAGCTCTCCATCGAGCCCGGCGCGCAGTTTGTGGGAACCTGCAAGATGTATCAGGATGTGGCTTCGGACAGATATAGCTACTCGCAGCCCGAAACCGTTGTCGAAAACGGCGAGAACTAACATCTCCCGCTATCGCCGATGTCCGACGACAAAAACAAGAAATCGCCTCTGCGCAGCTACGCCGAGTATTCGGGGCTTGGCCTCGAAATGGTGGCCATTGTGCTGGTGTGTACCCTTATCGGGTATTACCTCGACAAATGGGTGCCGATTAAATTCCCGCTTTTTACATTGTTTTTCGTCGCCGTGGGACTCACAGGCTCCATAGTGGTGCTTATAAAGCGTACAAAGAAATAACCATACATAATATGGAAAAACTGTTCCAACAATGGGCAGGCGAACCCTGTATCGAAAACCAAGCCATCTCGGCACACGGCTCGGCACGCCGATATTACCGACTGAAAGGTAAAAACCATACCTGCGTGGCCGCCGTCAACGACGATGTGCGCGAAAACGAGGCCTTTTTCTACTATTCCGAATTTTTCCGCAAAAACGGCATCAATGTGCCGCAGATCTATGCCGTGGCACCCGACCGAAAGACCTATCTGCAGCAGGATTTGGGCAACCGCACACTCTACGACCTTGTTGTGGAGAAACGAAACGCCGGTCGTGCTTTCGATGCCGATTTGGAACAGGTGTATATGCGTGTTGTAGAGGGACTTGTGCGTATGCAGACTTTGGGCTCGGAGATGGATTTCTCGCACGCCTATCCCCGTGCCGCCTTCGACCGGCAGTCGATGATGTGGGACCTCAACTATTTCAAATACGATTTTCTTAAGCTGGCCCACGTGCCTTTCGACGAACAGCTGTTGGAGGACGACTTCCAACACTTTGCCGACCAGCTTGCGGCCTGCGACAGCAATTATTTCCTATACCGCGATTTCCAGTCGCGAAATATTATGCTCAACGGCGATGAAGTGTTTTTCATCGACTATCAGGGAGGCCGGCGCGGCTCATTGTACTACGACCTGGCCTCGCTGCTCTACGATGCCAAGGCCGAAATCCCCGACGCCGTGCGCCAGCGCTTGGCGGAGCATTTCCGAGTGATGCACGGCAGCCGTCTGCCGCAAAACGGCGACGATTTCCGTTCTGTTTTGCATAAATTCGTTCTGCTGCGCATAATGCAGGCCATGGGCGCATACGGCTATCGAGGACTGTACGAAGGCAAGGAGCATTTTGTGAAAAGCATAGCCCCGGCCCTCGGCAACTTGGCCGCATTGTTGCAGGATGCATTGTTGCTTAGTGAAACTCCCGAACTGCGCCGTGTGTTGCAATCGTTGTTGCAAAGCGAGGAGCTGAAAAACATCGTGGCTGCGGCCAACGGCACCCCACTCACCGTTACAGTGAACAGTTTTTCGTACAAACGCGGGCTGCCCTACGACAAAAACGGCAACGGCGGCGGCTTTGTGTTCGACTGCCGAGCCCTGCCCAACCCCGGACGCTACCCGCAGTACCAATGTTACACAGGCAAGGACCAGCCGGTGATAGAGTTTCTGCAAAAAGAGGCCGAAGTGGATGAGTTTATCCAAAACGCCGCCAAAATGGTGTTGAAATCCGTTAGGCGCTATCAGCAACGCGGTTTTGCCAACCTGCAGGTTAATTTCGGCTGCACCGGCGGACAGCACCGCTCTGTGTATTGCGCCGAACAAACGGCAAAAATCATAGCCGAACAGACTGGCTGCCACGTCGAAATACATCATCTTGAGCAGGAGTGAATAGCTTTATCAATTGGTAATCAATGTATTAATAAAAAAGTGAAAAAAAATAATGGCTATTGAGCCGAAAATTGAAAAAAACTGCGTATATTTGCACATCAAAAAACAAAGAAAAAAAAGTATAAAATAAGTATAACACAAAGAATAACAAAATGAAAGCAGGAAAACTGATCATTCACATTGTATTGATTGCAGCTATCATCGTATTAGCTATTTTTGTTTACAGAAGCATAGTAACCCCCATGCGTTTCGAGGACGAGTGCATTGCCCGCCGCAACGCCTGTGCTGAGAAACTCAAAGCCATCCGCACTTTGCAGGAGGCCCACAAATCGGTTTACGGATGCTATGCCGCCGACTTGGATTCCCTCGTAATCGACTTGCAGCAGGGCAAACAGCCTGTGGTTAAGAAAGAGGTTCTGAAAGAAGTTCCCGAGGATATGACCGAGAGCGAAGCCCTGAAACAAGGCTACATCCGTCGTGATACGGTGTTTATGAACCCCATCCAGAAGCTGAGAGAAGAGAAAAAACTCTACAAAGTTACAACTCAAGGCGACACCGTTGAATTCACCGACCAGGATTTGCTCGAGATAAAATATGTCCCCGTGAAAGCCAAAGAGGGCGAACCCCGTCTGGAATTCACCTCCAATGCCGGAATGGTGGAACGTGGCGGTTTCCAAGTGCCTGTGTTCGAGGTTAAAGTGGACCTTATGGACCTGCTTTGGGATCTCGACGAACAATCCGTGATAAACAAGATTGCCGATATAGAACGTGTCTCGGGCAAATACGCCGGCTGGAAAGTCGGTAGTATGGACGAGCCCATAACCGACGGCAACTTCGAATAAAAACCAAAACTGATGTCGTACAAAGTAAATAGTTTTATTACTTCGGATACTCGTATCCAAGACGGCGACAAGAAATTATCCATTTGTCTTTCAGCAAATGGATTTTCTTTTTCCGTAATATCGCTCAGCGGCAAACTGCTTGCCATAGGCGATGTGGATTGCGATACGCCCAAGTCGGTGGCGGCTATGCTTATGCAGCTGCGCGAGATTTTCGGCAAACTGTCGTTGAATCTGCCGTCGTTTGCCGAAACGGAGGTCATAGAGCCCGTGGTTAAATTCACCCTTATCCCCGAACACCTTTATAAAAAAGGCACGGAAAAGCAATGCCTCGAGCTGGTATGCAATCTCGACCCCAAAGACGAAATCAAGATGGAGTACTCCGAAAAGATGCAGGCCTACTGTCTGTTCGTTACCGAGAGCATTGTGGTTCCGGCATTGAAAATACTCGCCCCCAAGATGAAACACCGCTGTCAGCACACCGTGCTTGCCGAAAGCTCGCATATCGCCGACAGGAGCAAGGGCAACCCCGTTGTGGCCGCAAATCTGCGCCAGGGCAACATTGACGTGGCTGTGTTTTCAGAACAGAAACTCCTGATGACCAACACTTTTTCGTGCACATCCACAGCCGATGCCGAGTTTGTGATACTCAGCGTGATACGCAATCTGCAACTGCGCAAGGATATGGTGGAAGTGCTGCTTTCGGGGCAGGTGGACAAGGAACGCTACCAGCAGATGCGTCCTTTTTTCGCCAAATTAGGCTTGAATACCGGTCGCCCCGTAGTAATCGACGACGACGCCCTCCGGCGTGTGCATATTTACAAATACGCCCTAACCATCAACTGACCTATGCGTATCATCAGCGGAACCTTGAGAGGCCGGCGCATAGAACCCAAAGAGGAGCTTCCGGTGCGTCCTACCACCGACATGGCACGCGAGAGCCTGTTCAACATCCTCAACAACTACGTGGATTACGATGAGTGCACGGTGATGGACCTCTTTGCGGGGACCGGTGCCGTGTCGCTGGAGTTTGTGTCGCGCGGTGCCAAGGAGGTTACTGCCGTGGAGATAAACCCAAAGTGTGTGGAGTTTATGAAAGGCTGCGCACAGAAATTCGGCGTGGAGAACATGCACGTGGTGCGTGCCGATGTGTTCGACCTGCTGAAACGTGCCTACAAGAAATTCGACATCGTTTTCGCCGACCCGCCTTATTCCTCGCCCGACCTGCCCAAACTCCCCGACCTGGTGTTTGAGAAGGACATACTCACCGACGACGGCATCTTTATCCTTGAGCATCCCAAGGAGCGCAATTTCGAGAGCCATCCGCATTTCTGGCAACAGCGCCATTACGGCAAGGTGAATTTTACTTTTTTTGCAAAACAATTAGAATCAGACAAATAAATTTTTCAATACGATGAAAGCAGTAGTCAAAACAAATTTCAATTTTCCCAAACAAAAAAGCCTCTACGTAGGCAAAGTGAGAGACGTTTACAATATCGACGACAAATATCTTGCCATGGTGGTCAGCGACCGCATATCGGCATTCGATGTGGTGTTGCCCGAGGGCATTCCCTACAAAGGCCAAGTGCTCAACCAGATAGCCTCCAAATTCCTCGACGCCACCGCCGACATACTTCCCAACTGGAAAATTGCCACCCCCGACCCGATGGTTACGGTGGGCTATTGCTGCGAGCCTTTCAAAGTGGAGATGGTGATACGCGGCTACCTTGCTGGCAGCTCGTGGCGCGAATACAAAGCTGGCAAACGCACCCTGTGCGGCGTGCCCCTGCCCGAAGGCATGGTGGAAAACCAGAAATTCCCCTCGCCAATAATCACCCCCACCACCAAGGCCGACGAAGGCCACGACGAGAATATCTCCAAGGAAGAGATTATCCGTCAGGGACTTGTGAGCAAGGAGGACTACGAACAGCTTGAGAAATATACCTACGCATTGTTCCAACGTGGCACCGAAATGGCTGCCAAACAGGGACTTATACTCGTCGATACCAAATACGAGTTTGGCAAGAAAGACGGTAAAATCTACCTTATTGACGAGATACACACCCCCGATTCGTCGCGCTATTTCTATGCCGAGGGCTACGAAGAACGTCTGAAAAACGGCGAAAAACAACGTCAGCTCTCAAAGGAATTTGTGCGCGAGTGGCTTATGGAAAACGGTTTCCAAGGCAAGGAAGGACAAAAAGTCCCCGAAATGACTCCCGAATTTGTAAATCAGGTAACCGACAGATATATTGAACTTTACGAGAAGATAGTAGGAGAGAAGTTTGTAAAATCGGAGTCCGACGACACCGCCAAACGAATTGAAACAAACGTTGCAAACTTTTTGAAAAAACTGTAATTTTTAGTTCGGAGTTCGGAGTTCGGAATTCGGAATTCGGAACGAACAGATCACGGTTCACAGATCACAGATAAACAATTTGATATATGAAAAACAATTTTTGGAAAATGACGCTCGCCTCCGGGCTGGGCTTTATATTGGCATCGGTGGTTTTCTCGGTGCTTTCGGGAATAATGATGGCTTTGTTTGTGATGTCGTTGGGCAGCACTGCCGAAAAGCCAGTGAAGAAACATTCGGTGCTTACCATCGACCTTTCCAAACCCTTCACCGAAAGGGAGACCACGACGGTGGAATCGTTGCTTTTCGACCAGAAGACTGTTGGTTTCAACACCATACTTGCTGCCATCGACAAAGCTGCCACCGACAAGAAGATAGAGGGCATATTCATTAAAGACGGTCTTACCTACTCTGCAGGCTGGGCCACTACTCAGGAGTTGCGCAACGCCTTGGCAAAGTTCAAAGAGGAAAGCGGCAAGTTTGTGTATGCCTATTCCGACAGTTATTCGCAAAAATCGTATTACCTTGCCACCGTTGCCGACAGGATTTTCCTGAACCCTTCCGGAATGGTGGAGTTTACCGGCATTGCTGCCGAGGCTATGTTCATAAAAGACATGCTCGACAAACTTGACGTGAAGGTGGACCTTATACGTCCTAACAGCAACGCTTTCAAGAGTGCCGGCGAGATGTACACCATGAACAAGATGAGCGAGGCCAACCGCGAACAGATACGCACCTACATAAAAAGCATCTGGGACGAGGTGTTGCCGCAGATGTCGGAGGCGCGCGGAATCTCGGTGGATTCGCTCAACAATCTGGCCGACAACCTGTCCGCTTTTATGGCCGATGACGCTTTCAACGCAGGACTTGTTGACGAACTGGGTTTTGAAAACGACGTGAAAGAGCTTATGGTGGAGCAAATCGACAAGGTTAAATCCGTTTCAAAGCTGCATTTTGTGAGCGTGTCCAATTATCCTCTCCAGAAAAAAACATCGGACAACAAGATTGCCGTGGTTTATGCCGAAGGCGAAGTGCAGTTGGGCAAAGGCTACGATCTGGGAGTGTATTCCACCAACATGGTTAAGGCCCTCGACGAGGCTGCCGACGACGACGATGTTAAAGCCATAGTGCTGCGCGTGAACTCCCCCGGCGGTGCAGTCCTCGCTTCGGAGGCCATTACCGACGCAGTGCTGCGTGCCAAAGAGAAAAAGCCCCTCATCGTGTCGATGGGCGACCTTGCAGCTTCGGCAGGATATGAGATTTCGTGCTACGCCGACTATATCGTGGCTCAGCCCACCACCATCACAGGCTCCATCGGCGTGTTTGCCATGCTGCCCGAACTCGGAACTATGCTGAAAAACAAGATCGGCCTCACTTTCGACACTGTCAATACCAACCGCAATTCGTCGGCACTTTCTGTTATGCGTCCGCTTTCCACCGAGTCGAGGGCGTTGATGCAGAAGAATGTGGAGGATTTCTATAAGATTTTCATCGGTCGTGTGGCCGAAGGCCGTGGCCTCGATGTCAACTATGTGGATAGCATTGCCCGCGGACGTGTGTGGACCGGCCGCGACGCACTGGCACTGGGACTTGTGGACACCCTCGGCGGCATCGACGTGGCCTTGGCTATAGCTGCAGAAAGGGCAGAGATTTCCAAATATTCAGTGAAAGTATATCCCGAAGCCCCGAGCACACTTATGGAGATGTTTAATATGACCGACGAGGATGCGCGTGCCAAAGTGCTGTTGCCCACACAGTACGGCAAATACCGCTTTTTCAGCGATATAGAAAAACTCTGCGAATCCGACCCGCTGCAGGCACGTCTGCCGTATTACATCAATATGTAGCACTGAGGCGCTGGCCGTTTATCCTTTCTGTTGTTGAATTTTTTTTATGCTTCGACAATGAAGCCTCGAAAAGCCGTTGAACGTATTAAGAGCTTGTGTGGAGGGACCTGCACCGCATTGGTGACGGGAGCCACTTCTGGTATGGGCTTGGAGTACGCCCGACAGCTTGCAGCACTCGGCTGCGATGTGGTGATTGTAAGCAACCAAGAAGAACGGCTGCAGCCCGTTGCCGACGAACTGCACACACAATACGGAGTGCGGACATGCTATCTTTACAAAGACCTTGCCGCCACAACTGCTGCGCAGGAGGTTTTCGACTACTGTTTGCAGAACAATCTGGAAATTAGCATTTTGGTAAACAATGCAGGGATGTTCTTTTTTGAGGAGCTGACCGAGCAGAATCGCGCCAAAGGCGAGAAAATGCGGCTTCTGCATATCGAAACGCCGACGCGTCTAACCCTGCTTTTTGCCGAAGAGATGAAAAAACGCCGTTGCGGTTACATACTCAACATGTCGTCGATGGCGGCCAAGATCCCTGCGCCCGGCATAACCTTCTATTCCGCCACCAAAGCCTATCTGCGCAGTTTCACCAAGTCGATGTTTTTCGAGTTGAAGCCTTACGGGGTGGGCATTACGGCTGTCTGTCCGGGAGCTGTGGCCACGCCTTTGTACAACCTCAGCGAGCGTTATCAGCGTCTGGCCATACGCTTGGGCGTGATGCGTACTCCACGGAGACTTGTAAAATCGGCTCTGAGGGCCCTTTTCCGCAAACGGAGGTGCGTAACCCCCGGATTTGTAAACCACATTGCGCCGGGTGCGGTGAATGCCTTGCCACATTGGGGTGTGATGAAAATATGGAGGAAAGTTAGATGAACATAATTGCAAAAAAAATAGTGAGTGTCGCTTTGTTGGCGTTTGTTGTTCAAACCCCAGTCATCTCGCAGACGTTGAAACGAGTGTCGTACGGCGATTTCGAGCAGTGGATAGTGCGCGACATCGACGAGTCGTTTCTGCTGGGCGGCAACACACGTCGCATCTACGACATAGGCAAAACCGACACCATCAAAGGCAATCAGGTGCTGCGTTCCACCTCGATATGGGGTACGGCAAACGCCTACGCCAAAGTTGCGGGAGTGGTAAAGACAAGCCTTTCCGTTATTCCCGAAAAAGGTCCCACGGGCTATTGCGTAAAGCTCGTTAACCGTCTTGCGTCGTGCAAGGTGATAGGACTTGTGGATATAGAGGTGCTTGCCGGCGGCAGTATCTTTTGGGGTCATAACATAGAGCCAATCAGCAACGTGCGCACTCCGTACAAAAATATGAACTGGGGAGTGCCCTTCACCCAAAGGCCGTCGGCGCTTGTGCTCGACTATAAGGCAAATATCTCGAAAAGCGGCATAATAACCAGATGCACCAGCACCAGCAAATCCACCTACAAGGGCGACGACCCAGCCGAGATGTTTCTCATTTTGCAGAGCCGCACCGAAGACGAAAAAGGCAACATCACAGCCAAGCGCGTGGGCACGGCGTGGGCGTACATCAGGCAATCCAGTCAGGGTTGGGTGAAAAACTTCCGCATACCGATGATTTATGGCGATGCCTCGACGACAGCAGGTTACAAGCCATATATGGGGCTTATCGGCAATGACCACGACCGCTGTTTCTACGCCAAGAACAAAAAAGGCAAACTGGTGAAAATCGACGAGAACGCTTGGGCCGACGCCGATGCCAAACCCACTCACGCCATATTGATGATAACCTCCACCAGTCAGGGGGCTTTCTGCGGTAATTTGGAAAATGTGCTGTGGGTGGACAATGTGCGATTGGAATATGCTGAATGACAAATTATGACAGAAGAAGTTAGGATAGACAAGTGGCTTTGGTCCGTGCGATTGTACAAAACACGCTCGCAGGCGGCTGAGGCATGCAGGGCAGGAAAGGTGAAACTGAACGGAGTTCCCGTAAAATCGTCACACGATGTGAAGGTGGGCGAAGTGTATGAGATAACCATCGAACAGCTGCATAAGGTGGTGGAAGTGAAGGCGTTGCTTGGCAACAGGGTAGGGGCCAAGCTCGTCCCCGACTTTATGAACGACCTCACCCCCGCCGAAGAGTACGAGCGTATCCAGATGATTCGTCAGTACAATTTCGAACGTCGCGACAGAGGCACCGGACGACCCACAAAACGCGAGCGTCGCGACCTCGATGAGTTCAAATACAGCAATTAGCTTTTTAACATACTGAGATAAAACGACTTCGGACTGTTTTGTGATTTGTTCATGAAATATGTAACTGCCGTAATATCAAGCCGTTGGATTTGAAGTGTTCCGATGGCCCTTTTTTTTTGTGTTAATTTTGCGGAATTATTTGATTATTAGGGGAAAAAAGTGTATATTTGCATTTTTAAAAAAAGTGTCGAAAAATTAAGAAGTGCATGGTTTTAATACGTGCCTTCTGAAAAAAAATATATGTTGGGAAAAAAGTTTAGAAACGCAATTTTTCTCTTGTTCTCATTGTTTTTGATGATGGGAGCGGATTTCGAAGTCTTTGCCCAACAAAAGGGAGTGTCATTCATTTCTGAGTCTCAGTCTGTTAGTTGTGCTGGAAAGACATTTACTTGGAGAACTCCCAACAATCCGAGGATAGGGTATACAATTTCCGAGACTGGAGATTATTACGACACAGTTGTAAGAAACGGTGATACAACGATTTATGTGCTTCACTTTTTTGTTCCTGATACTGTGAGAGATACCATTAGCCGTATTTTGTGTGATAATCAACAATTTGATACTGTCATTACAGAAATTAGAGGTGAGCACGTCAATTTTAATTGGAATCTGAAGCCCGACACAATCCGTATCGAGCGTTATTCGAATCCTCGCGAAAATTGCCAATATATCTTAATCGGCATTGTGGAAGGTCTTCCTACATACGACACTTCGGTTTACGACACTATGTGCGTAGGGCATCCAGGCAAATACAGCTATATGTTTCCGCCCGGGACCTTGATAACCGAGGGCATTTATACATTCCAGTTGACAACCATCCACGGATGCGACAGCGTTGTCAAAGTACATGTAAAAATTCCCGACTCCACTGTCACGCATCTCTTCGATACCATCTGCGCCGGAGGCACCTCCACTCGTCATGGAGGTAGTTACACTTTTACCGAACCGGGAGACACGGCAGCGTATAGACAATTCCACACTGTTTTCGGCTGCGACAGTCTTGTCGTCATTCACATCCACGTCGAGGACACCCTTCGCGACACCATTTGGGAAACGATCTGCGCCGGACAGACTTTCGACACCAACGGTTATCCAAATTGCAGGCAGGTCAACGACCTGATTTACCCGCCGTATTATGTCCAAGGCGTTTACACTCAGCAATATCGCGACACCATTACTGGCTGTTACCACAATCTGGTGATCGCCCTTACAGTGAACGACACCCTGCGCGACACCATAAGTAAGGTGATTTGTGCGGGAGAGACTTTCGACACCAACCGTTTCAACGGCTACCTTCCGGTGGACGGACAAAATTACCCGCCATATACACAGTCGGGCGTT
>JAFSOU010000046.1 GCA_017443265.1 Bacteroidales bacterium | reverse complement strand
CATCTTGGACCGATGACGATATCCTTGAACTGCAACACAAACTTAACCGCAGACCAAGAAAAAAAATCGGTTTCGATTTGCCATATCGAAAATTTTATCTATCTTTGAAAAACTGAGTTGCGTTTTGGTCTGGAATCTATCACTGCCATTTACCAATAAAATAATTTTGCCGAATAAAAAAAGATTTGTATCTTTGCAGTTCTGAATTATGCGTTATGAAGAATATTGTAGAAATTTCAAAGACACAGGTGGTGATGACATTCGTGGCCACATGTATTGAAACCACCGCTAGACGACTCAACACTTCCTACAAGGAAGTATATCAGCGGATGAAGCGCGTGGCCCTGATAGAACGATTTATACTCCCTCACTACGAAACGCTTCACAGTGAGAGCAGAGAAAATATTGCCGATGTATTGGTTGAATGTATGAACAATTGGGAGAATGGAACAGAAGCAATCTGAAGACCCTGTAAAATCGCCTGTCATACAGGAGATTATCATGAGCAACCGCATTGGCGCCATATCAATGGAGTTAGCCAAACGACTGAATATCGAGCCAGTGAAAGCTCTGCAGCTGTTTTACGAAAGCCAGACCTGCGCCGACCTCCACGACAAATCCACTGGCCTGTACCTATATGGAGACCTGTATGTAGCCGACGAGTTTATGAGGGAGATGGAGTATGGGATGTAGGATTAAGAAGTAGTAGATATGTTCTTCTACCGCTCCATTTGGAAGAAACGCTAAAAAGATGGTGAAAAGAAAAATCGTTCAATGAAAACTAATTAACTAATTAATATAACATGGAAAAATTATCAACATTAGAACAAATATGTTTTAGTACTACACGAATAGAAACAACCGATGAAAAAGGGAATAATTACTCTGGTACTGGATTCTTTTTCAATTTACAAGTTGACAAAGATAAAATTGTGCCTCTGTTAATAACCAATAAACATGTAGTTAAAAATATGAAAAAAGGGCTGTTTCGCTTTACAAAAGCTGGTATGGACGGGAATCCAAATTACAAGGAGCATTTTACAATTTCCTATGAAGATGATTTTGAGAAAATGTGGACTTTTCACCCTGATGATAATGTTGATTTATGTGCTTTGCCTATAATTGTTTTAACTGAAGCTGCTAAAAAGTTGAATAATCCTCTATTCTTCAAGGCTTTTAATAATTCATTAATACCAAATTATGATACTATTCAGTCTTTTGATGCCGTTGAAGATGTGATTATGGTAGGTTATCCCAATGGGATATGGGATTCTGCCAATAATATGCCAATTGTTCGCAAAGGTATTACAGCTACACAAATTCGGTTAGATTATAATAATACTAAAGCTTTCCTTGTAGATGCAGCCGTGTTTCCTGGTTCAAGTGGTTCACCTGTGCTATTATACAATAAAGGGACATTTACTGATAAAAACGGGAATATTAACATAGGAAAAACTCGAGTTTTCTTGCTTGGCATTGTTAATTCAGTTTTTTTGTCAAATGTTGATGGAGATATTCGTATAGCGAGTATTCCAACTCAACAAAAACTAGTAGCAAATTCTCGCATCCCTAATAGTATTGGCAACGTGATTAAAGCAGAGGTCATACTCGATTTTATTCCGCTTTTTCAAAATAACAAGTGATTAATTTTTATACAGCACGTAAAGAGGCATATAGTTATCACTCACTTGTGCACAAAAAAAAACACACTTGAAAAGACAATCCGATTATCAGATTAAAAACTTCCTCCCTTCAAAAAATAACCTATCTTTGCACGCATAAATCAACAAAAAACACCCAACATATCGAACAAACAAAATAGAACATAACTAACATATTATATTATAAAAGCGTTTTCGCTCTCACTAGACCCTTAAAGTTCCAATTCAAAGCCAGTGACAGTTAAAGCGGTAAACGCCTACGAGAAATCGTGGGCTTTACTTAGTTGCTGGCAGGTCGTGGAACACCTAAGAGGGCATAAGCAAAGTTCCACGATTTTTTATGCCTGACAACGAAAACACAAAACAAATCAAAAGCCGCCAAAGGGTGGCTGATCACGGCGAGGTGTTCATTACCCCACGCGCGGTGAACGCCAAGCTCGATTCGGTGCGCGACGAGTCCTTCTGGATAGCTCCACTAAATAAACACTCACAGCCCCTGAACCACACTCTCCACCGCATACAGCGGCACATTCTCCATCCACGATTGTTGGATATAGGGTTTTAGCGAAAAACGTAGCCCTCTAAATCCTTGCTCTTTAAAGTCTTTGTTAACAAACAAGTACAGCGAGCGGCTTGCAACATTCTCGGCTGCTTTCACTTCAATTGGCACTATGCGTTCTTCCGTCTGAAACAGAAAATCTATTTCCATGGTGGAATTGTCTTTGCTATAGTAAAATATCGAACTGTTGGGGACAGCTTTTAGATGCTGTAACACAAAGTTTTCCGCAAAAGCACCCTTAAACTCCACAAAAGCGTTGTCGTTCAGCAGCAGCATATTGGGATTAGCTTCCGACATACATGCCAGCAGCCCGCAGTCGAGCATATACAGTTTGAAAGCACTGTCGTCGGCATAGAATTTAAGAGGGTGGACCGGTTTTTTGCAACGTTCCACACGATAAACCAAACCTGCATCCACCAGCCATTGCAAGGCCAGTTCAAAGTCTTTCGCACGGGCACCCTTGCGCAGTGAGCCGTAAAAGAATTTCTTGTTCTCGCGCGACAACTGTGCCGGAATGCTCTGCCACACCTGATGGATTCTCTGAATCTGAGTTTTGCTGTGTTTGGCCATATCGTGGGAGTAAGTCTCCAATATCTCACGCTGTACCTCGCGCACTTCGCGCACATTTCCGGTCTCGATGTATTTCGAAACAGCTTCGGGCATGCCACCCACAAAGAAATATTGTCGCAAAAGCTCTGTGAGTTTTTCGTTGTGTAGTTTCATCGACTCCCAATCCTTGTTTTCCAGCACTTCAAGCAGACGCTGTTGTCCGCAAGCCATAAGATATTCGTTGAAAGTCATTGGATACATCTTTAGGGTATGTACTTTTCCTACGGGAAACGACTCTTCCTCTCTAAGCTGTATGCCAAGCAAAGATCCTGCCACGGCCACATGTAGCGAGTTCATCTCCTCGCAAAAGTATTTCAGCGATGTAATGGCGTTTTCCGCTTCCTGTATTTCGTCGAAAATCAGTAACGTCTTGCCAGCCACTATATTGGTGTCGAAATAGCGTTCCAGTTCTGTAACAATACGTTTTACATCCAAATCGCGGAACAGTTGTTCGCAAATACTGTTGCGTTGACAGTTTACATATACCATGTTTTCGAACTCCCGTTTGCCGAAATCTTGCAAAATATATGTCTTACCCACCTGGCGTGCGCCTAACAGGATTAGTGGCTTAAGGTCGGGACGGTTTTTCCAATTCAATAACTCTTTGTAAATATTTCTATACATTTTTTTTGTGTTTTTTGAACTGCAAAAATACACTTTTTTTGTGTTATTTTCATCAAAAAACCACACTTTTTTTGTGTTGTTTTTGTGTGTTGTGAGATAATATGCAGTAAATCAGTGTTTTAGTGTTTCTAACAAATTTCCACATTTTCAGCTCTTTTTCCTGCACTTTTTTCAACAAAAAAAATCCGCACCTCGTAAGGCGCGGATTTTTTGAAAAATCATATGTTGCAATGTTATTCTTCGGGCAGGAACATGGGGTCCCAAGCTGGGAGCATGATGGGTTTCTGGTTGAGCAGGGTTTTTGTTTTGGCGGGCATATATTTGTCCTCAATCACAAGGCGGAACATATACTCGTTGAACCATTCGTTGGTCATAATCAGGAAACCGTTGTAGCCGTACTTGTTGCCCCAGCTGTTTTCCACCATCCATTTTAAGGGTTTACCGTTTTTGTCGAGGTCCACGGCGCAGAGAGTCATGGCGTGGCTCGAGCCGCTGGCGTGGGTCATCACGCGCTGTTTTTTGTCCATATTGAAAGTGGTGCCCATCAGCGAGGCGTAGTCGTAGTTGTTGATGTCCATAAAGCCTTTGTTGCGGTCGAGGAACTTGGCAACGTCGCAGCTGAAATACATCATGGTGCTGTCCTTGATGGAGGCTATGGCCATTTCGGCAATTTCGTCCATGGGCAGGTTGAGGTAACGCCAGTTTTGTCCGTCGTACACGTGGCGGTCGTATTCTATCTCGTACACTTTGTAGTATTCGCGGGTGGGGTCGTTCATAATCATGTAGTAGTTGCTGAAGTCTTCGTCAACAAACTCTTCGTAGAACGATTTCGGGGTGTAGGTCTTGGTTTCCACGGGGTTGCCTTTGGCATCTTTGCGGGTCCAGGTGAATTCTGTTGGCGGAACGCCGAAGTTGAGGGCCAGCATGCGATAGATGGTCTGCAGCATCTCCACCTTGCGGTCCTGCAGTTTCTGTTCGGTCATGCCTTTTTTGGTGCTCATGTCGCGCAGCTCAAGGCCGAACTCTCTCAGTTTCAGGGCAAGGAGCGACGACAGCTGCGATGTGTGTTCGCTGCTGTAGGTCTCGGGCATAGCGTCGGCGGGCATAATGCCGTATTTGGTGAGCAGGTTGGCCACGCCTGTAAACTGTCCGCCGTCGCCGATGGGGTTCTTAAAGAGCCATTCCACGGTCTTGTCGTTGAAATCAGACTTGCGGGTGTCTATCACAGCCTGAAGGAAGAGGTTCGATTTCTCCAGCTGGTCCCAGAAAAAGGTGTAAACCTGCGAGAACTGGAAAGTAGGAGGAAGGTTGTGCTTGCGTATGGCCTTGTTACGTAGCACGTTCATTCCGGTGAACATCCAGCAGCGTCCCGACGATTTCTGGTCGGTGATGGCCTGCGAGTTCACTTTGTTGGAGAAATAGGTGTTGAAAGCCGTGCTGTTGTCCGAATTCTGGGCAAGTTTGTTCAACTCGATGCCCGACATGGCGTTGCGCAGGGCCTTGTCCTCGGCGGTATTTTTGTACGATTTCTGAATTTTGGCCAAAGTCTCGGCGTTGATGCCTTTGGTGTCGGGTTCTTGTTTCTTTTTCTGGCCGTTGGCGGTGATAGCCACACAAATCAGTGCCAAAAGAATCCATTTCGTTTTTTTCATAAAAGAATAATGGTTTAGTTTATTGTAATATACTTATTTTCAAATGGTTCTGCTGTTGATACAACGACAGAACTTATCACAAAGATACCAAAAATTTTCCAATATTTTTGTCGGTTGGCAATTTTTAGCGAAAAAATGTGTTATTAGAATGTTGTTCAAATACCAAGAATCAAATGAAAATAAAAAAATCGCTAAAAGTAATAACTTTTATTTTCTTGATAATCAGCCTTATGGCAACAAATATCGCTTTGGCTGACATCCCCGAGCGTCCCAATTGTCTTGTTAGCGACTATGCCAATGTGCTGAGCGCCACCCAGCGGCAGGAAATGGAACAGCGTCTGCGCGACCTCGACGACAGTACCGGAAATCAGATTGTGGTGGTAACACTTGCCGACCTCGAAGGATACGACATTGCCGACTACGCCACACAGCTGGGCCGTGCGTGGGGCGTGGGGTCCGAAAAGAATAACAACGGCGTGGTGATTGTTGTAAAAATAAAGACCACCTTCTCCAAGGGTCAGGCTTTTATCGCCCCCGGCTACGGGCTCGAAGGCGTGCTGCCCGACGCCACGTGCAAGCGTATTGTGGAAAACGAGATGATTCCGAAATTCAAACAAAACGACTACTGCGGCGGCATCAACGCGGCTCTCGACGTTATAATCCCGATAGTTAAAGGCGAATATTCGTACAAAGATTACGACGACGATACGGCAGGAATTGTTCTGGCTGTCTTTTTCTTGGTAGTTTTTGTTATTGTTATTGTTTGGGCATCGAAACGTGGCGGCGGCACCACATACAGCAGTGGAGGCACTGCCACTTCGGGACCTGTTTTCTGGGGCGGCAGTCTGGGCGGCTCATCGTGGAGCGGCGGATCAAGCGGTGGATTTGGCGGATTCGGCGGAGGAAGCTTTGGCGGCGGCGGCGCGGGAGGAAGTTGGTAATGTGAAGTTTTAAGAACGTCAAAGCTTTTTAAATAAGTTGATTTTTAAACATTTATCGTTATGAGAACTAAACAATGGATTAGTTTTTTGGGCTTATTTGTAGCATTTTGCCTTATGGTTGCAAATATTGCTTGCGGCGGTGCCAATCGTGAAAAAGAAGGTGATGAAGATACTTTACCTGTTTTTGTAAACGACTATGCCAAAGTGTTTTCTGCATCGCAGTGGGATGAGACGGAAAATCGTCTCGAAAATCTTGATTTAAGCACTGGGAACCAAGTTGCTGTGGTTACAATCACCGAATTGGATGCTTACGATAATGCCTTGGAATATGCCACTGCTTGGGGT
>JAFSOU010000045.1 GCA_017443265.1 Bacteroidales bacterium | reverse complement strand
TGTCACTCACTGACAAAGCTCCGCTCAGAGAACTGTTCGATAAGACTTATTCCAATGATGTCAAAGAGCAATCTGGTCCCCTTATTCCGGGGTTGTTTGATTAATATTTAACTCGTCCCAATTTTAACGGGACACTAATGACATTGCAGGCATTATCAAAAACAATGGCGGAATACCAATAGAAATCGGAGGAATGCCCGACCACCTGCACGTATTATCGACTTTGCCAAAAACAATGGCTTTGTCCGATTTTGCAAGGGCAATAAAAGCCAACAGCAGCCGGTGGATTAATGACCAACCGTACTATCAAAAACGGTTTTCGTGGCAAGAAGGGTATGGCGCTTTCTCCGTCAGTCCGACATTAATTGAAAAAACTGTTAATTACATACGCACACAAGAAGAACATCACAAAAAGCGGACCTTTCGAGACGAATACATCTCTTTTTTAAAACATTACGACATTGAATTCAATAAAAATTATATTTTAGACGATTGATTTGTGCCAGTCCTTCGGACTTCTTTATTGGTGTGGCACGCCTTTGCAGGGATTTACATCCCTGCCTAAAGTATTTCAGTCCTTCGGACTTTATTTAACTGATACAACCATCAACCGACGGCGTTCAAAAACAGGACATCATCACCTCCCTATCGCTCCGTGCCGATTTTTAAACCATTTATTATCTGCATATTACCATATATTAAAAAAATTTTTTTATTTAAAAAAATAATAGTATCTTTGCATTTCGCTTTGCATGATGCTTTCATGGAATTTCGGCCTTGTGCAAGCTTGTAAGTATTTGAAATTCCGCTAACAAATAATTTTTCAACCTAATATGAAAAAAATCATCGCAACAATGGCATTGTGCCTTATGGCCACAACGGCCTTCTCACAGTCGGCGGAGAGCATGACTCTCGAATCTGGCCCGCAGAAATTCTTCTCCTTCGAAGCCTTCTACGGACCTTCGAAATACCTCTACACCGGCGACGACCTCACAATCAAGGACGAAGAAGCTTTCAAACAGATTGGCTTGGTTATTTCGGACAACAACCCGCTGTCGAAAAAAATCAACCTCTACCTGCACTGGGGCGTGGGATTTGTTTTCTCGCAATACAAGGACGTGTCCGAACCATTCGATTTCCTTGGATATGAGAAGACTATCACAACCGAGTTTCTCTATTTTTCGACCTTTTTGAAAGCCAATGTCGGCTATCTGTTCAAAATACCCAACACAACGGTGGCGTTTTTCCCGTATGTAGGCCTTTACGGACGCATGCATATCGGAGGCAGCAGCTATGTAACAGCCCCCAATCTTCACACCGACGACAACACCATCTACGACGACCGCACAAAAACATCGCTTTTCACCGAATCGGCGGAAAATCCCGACCCGTGGAGTCGTTTTGAGTTTGGTCCCAACATCGGTGTATATGCCTATTTCGGCAAATTTATGGTTGGCGCTGCTTTCGGCAAGACCATCAACGACCTCACCAAGGACACCCACACTTCGGAAGTGCGTCTGTCGGCAGGCTTGAGATTCTAAACATTATCCAAATAAAAATTCAAACGGGGGCAGATCTGAAAATCCGTCCCCTTTTTTTTTGCTATGACATAAAAACAATTTCTCCAATCACTTTTTTTTCGTATCTTTGCATTTTAAAACACACTTATGACGGACTACGCAACAATCATAGCCTCACGGCTTAGTCTCGGCTCGCGACAGGTGGAGAAAACCATCGAGCTGCTGCAAAACGGTGCCACGGTGCCTTTCATAGCCCGCTACCGCAAGGAGGCCACCGGAAACCTCAACGAGGTGCAGATAGCCGCCATCCGCGACCTTCTGGCACGTCTGGTGGAACTCGACAAACGCCGCGAAGCCATCCTCGCCTCCATCCGCGAGCAGGACAAACTCACCCCCGAGCTGGAAAAACAGATTCTCGAAGCCGACAACCTGACCCAACTCGAAGACCTATACCTGCCCTACAAACCCAAACGCAAAACCCGCGCCACCGTGGCCATCGAAAAAGGCCTCGAACCCTTGGCGGACAAGATACAGCTACAACAAAATATCGACATCGAAGCATTCGCCGCGACTTTCGTCAACGCCGAAAAAGGCGTGGAAAGCACCGACGACGCCATTGCGGGCGCCAGCGACATCATTGCCGAACGCATTAGCGAGGACGCCACCGCACGCAACACCATACGCAAACTGTTTGCCACACAAGGGATGCTCTCGTCAAAAGTGGTGAAAAACAAAGCCGACGAGGGCGCCAAATTCAAGTCGTGGTTCGACTGGAGCGAGCCGGTGGCCAAAGTGCCGTCGCACCGCATACTGGCATTGTTCCGCGGCGAGAACGAGGGCGTGCTGCGGGTCAAGATTGCACCGAAAAACGAGGAATGGGCAGGCGAACGTCTCGACCGCCTGTTTATCAAAAACCGCAACGAAAGCTCGAAAATAGTGTATAACGCCGTGAGGGACAGCTATAAACGTCTGCTCGCACCGTCGATAGAAACGGAGTTCTACAACCAGTTGAAAACCCGCGCCGACGAGGAGGCTATCAAGGTGTTTGCCGAAAACCTGCGTCAGCTGCTGCTGGCCTCACCGCTGGGACAGAAACGTGTGATGGCCATCGACCCGGGCTTCCGTACAGGATGCAAAGTGGTGTGCCTCAGCGAACAAGGCGACCTCGAACACAACGAAACCATCTACCCCTTCGGTTCGGTGCGCGACGAACGCGATGCCGTAAAACGTATCGAAGACCTCGCCGAGGCGTTCGAAATTGAGGCTATTGCCATAGGCAACGGCACAGCAGGACGCGAGACGGAAGAGATAGTGCGACATGCCGACTTCAAAAACAAAATCATCATTGTGATGGTGAGCGAGAGCGGAGCCTCGGTGTATTCCGCCTCCGACGTGGCCCGCGAGGAGTTCCCCGAATACGACGTAACGGTGCGCGGTGCCGTCTCTATAGGCCGCCGACTGATGGACCCGCTGTCGGAACTGGTCAAGATAGACCCAAAGTCCATAGGTGTGGGACAGTACCAGCACGACGTGGACCAGACTATGCTGCAGAACAGCCTCAACGACGTGGTGGAGAGTTGCGTAAACAGCGTGGGCGTGGAGCTCAACACCGCAAGCAAGGAGCTTCTTTCGTACGTGTCGGGCATTGGGCCGACATTGGCAAAAAACATAGTGGCCTACCGCAACCGCAACGGGGCGTTCGAATCGAGGAAAGAGTTGCTCAAAGTGGAGCGTCTGGGCGAAAAGGCTTTCGAGCAGTGCGCCGGATTTCTGCGCATACGCGAGTCTGACAATCCGCTGGACCGCAGCGCCGTGCACCCCGAACGCTACGCCCTTGTGGAGCGTATGGCGAAAAAAGTTGGCGCCTCGGTGGAACAGCTCATGGCCGACAAAAGCCTCCGCGCAAAGATAAACATCAACGAATTTGTGGACGACGACTGTGGCTTGCCCACCCTTCAGGACATAATGAAAGAGCTCGACAAGCCGGGGCTCGACCCTCGCACCAAATTCGAGGTGTTCGAGTTCGACAGCACCATCTCCTCAATCGACGACCTTCACACGGGCATGGTGCTGCCGGGCATCGTAACCAACATAACAGCCTTTGGCGCCTTTGTGGACATAGGCATCCACAACGACGGACTGCTGCACGTCAGCCAGATGGGCGACCGCTACGTGAAAGACCCCAACCAAGTAGTAAAAATACATCAGCATCTGAAAGTGAAAGTTTTGGATGTTGATACTCATAGAAAACGTATAT
>JAFSOU010000044.1 GCA_017443265.1 Bacteroidales bacterium | reverse complement strand
TGTCACTCACTGACAAAGCTCCGCTCAGAGAACTGTTCGATAAGACTTATTCCAATGATGTCAAAGAGCAATCTGGTCCCCTTATTCCGGGGTTGTTTGATTAATATTTAACTCGTCCCAATTTTAACGGGACACTAATGATATGAAGATTCAGAAATACATAAGGGAAATACTATTTTTTTATGGGGGCTTTCTATTGATTGTCCTTTCTCAGTCATGCCAATTTGTGGTTAAAGAGTTTTCAATGCCATATAGTTCGGAAGATGTTGAAAAATTGACTGATGATGAAAAACTATGGTGTCTAAATCGTTCGGTGGATCGGCTTGATTGTGAGTGTGCTACTGTTATACTTGAGAGTGGTGTGGATCCGGATTCCTGCGAAGGACGATTTGGATGGATCGATTCCAATCCCTTGATGATTTTGGCTGATTCTCGTTACGATGTATTTGCGAGATTAAAGGCGGGAGATACTATTCCTTCGCCAACACCGGATATAAGGATGTTCGACTTGCTTTTGTCGCATGGCGCGGATGTCAATAAACGGCCATACGTGTGGTATATAGTTACCAGAACAAAAAGTGATGATGTGGAAAGTTTGTGGCAATCGAGGCTTGGAAGCTCGGAAGATGGTAAACCTCTAGTGGATGCGTCGGAGAAAGATGAGTATTGGAAAAGTTCCGTGGAGGATGAAAATAGGCTTTTGAGAGCTTTCTTAAAGGCAGGTGCCGACCCAGATATGCTTGGGCATCCATATCCATTCAGTTACGAAGCAATGGAAGCAGGCATTACGGACAAGCAGGCTAAAAAATACTTTGAAAAAGGCACACGTGCCATAAACGAAGCAATAGAGAAAGGCATGGCGTGGGAGAGTCAGGTGGATTTATTGCTTCAATACACTTATTTGGACGAAGAATCCCTTAATGCGGCCCAACGTTCGGGAGACCCGGAAATGATAAAGAAAATACAAAAACTGTGGGAGAAACAATGAAAAATGCAGTTAAGGCGTGAAGTCGTGAAGGTGTTAAGATGTGAATTTGTGAAGAAGTATAACTGCAAACTCACCACTACAAACTCCCCACTCCCCACTTCAAACTCTTAACTTTTAACCCGTCGTGTCGGATTTGCAATCCGACACAGAATAGTACAAGGATTTGCAATCCGCTAAAACAATAAACCCACCCCACAGCCGTTATCATAACAAACTAAGATTAATAAAAAAATGAAACAAAAGCAAAAAAATGCCAGAAATGTAATCCGCAAGGGTGGGATCGTCTGTTGTGTGCCTTTTTCAGTTTTGTTTTTGTTAAGTAGCTACACCACAGCTCAAACAGTAAACGACGATGAATGCATAAAGGAACTCGCATTGGTCAAAGATGTCCCTTATTCGCCTGAGCTGTCGGGAGATAGTATTTATTGGAGTTTAGTTATTCGAGGGAAAAATATTATTCCATGTTTAATATCAAATTTGACAAATACCACTAAAACAAATATCAATATTCCAAATTGGGGCGGGTACTATTGTTTAGGAGATATCGCATTTAGCATTTTATGTCACATAGTTCACGACATCCCCATCAAAGAAATAATCATGGAAAAGAAAGATTATCCTTCTGATAAAGATATAACATATTTTTCTTTTGTGAGTTACGGAGAAAGTAATAGGCAATTTCTGCAAAAGAAGTTATTGCAGTGGTATGAAGAAAACGAAAACAAATTGATATGGGTAGTTGACACCACCAGTTACAGAACTTCAATAGATTGGTATTCTAAATCAAATCAAAATCCGGCACATGGATATTATATGGTTTCAAACCAACCAAGCAAAGATTGAACAACAATAAAAACCGTTGTAGCTGAAAAACCGCCCTGCCGAAATCCCAATTCACCGCCCCATAAACCATCCGCGTCGAACATTTCAACTCTCAACTTTCAATTTTCAACTTTCTTCACTGTTTCACTTGGTATTCCAAGAAGATGGTCTGGGTGGAGTTTTCGTTGTTCACACGTATTGTGAGGGGGATAAAGAGCGGGGCGGAGGAGTTTATGTTGTATGTGTCTATTTTCAGTTGGAAAGTGAGGTAACCGTTGGCGGTGGTTTCGGAGTTCTGCACTATCCTAGCATTCGATGAGGCCACGTGCATGTAGTTCACAATCATCTTTTTGCCGCCCACTATGGGTAGCGATACGTAAACCGTCATCGAGGTGTCGCGAGGTATGGTGCCGAGTTTCACCGTGCCCGACGACAGCTGCAGGCGGCTTCTGTTCTCCTCGTCGGTGTATTGGTAATCCACAATCTCTATACGGCGTTCGGCAATGGCTTCGGGACTGTACACCGACTTGCTCTGGTTTTTGGCGTCGCTGCTAACGTTCTTTCCGGCTTTGCTGCTGCCCAGTGCAAGCTCCTCTATCTGCAGGCTGCCGCCGAGGTTGGGGTTCTGTATGTATTTGGCAATGATGCCGTTGTCGTAGGCAAGCAGTTCGTTGAGGAAACTGGAGATACGGCGTTTGGAAAGTATGAAATTGTATTTCTCCGTGGCCAGCGGGCTAGCGTGGCCTTTCACCAGCAGGCGTATGTGTCGGCCGTTTTGCAGGTCCTTGCGGATGATGCGCATCAGGCTGTCGAGGTCGGCGTAGCTGTAGGGCAGAGTGCTGTCGAAACATATGTCAAGTGCTTGTAAAACATTGTCTTTTTGGGTGTTGTCGGCTATATTCGACTGCGTTTTTTTGTACTCCGCTTTCATTGTCCTGTAGTTGGTGTAGGCATCGGAGTATGTTTTTGTTGTGGTGACGTTTTGCGAACGCGGGTCGGGTTCGTCGTTGTGGAAATAGAGGGTTACGGGTAGCAACGAGCGGGCCGATTTCTGTGTTACTATGATGGTGTCGGGTTTTGGCTTCGGTATGGAGTCGGTAACAGGGATGGTGTCGGGAATGCGTTTCCACGAATAGATGTCGTTGCAGCAGGTGTTGTCGGCAATGAAATAGGAGCCTTTGCGGTTGGTGGTGAGAAATCCCGAAAGGGTGTCGTTGGTGTTTACGGTGAAATACAGGTCGTTGGCGGGCGAGTTCATCTTGCCGCCGAGGTTCTCGGGTTTTGTCCACTGGTCGCGGAAACCTTCGGAACAGAAAATGTCGAAACCGCCGTAGCCGTAGTGGTAGTCGGAGCTGAAGTAGAGTTCACCGGTGGCGTCGCAGTAGAAAGGCGTGATTTCGTCGCCCATGGTGTTCACGGGCGAGCCAAGGTTAACGCTCGGGCTGAATTTGTCGCCGTCCACCACGGAGTACCAGATGTCCATGCCTCCGCTGCCTCCCGGACGGTTGGAGGCGTAGAACAGCAGTGTGGTGCCGTCCTTGTGTGCCACGGCGGGCTGTGTGGAGGTGTAGTTGGGCAGGTTGATGTTGCGGCCAAGTTTCTTGGGTGTTGTCCATTTGCCGTTGCGGTAGTACGACACGTAAATCTGGCTAAGTATCTCGGAGAATGAGTTGGGGTCGCCGTAGGTGAGGTACACGCATTGGTTAACTTCGTCGAAGGCCACGTTGCCGCTGTGCGATTTTTTGCTGTTCAGCCCCCATGTGTTGAGTTTGCTCTGTGCATAGCGGCCGTTTTTGCCAATCCTCGACTGGTATATCTGCTGCAGCACGAAAGTCTCGAACAGAGAGTTCTCCGAAGGTGCGGTGAATATCTCGTCGAGACGCGAGAAAAGCACTATGGAGTCGCCCACCTTGATGGCTCCCGACTCGCTGTTTTCGGTGTTCACACCTTTGCCTTCGTGGAACACCTGATATTTGCGCCGCAGATGGTCGATAGAGTCGTTGAGTATCAGCGAGCAGGCCGCAACCTCCTGTCGGGCGCGTTGTTCAAAATATGTGTTGTGCGGAAACGACTGCACGTAGGCTTTGTAGTATATAAGCGCCGAGTCGGGGGTTCCGTTGCATTTGTACATGGTGGCCAGCAGGTATTCGGTGTCGGGGTATTTGTTGGCGTTGCCCGAGGTGCGCACTCGCTGGTAGTAGCGTATGGCGGCGGGGTAGTCGTTGGCCATGCGTGCCGATTCGGCCATCTTGTACAGCAGGTCGGTGTTCTGCTGGCTCATGGTGATGGCGTTTTTGTAATGTGCAAGGGCTGTTTTGTACCATCCCAGTTCGAAAGCCTCGTCGCCTGCCAGCTCGCTTTCGTTCTGCGACAAGACGCACGTCGGCCACAGCATCACTATCACCACCGACAGCGCGCCGAGCCAAGTCCTGATATGAAGTCTTGTCGTTTTCATTATGTGAAAGTGGGGCAGGGTATGGATTTTACTTTCTTTACACGTTTCTTTTCCTTGATATAGTAAACAATTCCGAGTTCCACGGCGCCCACGGTGTGGCTGGCGGGTTTCAGGTCGGAGATGTTCACGTCGTAAGCCGCGCCGAACACCCAGTTGTTGTACTCCAGTCCCACGGTGGCCACAATGGCGTCCATCTGGCGGAAGAAAACGCCCGCGAAGAGGTTGTTTTTGAAATAGGCGCGTTGCGAGATGTCGAGTTTCGCCTTGAGGCCGTAGAGATATTCGCTGTATTGTTGCTGGAATTGCAGAAGCACAGTGGGTTGCAGGGTCAGGCGGTCGGAGGTGGCGATGCTGAAATTGAGGTAGAAATTGAATTTGGGTTCGAGGTAGGTGTCGTCGAGGCCGAGGTAAGAGATGTTTGGTTTGTTTAGGTGGTAGGCGGCTATTCCCGTCTGTATGCCGAATTGGTCGGTGAACTGGTCGCTCCACATAATGCCCGCCCCCACGTCGAAATAGGCTCGGTTGGTGATATCGAAAGCCTCGCTGGGGTCGGTCATTTCTGCGTTCTGCGGGTTGAAACCGCGTTGGCCGTAGCCGCCTGTAATGCCGGCAGATATATAGTTTTCGTTGTCGTAGCTCAGGGCTTTGAAGAACGACAGCGTCATGTCGGCCTGAGCTATGCCGTAGCCGAGGGAACCGGCCTTGTCGGCGCTAACCATAACGCCGAGGTTTAGTCCGCTGTTGCTGTAGCGGTTACGTATTATGCCCACTTCCGCCGAGGCGGCGAGGGTTTGATAGGGGTTGCTCACCGTGGCCCATTGGTTGCGGTAGAAGGCGCTGAAGCGTGCCCGTCCTTCGAAAAAGCCGGTGTAGGCGGGGTTTACAAACAGCGGGTTGAGGTCGGCTTGGGAGAAATGGATATCCTGCCCCATGGCGATGCGGAACATCGCCATAAAGCAAAATATTGGTATCCAAATTCTTATGCGCATAGGTATATAATTTGCAAAAGCAAAGATACGAATAAATTTGCAGATATGCAAAAATAAATTGTAATAAGGTGATTAAAAAGGCCGTGTTTTGCGTAAGTGTATAGCCGCTTGTGTGTCAAACGCCCACCCGTTTGCAGATAAAAATCGAAAACTCGTAAAGCAGATACATCGGCAGAGTGACGAGGCAGAGGGTGATTTTTTATGTTGTTTTAATGTTATTCCTCTCGGTTTTGTGTAAAAACGGCTAATTATTCCTCTCGGTTTTGTAAAAAAATGACCGATTATTCCTCTCGGTTTTTGTAAAATTAATTTTTTTTGTTATTTTTGCAGTTGTAAAAAATGGATTGATATGTATATAAATAGGTTGATAGATAGTGAATTGGAGAGATGGCGGAAGTCTCAGGTCCACAAACCTGTGCTTTTGAGGGGTGCCCGTCAGGTTGGGAAGTCATCTTCGGTACGTCATTTAGGAGAGAGTTTTGAAAATTATATTGAGGTAAACTTTGAGAAACGCCCTGAACTTAAGCGGCTTTTTGCCGAGATTCACGATGTGAAAGAGCTTGCGGCACGATTGGGACAGTTGTATAACACCTCGATAGTTCCCGGGAATACGCTTCTATTTCTCGATGAGATTCAAGCGTGCGAGGACGCACTTAAGACACTTTGGTTTTTTAAGGAAGATTTCCCCGAACTCCACGTGATTGCAGCCGGATCGCTGCTAGAGTTTACCCTGAAAAACACATCAGCCTATGGTGTTGGTCGTATCCGCTCAATGTTTATGTACCCATTGTCGTTCGACGAATTTTTAACGGCCACAGGACACTTGTCGTGGATTGAGGCACGCGATTCGGCAAATGCCGACAACCCCCTTTTTGAAGCCTTGCACAACGACATTGTCCAACTGTTTCGCTCGTATCTTATAGTAGGAGGGATGCCATCAAGTGTTGTGGCTTGGGTGACAAGTCGCGATTATTTGCAGTGCGCCGCAGAGCAGGACGACATCTTGCAAAGTTATTACGACGACTTTGCAAAATATGGTTCACGTGTAAACACCTCACTTTTACGTAATACTTTGCAAAGTGCAGTGCTACAGGTGGGAAAGAAATTTGTGTATAGCAAAGTGGAGGGCGAATACAATTCCAAAGCTGTGAAAGAAGCCTTGGGTATGCTATGCGATGCAGGGTTGTTGAAACCTGTACAATGTACAGCTGCCAATGGTATTCCTTTGGGAGCGGAAACAAATCCAAAATTCCGTAAATACATATATCTCGACAGTGGATTGCTGTTGCGGATGCTGGATTTTGGATTAGGAGGGCCCCAAAACCTCACGCAGCTTATACTTGCTGGCTCTGCCAGCGACCTAGTGAATAAGGGTAGCCTAGCCGAAATGGTAGCTGGGTGGGAACTTGTTAAATATAGCAACAGCCACACTCAGCACGACCTTTACTATTGGGAAAACATATCCGAAGGAGCAACTTCGGAAGTGGATTATGTGATAGCAAAGGATATGAAACCCCTTCCAATAGAGGTGAAATCGGGTACAAGCGGCAAAATGAAAAGTCTTGCTGTTTATATGGCAAAAAAAGGACTCACCGAGGCGGTACGCACATCTCTTGAGAATTTCGGTATGATTACACAAAAAAACGGAAAGGAGCGTCATATAAAAATAATACCATTGTATGCTCTGTCGCGACTTGTAAAACCTGAATAATCGGCGACCCAAACTTTTATCATTTCTCTCGTTTTTTGTAAATCAAATTTTTTCTGATAAACCAAAATAATAAAAAAACTCCGCCTTTTGGCGGAGCTTTTTTTATTGAAAATAAATTTTTAGTTATTTTATTTTCAATACTTTGTGAACGGCGTTGACGATATTGCTGCTTTTCAGTCCGAAATGTTCCATCAGCTGCAATGGGGTGCCCGATTCGCCGAAACGGTCTTCCATTGCTACAAAACTCATCGGTGTGGGGCAGTTGGCGGCCAGCACGTGTGCCACGCTGTCGCCCAGTCCGTTGTAGAGCGAGTGCTCCTCGGCGGTAACCACGGCGCCGGTCTTGCGGGCGCTGGCTATGATGGCTTCGCTGTCGAGGGGTTTTATGGTGTGTATGTTTATCACTTCGGCGCCGATGCCTTCTTTTTCTAGGGCTATGGCGGCTTGTATGGCTTCCCACACAAGGTGTCCGGTGGCAATGATGGTTACGTCGCTGCCTTCGTTCAGTATCTGGGCTTTGCCAATGATGAAAGGCTCGTTGATGTCGGTGAAGTTGGGCATTTTCGGACGGCCGTAGCGCAGGTACACTGGGCCGTTGTGTTCGGCGGCGGCAAGGGTGGCGTTGTAGGTCTGGTTGGCATCGCATGGCACGAGCACTGTCATGTTGGGCAGGGCTTTCATCAGTCCTATGTCCTCCATAGTCTGGTGCGTGGCGCCGTCCTCGCCGAGGGTGATGCCGGCGTGGCTGCCGCACACTTTGACGTTTTTGTTGGAGTAGGCCACCACCTGACGGATCTGGTCGTAGATACGTCCGGTTACAAATTCTGCGAAGCCTCCGAGGAAGGGGATTTTGCCGTTGAGCGACATTCCAGCGGCTATGCCCGTCATGTTGGCTTCGGCAATGCCGCACTGCACGAACCTTTCGGGGAAAGTCTTGGCGAAACCGTCCATCTTTACGGAGCCGGTAACGTCGGCGCTCAGTCCCACCACGTTGGGGTTGCGGCGACCTGCTTCCACCAAACCTTCGCCAAATCCGCTGCGGAGGTCTTTCATTGCTATGTTTTCGGGTATTTTTATCATGGTGTTTAATGTTTTATGCGTTAGAAATTTATGTTCGTTTGTTGTGCCGATTCTATCTTGAACCGCTTTTTCATTATCGTTTTGTTGCCATATTCCTCTTTGTCCTGCAGCATCACTATGTATTCGCCGGGCATTATTGGCAGGTGCTCGACCAGTTTTTCCTCGTCGAGGGTGTAGATGAGGTCGGCTCTGCCCGTGGTTTCGTCGATGGAGAGAATGTAGCCTTTGTAGATGCCTTTGGGTTTGTTTATCACCGCCAGTCCGGGCGAGGGGATGGTGAGGTCGGTGGAGGAGGTGTAGCTGATGTCCACGTCGTTGATCACGATGGTGGGGAGGGTGTGAACCTCAACGGTGTAACGTCCTGTGATATAGGGTTCTGTGGTATGCAGTGCTTGCACGTTGACAAGGGCGTTGGTGGCGGCGTCGCGCACCGACACTTTATATTCAGGAATGGCGAAAAGTATCCGCTTGCCGTCGAAACGTACACGTAAATATCCTTGTTCGGCCTTGATACTAAGGTTGTTCACTTGGTTGCTCAGCAGCTTTACATTGCTGATGGTTTTTGGCGGATTGGTGAGGAAAGTTACGTTGTAGTCTATCAGCGGGTCCATTTTGAAGGTGTCGGGCTGTGTTTTGCTGTTGCAGGTGTAGATGGTCTGGAAACGTGGCATTCCGGTCTGTTTGTCGTAGAACACCACGGGAGTCGTGGTTTCGTAGGCTTTGCCGCTGAGGTCGTTCACCGAAAGGGTTACCTCGGCCTGCTGTTCGGCCATGGCATAGATGTTGTACAGCGTTTTGATGTAGTTTTCCTCGTTGGGGACGTGGAAGAATTTGCCGGCGCAGCTCAGGTCTTTTTTGAAGTTGCTTTTTTTGCCAATGCCTATGATGAAAGTCTTCACCACCATGCCGCTCGTCTGCACCTGTCGTGCCGATTCGCAGAAATCGTCGCCGCAGTCGTCGAGGCCGTCGGTGATGATAAGTATGATGTTGCGCGACGAGTTGCCCGAGGGGAAGTCGTTGAGGGCGTTGGAGAGGGCTGTTGTTGCGGAGCATCCGCCCTGCGGGACAAGGGTCTTTATCTTGCTCTTGATTTTGTAGTTGTTGTCGTAGGCAAAAGGCACTTCGAGGCGTGTGCCGCGGTCGTTCTTGTTCATGTGTCCGAACACCCGCATGGCAAATTCCACGTTGTTTTGGTGCGAAATGCTGTCCATGAATTTGAGCAGCACGGCTTGTGTGACTTTTATCTTGGAGTCACTCTGCCATTTGTTCCACATGCTGTTGGAGCAGTCGAGGATGAGCAATACATGCGTTTTGTCGCCCGGAGTGGTGGCTTGGGCGCGTTTTTTTTGCGCTTGCGCCGCCGCTGCCGACAACAGCAGTACGGACAATATGATGCAGAGGCGTTTCATCAATAGTCGCCGAGGGTTTCAGGTAATTGTGCGAGGGCTTTGGCCAGTTCTTCGTCCGACGGCGGTGTGCCGTGGTATTTGTTGGTGCCTTGCATGAAATCCACGCCGTAGCCCATTTCGGTTTTCATTATCACGCAGATGGGTTTGCCTTTTCCGGTGAGGGCTTTGGCGGCGTTGAGGCCGTCGACCACCTGTTGCATGTCGTTGCCGTTGGCGATGTTCACCACCTGCCATCCGAAGGCTTCCCATTTGGCTTGCAGGTTGCCCAGCGACATCACTTGGTCGGTGGTGCCGTCGATTTGCTGACGGTTGTAGTCCACTGTGGCTATGAGGTTGTCCACATGTTTGGAGCCGGCAAACATCACGGCTTCCCAAATCTGTCCTTCTTCCAGCTCGCCGTCGCCGTGCAGGCTGAACACGAGGCTGTTGTCGCCGTCCATTTTCTTGGCCACGGCAGCGCCTATGGCTACGGAGAGACCCTGTCCCAGCGAGCCGGAGGCCATGCGTATGCCCGGCAGGTTGTGCGCTGTGGAGGGGTGTCCCTGCAGGCGGGTGCCGAGAAAACGGAATGTGTTGAGTTCGTCCACGGGGAAATATCCGCGACGTGCCATAACGCTGTACAGCACAGGGGTGATGTGGCCGTTCGACATAAAGAACATGTCCTCGCCACGGCCTTCCATGGTGAAACGGGCCGGGTCGGCGTTCATTATGTTGAAATGCAGGGCTGTCATAAATTCGGTGCAGCCCAGCGAGCCGCCCGGGTGTCCCGATTTGGCTTTGTTGGTCATACGTACGATGTCTCTACGTACTTGTTTTGCAATGTTTTGCAGTTCTATAAGTGTTTTCATCAAATATCTTGTTTTTTTGCAAAGATAATGTTTTTTTCCGTTTCGTTGGAGGATGCTGCCCCGATGTTATTCACAAAATATTGCAATATGTTGTGTGATATGATTTTATGTGTTGATAGCGGAGAATGCTAGTCGCTCATTTTAACAAATGGGTAATACGGATGTGTTTGGTGTTTATAATTTAATTGAGCCGTATCGAAGAGTCATTTTAAATTATTCCTGCCACTACATAATAAAAAGCGACTTTCGCCGTTTAATTTAGTTATTGACGGACGAAATCTGCCGTTATTCAATTGTAATAAACTGAAATACAGATGGAAGATATATTAAAAATCGCCGACCGGACTTTCAGTTCGAGGCTTTTTATCGGAACGGGCAAGTTCCCGTCGAACCAAGTGATGAAACAGGCTATCGAAGCCTCTGGCAGCCAGATGGTTACCACTGCTCTCAAACGCCTCAACACCGAGGACAGCGCCAACGAGGACGTGCTGTCGTTTATCCCCAAGTCGATACAGCTTTTGCCCAACACATCGGGCGTACGCAACGCCGAGGAGGCTGTTTTTGCCGCCAAGATGAGCCGCATTGCCACCGGCACCAACTGGATAAAACTCGAAATCCACCCCGACCCCAAATACCTGCTCCCCGATGTGCGTGAGACCATCATCGCCACCGAAATGCTTGTAAAAGAGGGTTTTGTGGTGCTTCCCTACATCCAAGCCGACCCGGTAGCCTGCAAGCAGCTCGAGGAGGCTGGAGCCGCCACCGTTATGCCCTTGGCAGCACCCATCGGAACCAACAAAGGCATCAAAAACGAGGACATGCTGCATATCATCATCGAGCAGAGCAACGTTCCCGTGGTGATAGACGCAGGTATCGGGGCTCCGTCGCACGCCGCGCTGGCTATGGAGATGGGTGCCGACGCCTGCCTCATAAACACCGCCATCGCCATTGCCGACAATCCTGTTGAGATGGCCCGCGCTTTCGCCCTCGCCGTGGAGGCCGGACGTACGGCATACCTCGCTGGGCTGGGACAAACAAGCAGTTTTGCCGTGGCATCGTCGCCGCTCACCGCTTTCCTCGACGAAGAGCAGGACAAACTCGACAAACAGTAGCGCATTGTTCCCAAAATTGTTAAAATAGGAACAATATAAAGCGTTTTTTGTCGTTATAGGCGTAAAAATAGGAACAATATGGTCTATATCAAGGTAAGCGAAGCTGCGGTCAAGTGGGGCATAAGTGCACGACGAGTGCGCGAGTTGTGCTCACAGGGGCGTATTGCGGGTGTCGTGCGCAAGGGCAATCTGTACATGATTCCCGAAAATGCCGCTCAGCCTGCCGATGCCCGTGTCCGTATCACTACTGTAAAGCGACCATACTTCTCGCAACTGAAAGGGATTGAACGGCTTAGAGGACAATTGTCGAAATGCCGTCCACTTTCCAAGTCGGAATTGGAGGCTTTGCGCGAAGTGTTTGTGGTGGAGCATACCTTCAACAGCAACGCCATCGAGGGCAACACTCTGACTTTGAAAGAGACACAGCTTGTGCTCCAAGGAGTTACAATCGACAAAAAGCCCTTGAAAGACCATCTCGAAGTGGTGGGCTATCGCGATGCTTTTGAGTATGTTGAACAACTAGCAACAGCGCAAAAGCCGCTGACGGAATACGACATCTGTTCCATTCATTCGCTGGTGCTTGCCGACCGCAAAGACGACCGTGGCCGTTGGCGCCGCGTGCCTGTTACCATCGCCGGAGCAATGACCAATCCCGTGCAACCATTTCATATTGAACCTATGATTGGCGCTTTGTTGGTTGATTTGCAGACAGTTTACTCAAAACTTAATATTGTAGAGCGTGTGGCCCTTTTCCACCTTCGCTTCGAAAGCATTCATCCCTTTATCGACGGCAACGGACGCACGGGACGGCTTCTGATGAACCTTCAGTTGATACAGGCAGGCTTCCCGCCGATAAACATAAAATTTGCCGACCGAAAACGCTATTACGAAGCTTTCGACAGCTATGCCAAAACAGGCTCGCCCGAAGCCATGATAACGCTTGTGGCGGACTATCTGGAAGAGAGGCTTGTTTATATGCTTGATTTATTGAATGATACAAAATAGAACGCAAATATAAAAACATAAAAATGAACGATAACAAAGATATATGTGCATCTTTCCGCAATTCGGAAAAGATATATGTGAAATCGGACCGTTTCCCGATTCAGGTAGGTATGCGCCGTGTGCAGCTCACCGACACCGTGGTTGACGGCAAACGTATCTCCAACGGTAGCATCAACCTCTACGACACCAGCGGAGTTTTCACCGACCCCGATGTGAAAATCGACATACGCAAAGGCTTGCCGCGATTGCGCGAGGCTTGGCACCAGAACGACGACAACGTGGAACAGCTCGACCGTTTCACCTCCGAGTACACCAACCGCCAGTTGGCCGACGCGTCGCTGAAGCCCTTTATGTTTCCGGTGGTGAACCTGCCCAAACGTGCCGTCAAAGGCAAGCCGTTTACACAGATGGCTTTGGCCCGGCAGGGCATCATCACTCCCGAGATGGAGTACGTGGCCATTCGCGAGAACATGGGCCGCAAGGATGGCGACTCGTACATCACCGCCGAGTTTGTGCGCGACGAGATTGCCGCAGGACGTGCCACGCTGCCCTGCAACCCCAACCACCCCGAAGCCGAGCCTATGATTATCGGATCCAAGTTTTTGGTTAAGATAAACACCAACATCGGCAACTCGGCGCTGGGTTCCGACATCGAGAAAGAGGTGGAAAAAAGCGTTTGGTCGTCGCGCTGGGGCGGCGACACCCTGATGGACCTCTCCACAGGTGCACACATACACCAAACCCGCGAGTGGATTATCCGCAACTGTCCTGTGCCGATGGGTACAGTGCCTATCTATCAGGCACTTGAGAAAGTCAACGGCAAAGCCGAGGAGCTTACTTGGGAGATGTACCGCGACACCCTTATCGAGCAGTGCGAGCAGGGTGTGGACTATTTCACCATCCACGCCGGACTGCTGCTCGAGCACCTGCCTTTCGCCGCCGAGCGACTCACGGGCATCGTCTCCCGCGGTGGCTCCATTATGGCCAAATGGATGAAAGAACACGGCGAGGAGAATTTCCTCTACACCCACTGGGACGAGATTTGCGACATCCTTGCACAGTACGACGTGGCCGTTTCCATCGGCGACGGACTGCGTCCCGGCAGCATACATGACGCCAACGACCGCGCCCAGTTCGGCGAGCTCAAGACCATGGGCGAGCTCTGCACACGCGCTTGGCAAAAGGATGTTCAGGTGCTTATCGAAGGTCCCGGACATGTGCCCATGCACAAAATCAAGGAGAATATGGAACGCCAGATAGAGTGGTGCCACTCGGCTCCGTTCTACACCCTCGGTCCCCTCACCACCGACATCGCCCCCGGCTACGACCACATCACCTCGGCCATAGGCGCCGCCATGATTGGCTGGATGGGAACGGCAATGCTTTGCTATGTTACTCCAAAAGAGCATCTTAGCCTTCCCGACAAGGAAGACGTGCGCAACGGCATTATGGCTTACAAAATTGCCGCCCACGCCGCCGACATCGCCAAGGGACATCCTGCCGCTATGGAACGCGACAACGCGCTGAGCAAGGCACGTTTCGATTTCCGTTGGAACGACCAGTTCAACCTCGCCATCGATCCCGAAAGGGCTATGGAATATTTCGGCGCGGAGCGTATCAAAAACACTCCCTTCTGCACCATGTGCGGACCGAATTTCTGCGCCATGCGCATCTCACGCGAGGTGTCCGACAAAGGCAAAGTCGAATAATTTAAAAAAAACAGGCATGAGTTTGTTTTTTTCCGCAAGTGCACTATCAATAACCTCACTCAAGGAACGCAGAGTGGGGAGTATAAAAAAAGAACGGGCTTTGGCACAGGAGTTTCCGCTAAGTGCCGAAGGCACTTCACTATCAATAACCCCACTCAAGGAACGCAGAGTGGGGAGTTAATAAAAATAATATGGAATTTTACGATACAATAAAGGATTTGGATTGGGACGATGTTACGCGCAGCGTTTACGCCAAGACCGACCGCGATGTGCGTAATGCCCTTTCAAAAGAGATGCTCACCCTCGAGGATTTCAAAGCCCTGATTTCGCCGGCGGCGGAGCCTTACCTCGAAACCATGGCGGTGATGAGCCGCACCCTTACGCAGAAACGTTTCGGCAAGGTGATGCAGTTCTACATCCCTATGTACCTGAGCAACGCCTGCAGCAATCACTGCATCTACTGCGGTTTCAACCACAATAACGACATTGCCCGCAAAACTCTCACCGACAGCGAGATAATGGAGGAAATTGCCGTTATCAAAAAGATGGGCTACGACAACGTGTTGCTGCTCACCGGCGAATTTCCGCGCTACGTAGGCGTGGATTATATAGAACATGCCATAAACCTGTGCCGTCCGCATTTCTCGGCCATCAACCTCGAGGTGTTTCCCATGAAAACCGAGCAATACGAGCGTCTGGCCAAGGCGGGAGCCAACACACTGTACGTGTATCAGGAGACTTTCAACGAAAAACGCTACAAGGTGTACCATCCTAAGGGCATGAAAAGCAACTACCGCTGGCGCCTGGGCACCCCCGAGCGCGCGGCGCAGGCCGGTCTGCACAAGATAGGCATGGGCGCGCTGATAGGTCTTGAGGAATGGCGCACCGAGATGGTGTTTCTGGCTATGCACCTGAGGTTTATGACCAAAAACTACTGGCAGCAGAAATATTGTGTGTCGTTTCCGAGGATGCGTCCCGCGGCGGGCGGATACCAACCGTCGTTTCTGATGAGCGAACGGCAATTTGCGCAGACGCTGTGGGCTTTCCGCATTTTCGACCACGACGTGGATATAGCTATGTCAACTCGCGAGACTCCCAACATGCGCGACCATTTTGTAACCCTCGGAGTAACGTCGATGAGTGCCGGCTCCAAGACCGACCCGGGCGGATATGCACACCCCAACACCAATCTGGAGCAGTTCCACATCAACGACGACCGCACCCCCGAACAGATGGAGGCGATGGTCCGCGCTCAAGGCTACGACGTCATCTACAAGGACTGGGACCGTGGACTGAATTAGTTAGGAGTTAGGAGTTATGAGTTAGGAGTTGACAATTAAACAAACAACAATTCGACAAAAATTAGTATATTTGCAGATTGATTCTGATAGATGTACGACATTGGGAAAGTAATATTGAAGAATTGTAATTATTTAATTAACAAGTATATATAAGTATGGGCAATATGATTATTACCATCAACCGCGAAAATGGAAGCGGCGGCAGGGAGATAGCCCGCCGACTGGGCGAGATGCTCGGCCTCAAGGTGTACGACAAATCCATTCTTGAGGAAATTGTGCAGAAATACAAGCTAAACAAGGATGAAATTGAGCGTATCAAGGCTCAGAAAACCAACCTGTGGTCCGATTTCTGCCAGTTCTACCGTCAGTTCAGCGCTGCGGGCAACAGCTACCAGAACGAGGACCGCAAAATCACCTCGCGCGAGCTCTACTACGCCGAGGCACAGATAATGCGCAATCTGGCCAGCCAGGAGTCGTGCATCATCGTCGGACGCTCGGGTTTCCACGTGTTCAAGGACAACCCCGACGCGCTGAGCATTTTCATCATCGCCGACCGCGAAGCACGTATCAAACGTATTGCCCAGAAAGAGGGCGTTGACGAAAAAACTGCCGCCAAGTTCATCGAAAAAACCGACGCTGCGCGTGACAATTTCACAAAAACCTTTGCCGGCACTTCGCGCTACGATGCCCGAAACTACGACATCACCCTCAATGTGAGCCGTTTCAGCACCGAAGCCATTGCCGCTTTCCTTGCCGAGAACATCAAACGTAAGATGGAGGCCGGAATGTAATACGGGTCGTAAGTCGCTGTCCCGTAGAACTGAAGGATGGGTGGAATAGTATCTTTGCAAACGTAAAACATGCAGATTTTGAGTATATGAGCAAGGAAAAGGATATACAACAGCGTGATAAAGGGACTGAAGGACTGTTTCGGGATGCTTGTTCTATTATCGAACAGGCGCAAGTTGCGGCATATCGCACTGTAAACGAAGTTCTTATCAAGCGCAACTGGCTGCTGGGAATGCGCATACAGCACGAAGTTCTAATGGACAAACGTGCCGAGTATGGAGAAAAAGTCATTGAGAATCTGGCTTCCAAGTTGACCGAAAGATATGGTAAAGGATTTATCAAAAGAAATCTACATCATTATGTGGATTTTTATCAGAAACATAAAGAATTCTTTCAGTCAAGCATTCAAGACTCTGCAGGAATTGTGAACGCAGTGAGTTCACAATTGCTCACATCGGGAAACAACTTAATGAACGCGTTGCGTTCACAATCTCCTATATCGCTTTCGTGGACCCACTACCGCATTATTCTTCAAGAGTCCAATGCCGATGCTCGCGATTGGTACGAGCAGGAGGCTGCACGAGAAATGTGGAGCACACGCACACTCCAACGCAATGTGAGTAGCCAGTATTACCACCGTCTGCTGAAATCGCAGGACAAAACTGCTGTGAGCGACGAGATGAAACAGCTGACGGCTCCGCTGCAAGACAAACTGGAATATCTGAAAAATCCCGTTGTTGCGGAATTTCTTGGCTTCAAAAACAATACCAACTATACCGAAAGCGACCTTGAGCAGAGCATTATCGACCACATGATTCCATTCTTGATGGAACTTGGCAAAGGATTCTCACTCGTTGACCGACAGAAACACATTCACACCGAAAAGGAAGACTACTATATCGACCTCGTCTTTTACAACTACAACCTGCGGTGTTTCGTGCTTATCGATTTGAAAACCACCAAACTGCGTCATCAGGACGTGGGGCAGATGGATATGTATGTTAGGATGTATGACGAGATGATGCTCCCGCAAGGACATAACCCGACAATAGGCCTGCTTCTATGCGCCGACACCGACGACGATGTGGCACATTTCAGCGTTTTGAACGGCAATGACCAGCTCTTTGCCGCCAAATATCTTCCATATATGCCCACAAAAGAGGAACTTCGCCGTGAGATAGAACAACAGAAAGCCTTTTTCGAACTGCAACAATAACCGACAGTAGCAATATCAAATAAAAATCGTATCTTTGCACACGTAAAAACCAACTAAACCGACATAAAATAAAGTAGAACAGAAAGATAACATATAACGACATATTAAACTAAGCGTTTTTGCTTTTCTTTGGAGTACCCGAAAACTGGACACTTTCAAGTACTACCTACAAAGAAGCGGAGCGCACACGGTATATCCGTGTGCTTTCTTGTATGGTAGTAGGTAGTCCAGTAAATCCTCGGGTACACAGAAAGTATCACGGATTTTTTTTGTGATGCTTGGAAAGGCGAGACGCCTAAACCTAGAGCATCATGAGTACCAAATTCTTCAATAACCAAAAGCAGACTCTTTACGACAAATTCCTCGGTATTGCCGAAGGAATGGTCAATTTCGATATTTTCCACGCTGTGGTGGGGTATTTTCGCTCGTCGGGATATTTCAAACTGCGGCAACAGCTGGAATCAACACAAGAGATAAAAATACTGGTGGGTATCAATATCGACAACGTTTTCCGTAAGTCGCAGGCGGCAGGGAAAATGTTTTTCGAAGACCGCGAAGCAACTTTGGAACAGTACTGCGAATCATTGGTGTCCGATAAAAGTTTTTGAAAAAGTTGAAAAAAAGTAGGGCTGACGATATGAGATGTCAGCCCTTTGGTTTATCTTTGCAGTTACGACAAAACAAAGTTTAAACCAATGAGCAAAGATACACATTTTATCGGACAGCCGGTATATATTCAATTGTTAAATCTTGTAGACCGCAACAAAATCAGGAAGATAAG
>JAFSOU010000043.1 GCA_017443265.1 Bacteroidales bacterium | reverse complement strand
TAATGCCTAACCTCGGACAGTTACGCACCATCGCCGAAAGCGGCCCCAACCGCGTGGCACGGATTCACTGCCTTTGGGCGATAGGTGCCGCTGGATAAAGATAAAACGAAGAGTCACCCTATAGGCACCGTCAGTTTGAATACAATGTTACGTCCCATGTTGAACACCCCCTGTCGGCCGGTTGCCACGTTTATATCGGCATATTTCAGTCGGCTCAGGTGATCCTGATAGCACACATCGGTGAGGTTGTCCATAATCAGAACCAGCTCGGCTACTTTCCTACCCTTGATCCACACATCCGTACCTGCCGAAAGTCCGAGCAGAAGGTATGAGGGAGTGGCCGTTTCGGTACCGTAGGCCGAATAATAATGGTTTTGTTCCAGACACCAGTCCATGCGGGCGGCCACGTAGGCGTTTTTGAAGGTCTTTCCGTTGTGGGTGAGTTCGTATTTCACATCTGTGGTTAGGCGCGGTGCGGGAGTCATGGGCAACCAGCGCATATCTTCCGTTTGATTCAACAGGCGAGCATTCACATACGAAAACGATGCCCCGATATGAAGGGCGTGGAAGGGATGGAAATCGCCACCCACCTCGAATCCCATCAGCAAGGCCTCGCCCTGCGCGTAGGCGAAAGTCATCAGGTCGGGCTCGACAACACTGTCGATACGGTGCAGATAAATGTAGTTGTCGATGTGGTTGGCAAAAGCCGAGGCGTATAACTCAAAAAGACGGTTGGCATAGTGTAGGCCTAAATCAGCCTGCAGACTGTATTCCGATTCAAAATCGTGGTTGCCTATCTCATACCGCAGCGAGCCCTCGTGTTCGCCGTTGGAAGCCAGTTCGCTGATATTGGGTGTGCGGAACCCGCGGGCGACATTGAATTTCAAGTCAAGACCTTTGGCGACTTCATAAGTGGCTCCCAAACTGCCCGTAACGCCATTGAAATGTCTTGTAAAATCGACGAAACGCACGCCCTCGTCTTCCACAAGACCTTTAGCGTCAAGATAGCGGTAGTCGAAACGGAGGCCGCCGCTGATATTCCATCGGCTCAAAGCCTTCGAAGCTGTGGCATACATTCCCGCATCGAAAAGCGAGTAGTCGGGAATCAGAAACTCCTCGCCCAGATTTATCGACATCTGCCCCATGCCGTTCACACCAGTCGAAAATTTCCATCCGGCTCTTTCTGCCGATACATATCTTACATCGTAGTTTAGCGTGTGGAGACGCAGATAAAGGCCGTAATCGTCGGCGGACTCCTCGTACTCCTGTCGGCGGTTCTGCTGATAAGCCGCTATGATTTTAAGATGTCCCGAAGGGAGATTGACAAAACTCTCCGAAACAGCCTTGTAGTGATAAACCTGCTGATATGGCAATCCGTGGCGGTACGACAGAAGGTCGCCGTTTGATATCAACTCTCCGGTAACGGTGTCGCGTTCTCCTTCCACTATGCTCGGTGTGAGGTTGTAATATCCGAATTTAAGGTTGGAAAAACCCCATTTGCGCATCAGTCCTGCCTTGAGCGAGAAAGCGCGTTCCCCGAACTGCGAATTGGGCACATATCCGTCGTAACGGTTCTTGTAGGCGTGGGCGTGTTTCTCGCTGTATCTCGCGTCCCAGATGAAGCCGTTATGGTTCCCGGCCATGTTTAACGAGGCGCCAATCAAACCGTTGTTTGTCTGGTACTCTGTGTTCAAACCGCCCTTTATCTTACCCAAGGATGGCGTCGGCATCCCTTTGAAAATCAGCACACCGCCCATGGCGTCGGAGCCGTACATAAGGCTTGCAGGACCTTTGATAATCTCTACAGTGCCCACTTCGTTGGCGTCGATTTCAACGCCGTGCTCGTCGCCCCACTGCTGTCCCTCTTGACGGACGCCGTCGTTTACAACCACAATGCGGTTGTATCCCAAGCCACGAATCACTGGTTTTGAAATGCCTCCCCCAGTGGTTATCTGCGCAACACCGGGCTGCTTGGAAATCAAATTGATGAGGTTTGTGGACGACAATTGTTGCAAATCCCCATGTCTCAGTACTGTTATAGACATAGGTGTTTCTTTCACTTTCATATCCCCCAGAGCCCCCGACACTTTCAACTCCTTCAATTCCAAGTGTTTGAAAAACATGTCGGTGGAATCCGGCTTGTTCTGTGCTTTCATCGACAACACAATTGCCAACGAAAAGCCAAATAAAACTAATCTTTTCATTTTATCTTGCTGTAAAATAATAAATTATTGAGAACTCAAATATTTAAAACCTACAGCAAGAAAGGTGGTGCACGGGATGGAAAAAGGGATTCGCAAACCGAAACGACATCGCTGTCTAGCAGGGCGATCTCCATTTGTGTCTCCGGCCTGACAACGGTTACGATCAACTGCGCAGGCTCCTCATATACAAGGTGTTGGAATTGGCATAACAGACAGCAGTCCTCGTCCGAATCGGCGGAGCGTTGCTCGGCAGGAGTGTTGTTGTTATCCAAACGGTAATGGTGTACATGAAGCGATGACATCAGCCATACCGGCAGATAGACTGCCAGCAGGAAAATTGCCGTTTTCGTCCCATATCGTTTCATATAACCGTATAACGTACCAGTTTGGCTTTTATTGCATCCAATAATGTCAACGTGGTATTTCGTGTGATGGATTACTTTCTCCCTTTCAGAATAGCAGAACCGCTAAGGCCCATCCACAGCGCTTCGCGCGGGCTCATGAACACTCCTTTTGTGGTGTCGATGAGTTCCACCTCCTCGTAGCCCATCTTTTTCAGCTGTTGCACAAAAGCCTGCATGTCGCCGTATTTGTACGTCGAAAATATGTCGTGGATGGCGAAAGTGCCGCCTTTCTTAAGCACACGCAGTGTTTCCAATAGGATGGACTGACGGTTGCGGCTGGGTATGTTGTGATACACGTAGTTGCTGCATACGGCATCGAAAGTTTCGTCGTCGAAGTCGAGTTTCAGGGCGTTGCCTTTTGAAAAGGATGTGCGGTTGTCCACGCCCTCGGCTCTGGCGTTCTCCTCGCAGAGCTGTTTGTTGTACGAGGCGTACTCTGCGCCCCATCGGTCGATGCCGACTATTTCGGCTTTGGGGTTGTGTTTGGCCACGGCGATGGTCAGAGCGCCGCTGCCGCAACCCACGTCGAGACATCGGCCACCTTCGGGCAATGTGACGTGTGAGGCCACACCGTCGATTATCTGTCGCGACATCTGCCGCTTGCCATCGTAGGAGAAGGCGCGGTACAAGAGCCACATCCACAACGTAATCAATGCCAATGCGATGGCGAGCACGAGGAATACGATTTTCAGGATGGTCTTCCATGTGCCGACAGCGAGCAGTCCGCTCACGCCAAAGACGAGAAACAGAACGAGGCTGGCCGCAGCACCGCCCAAAGTCCCTATAATCATACCTTTCGGTATCCAGTTTTTGTAGTTAGGTTTCATAGCAATCATTAAAAATCCGTCAACTGTTTTTTTCATAGCACGTTCCGCCAACCGTATGGCAAGCATTGCCACGGGGATTGTCAGAGCCAAGACGACAATCAGCATGGGGATGTTGTCGATAACTGGTTTCATCAGTTCGTCGTAGCCTACAGGCATTTCCTCCCTTGCGGCGGCAAGGGAGCCTTCGGTGTCGGTCCACCAGTGGGCGGTGTAGGCGAAAAACGAAAAGGCGAAAGGAACGAAACTCCAGCGTATGCCTTTCAACGTATTGTAACCCTTTATCTTTCTGACGATTTCGGCCAAAACCGTGATTACCGCTATGCAGATAACAAAAGTCATGTCAGCCTCTCCCGTGAGCAGTCCTGCCATAAGCAGTATCCCGTTGAGGAAGCATGCCGCTCCAAAGCCACGGATGATGGCGCAGGTGTTGAGATACACCAACGCGAAAGCAACTGGCAGCAACGCACCGATATAGGCATAGCACGCAGGGTGGATGATTCCGCTTGTGGCACCCAGAATGAACAGGGCGAGATAAACAACCACCAACAGCAAAAGTTTAAACACATTTTTCATAACGCCCCCCCTTTTTTTTGTCCTCCGATTTCACCAGCCTGAGCGAATAAACGAACAGGAGAATTCCCAACACCACCATCACGGGATGGATAAGCAGCTGAACGGGGCTGAACTCCATCAGCAACTCGCTGGCGTGGAATATGTTGAACAGCATCATAACGCCGGCCAGCACGAGGTTGATTATGCGCATCGCCTTGCAGTTGTGGCAGTTCATGCAGAGTAGTCCGCACATCGGGATGAAGAAGGCCATCCCAATCATAAATAACATCATACCAACAGGGGCCTCACCCGTTGCGTCGGGCATTGCGATGTTAACTCCCCATAAAGCGGGAAGCATGTCGGCCAGCATGTGCATGGCAAAACCGACCATAATAATAACCCAAATAAGGGATACTTTTGAATTTTTTGATTCCATAACGATAATATTAATTAGTGATATAAATTTAAAAATCCTAAAACTCTTACAAAACACTGCAAAACAAAACGTTGGTCTATATTGTGCTGAAAATGGACTTGTTTCTTCTATTTCTTTTGTCTTGAAACAAAAGAAAAGAAGCAAAAGAAAAATTCAAGGCTGTGAAAAAAAAACTAAAAAACGCCTGCGTTCCGCTAAAGTCGTCAAACTCGCACTCTTGTCGTAGTTCTCGGCATAAACCAAATTTCACTCCTAAATTCGTTTTTCAAACGTTTGTCGTTTCTATGCTCAAACACTGACGCCTTCTTAACGCTGCTCTCCGACGTTTTTCTTAACGCTTTTTTTTCAATGCCTTTGGGCTGCCGCACATGGGTTTAGAATCGTTTTTTCTAAACCTAACGATTTTTGCAGAAAATCGAGTGCGCGGTGGGCCGAACATTTACCCGGGAAGCGTGGGCAAGTGCGCGCTGGATAGGGATTAAATGTTCTTGAACTTTTTTCTTTCTTTTTTCTTTCAAGAGAAAAAAGAAAGAAAAAGTGGAAACACAATCGTAAACCGAGTCCGTTTTTTTTACCAAACATCATTTTTTTATGTTTTTACATACTTATTTCACGGCTGTGACACAGAGCCAGTGGCGTTTCGCGTCGTTGCTTACTGCAATGTTGTGGAAACCGGCGGCGGTGAGGTGTTTTTGCAACTCGTCGGGGGTGTAGGTGTGCATCCCTTCGATGAGTTTCTCCCATTTCTCGTTTGCGCCCGTCAGTCCGTCGTCTTCGTTTACGATGACAAACCTGCCGCCCGATTTCAGAACCCTTTTCACCTCGCCGAAACAGTGCTCGATATCGGGCCAGAAATAGACGGTCTCGAAAGCGGTTACGAGGTCGTAGCTGTCTCCCGCAAATGGCAGTTTCTCCACGCTGGCCTCCTGCACCCGGCAGCGGCCTTCTTTTATTGCCATGGCATTCTCTTTAGTCGATTTGCTTACGGAAACCGACGAGTAGTCCACACCTTCCACCATTCCTTTCGGTACACGTTGTAGCAGACGAGCGATGTTGGCCCCGCCTCCGCAGCCGATGTCGAGAACATGGTCGTCCTCTTTGATTTGCACCGACGACAACGCCCAGTTGGCCATTTTGGCATGACCGCCGCCGTTCATACCATTAACCATCATTTTCCCGAAAAAACCTTCCGGCTTGCGGGTGTTGCTGAAAATCTTGCTTAAAAGTCCCATAGGCTCAATGTTTTAAATATATTTCAAAATTCTTTGTCGAAAATGCAAAATTACACACAAAAAAACACAGGAAGTATCATCATTTTTTGGTATTTTTTTGCCCTGTGTAGCAATAATGCAGGGATTTTTGCGTTTTGCAACGAACAAAAAATCAACCCTCTGTATTGACAAAAAAACAGGCCATGAATCGTAAAAAACTGACAACAGTCCTTATGTTCGCTTTTCTGCCGATGATGGGTGTGGGACTTCTGATGCATTGCTGCGGTGGCACTACCAGTATCGAGGAAACCGACCCCACCGCCAAACTTACTGGCTTCCTTTTCGGTGCCGGCGCCATGCTGATACCGCTGCTGGCGGTGGTTTTTACGCAGCTCATTTTTAAGGAGCCGGTGCTCAGAGGTCTCGGCATCTCCTTCAAAATCAACCGTTGGTGGTGGATTGGCTGGCTGCTGATGCCCGTGGTGACGTTGGCGGTGCTTGGCGTGTCGCTGCTTATGCCTGGAGCGCAATGGACCACGGAGGGCGAAGCCGTAGAAGCCGCCATGCAGCAGATGCCGGGCTTAGGGCCGTGGGGCATCATTGCCGTAACAATGGCAAGCGGCCTGCTGTCAGGCGTAACCGTCAACGCCGTTTTCGCTTTCGGCGAAGAGATAGCATGGCGCGGTTTCCTCGTCAAGGAGCTGAAAGGCAAGAAGTTGCTCTCCGCGGCAATGATTATCGGCGTGGTATGGGGTTTATGGCATTTCCCGCTTATCCTCAACGGACACAACTACCCCGACCATCCCGTGGCAGGGGTGTTCATGATGGTTCTGATGTGTCTCGTGTTTACACCTATATTGTTGTATTTCAGACAGAAATCGGGTTCGGTGGTGGTTTCGGCCATAATGCACGGCACTTTCAACGCTGTGGTGGGAGTCAGCATACTGTTTGTAACGCCGTACAACGACCTGCTTGTCGGCGGGGTGGGACTTGCCGGCATCGTCGTGCTGCTGGCGGTCGATGTGTGCCTTTTCCTCTACGACCGTTTTGTCGCCAAAGAGAGACTCTTTACCTCCGAGCTGTGAGAGGCAGTAATATGATTGGATTAACATAAAAAAATCCTGATTTTTTTTTACAAATGTCATTTTTTTTGTGTAATTTTGCAGAAATCAAAACTCAAAGTTATGAAAAGAACATTTTTAGCATTAATCCTAGCCTGTAGCACACTTGCGCTGTCGGCACAGGGAACAATCAAAGTAAGCAGCAAAGGTGCAAAACCCACCGTCAGCGATTTCGCTTGGGCGGTGCTTTCGTACGACGACAATTCCGACGAGGCCGATTTCGACGAATCGCGCAATGCCGTGAAACAGGCGTGGATACGGCACCAGAAAGGTCTGGCGCAAGAGAAAGGCGTAACCCTCACCATCGACGAGAAAAACGGCTACGTGCGCTACGAGCTCAAGGACGGCGAATACACCTTGCAGGTGGAGATGTGCTATTGGAACGAAGCCGACGGCAAGCACAAACTCTTTGCCTACAAGACTGAGTCGTTTTTAAACGGCATGCGTCCCGAACCCGGCCAGTACGACGGCCTTGTTTTCTACTGCTACGACAACGCCACCAAGAAAATGACAATCTGCGAGGCGGGCATCGAAGTGGAGTATAGCAATATCTCCTACGCCCTTCCGCGTTCGGGCAAGGACATCACCGTAACACGCTGGAACCCCGACGGAACCACCAAAAAGCAGACGCTGAAGTGGAACGGCCACGGTTTCAACTGACTGACAAGCTCCCTTATCTGCGCCGATGTGGCCGGCATATGATACCGACGACGGCGAAGGTAATATTTATTTAATTCAGAAGAAAAAGTAAGGACTATGAAGAAACTCTTGGCAATATTCGCAGTTGTGATTGTTGTTGCGGTTATTACGACATTGTTCGCGGGATGTTCGTCATCAAACGAGTTTCGTGTTGATTTGGAAAAACAGGAGATTGTGCCAGAAAGCAGCCTGAAATACGTAACTGTAATGTCTCGCAGCGAAGTTGTTCTGGACACTTTTTTTGATTATACGGACAAACCGTTTGAACTTTCAAAACTTCCTGAAAATGACACGATAATTATATCAAATGACGGTGGCGACCGTGGGCCGTTTCAAATAACTTGCTATACCGATGCGAATGGATGCATAGTAGAGTGTGTTGATTTTTAAACCTAAGCGGAGCCCTTTCCCTGCTTTTCTAAAAAGTACTTAACCGCGACTTTTGCGATATCGTTAAGGCGATGTTCGTCATCAAGGATACTCTAATCACTGATTTTTCCGGTACTCTTTTGGTGTGCAGCCTTTCATACGCCTGAAAAAGCGGGCGAAGGTGGTGGTTTCTGCAAAATTGAGCCTGTCGGCAATCTGCGCGACGGAAAGCGGAGTGGTCTGTAACAGCCATGAGGCTTCCATTGCCAGCATCTGGTTTATATAATCCGTCACCGTACGGTCTGAAACCTTCCGGACGATGCGAGACAGGTATGTGGTGGTGATGCAAAGTTTGTCGGCATAGAACCCGATGTCGTGATGCTCGACGAAGTGTTGCGTGAGCAGATGCTGGAAGGCGATGAACAGCTCCTCAACACGGTTGGAGAAACGGTTTTCTTTTATGCTACGTTTCTCAATGTCAATGAGGTCGTTCAGAAAGAGACTGTAGGTAAGCCTCAAGTTCTCGGTGGCATGTGGTTGGAATGACTGCTGATAGCTGATGATAAGTTGCATAAGCTCCCGGAGATGACTGCTGTCGTCGTTGGGAAGTGTGAGAATCGGCTCCTGTAGTTCCACTACCGGAAAATATGCGGTGCGTATGATGTTGCGTGCGATGGGAAGTCCGAGGGTAAACTGCTCGTCGGCCAGCAGGCAGATGCTGCGGTAGTCGGCGGAGGCAGAAATAACGGTTACCTCGAAACCGGGCGAATAGGTATATAGGTCGCGCTCGTGGAGTGTCAGTTCGCGGCCGTTATATAGTATTGTAACCCAGCCATGAATGACGATGGTGAAGGTGTAGCTCGAAAGAAATCCGCGTGTTTCGTTCGTGCCAAAGGTCATTTCTGCATCCATTTCGATGCATAAGATGTTGCCGTCCCATGTTCCGTTTGGTATCGGCAAACTTATCAATTTACAGAATTTTTTCAGGTTATACATCTTTTAGCAAGGGCTTTTTATCTTGATAATTATAGTTTTACGCAATGGATTAATGTGTATCATTAAGTTTTGAAACAATTTGCAAAGATAGGCAAAAAAATTGATATGTTTCGTTTCAGTCGGTTTTTGTTTTGTATATGCTTGCTTTTTTATAGGGAAACTGTTGTATTTTTGCAGTTCAAATAATAAAACAAGTGTTTACTTTAAAACAAAGAATATCATGACAAAAGAAGAAGCAATGAAACAGTTTGCCATGCTCGGTGCAACATGGTTTGGAAACAGCAAGCAACATTTCGCATTTTCGGCTTATTGCCGTCTCCAAGGATGGAACAAGTTGGCCGACAAGTGGAAGGAAGAGGCCGAAGAGGAGTGGGATGAGGCCGAGGAGGTCTTGAACCGCTTGGTGGAACTTGGCTGCAAGCCCGCCGACCTGCAGGAAGCGATGAAGACGGTGGAATTT
>JAFSOU010000042.1 GCA_017443265.1 Bacteroidales bacterium | reverse complement strand
TTTGAAATACACAACTTTTTTGTCCAATTGCCAGAAAAAACGTATTTTTGCAACCACAAAAAACTTTATCATTATGCCGAAACATATTGGAGCACACGTAAGTGCGTCGGGTGGTGTGGGCAACGCCATCCTCAACGCGGAGGCCATAGGCGCCGATGCTTTTGCCCTTTTCACACGCAACCAGCGCGCATGGGTGAGCAAGCCTTTGCCGGAGCTTGAGATTGTCGGTTTCAAAGCCTTGCTTGCCGACCGCGGTTTCTCTCCCGACTACGTGCTGCCGCACGACAGCTACCTTATCAACCTCGGTTCGCCCGACGAGGAGGCCCTTGCCAAGTCGCGCGCCGCTTTCCTCGACGAGATGCGCCGTGCCGAGCAGCTCGGACTGCGTATGCTCAACTTCCACCCGGGCAGCCACCTCAACCGCATGAGCGAGGAGGCCTGTCTCGACCAGATTGCCCGCGAGGTGAACGCCGCTTTGGCGCAGACCCACGGCGTTACGGCAGTAATAGAGAACACCGCCGGACAGGGCACCAACCTCGGTTGGCGTTTCGAACACATAGCCCGCATCATAGAAGGCATCGACGACAAAAGCAGGGTGGGAGTGTGCATAGACACCTGCCACACCCTCGCCGCCGGCTACGACCTCATCACAGAGATGGGCTATCAGTTCGCCTTGGAGGAATTCGAAAACGTGATAGGGTTCAAATACCTGCGTGCCGTGCACCTCAACGACAGCAAGAAAGGCGCAGGCAGCCATGTGGACCGCCACGAGAGCATCGGATTGGGCGCGATGGGCAAGGAGTTTTTTGTGCGTTTTATGAACGACCCCCGTTTCGACAATATGCCCATCATCCTCGAAACCCCCGACCCGATGCGCTGGCCCGACGAGATACAGTGGCTGAAACAGTTAGGAGTTAGGAATTAGGAGTTGGAAATTAGTAATGTGCAATTAGTGATGAGTAATAAGTAATTATCAATGAACAATGAACAATTGACAATGTACAAATAGTTGTCAGTAAAGCCCCGTAGGGGCGACAGAAGATAAGCAGGAGCGTAAGCCATTGTGTAAAACGATACATCAAACAAATGAGCCCTGAAAGGGTAACAGAAAATCGAATCAAATTCAGATGTTGTGAGGGTGAAACAATCAGGAAATAATTCCGAGTTCCGAAGCCCGACTAAAAAAACATTTTGCCGTTTGCAAAAAAAATCGTATATTTGCATTTTTGAAAGCGGTTGTAAAACCGCATAACTATTTGTATAATGGAATAATACGACTATATATGCAGAAAAGTAAAGTAGGACTTGATTTTGAGAAAGTTGAATATGCACGCGGCATTGCCAAGAAAATTGCCGACCAAGTGCAGGATTTTGTAGGCAATTACACCACCGTGGCAGTGGAACGTACATTGTGCCGTTTGTTAGGCATCGACGGTATCGACAGCAACGAGGTTCCTCTGCCCAACGTTGTGGTTGACGAACTGAAAAGCAAAGGCGTTTTGAGTCAGGGTGTTATGTTCTTTATGGGCAACGCCGTTATAGAGACCGGCCTTGCGCCGCAGACCATTGCCGAGCAAATCTCGGAAGGCAAGCTCGACATCACCAAACTGCCCGTGCATCCTCGTGCGGAGATAGAAAAAGCCCTTCAGCCCACCATCAACGCCACCATCGAACGCATTCGCGGAAACCGCCTGCGTCGCGAAAACTACATCAAAACCATTGGCGAAGGCAGCAAGCCTTACCTTTATATTATTGTGGCAACAGGTAATATCTACGAGGACGTGGTTCAGGCTCAGGCCGGAGCGCGTCAGGGTGCCGACATTATAGCCGTGATACGCACCACAGGCCAGAGTCTGCTCGACTACGTGCCTTATGGCGCCACCACCGAAGGCTTCGGCGGCACTTTCGCCACACAGGAGAACTTCCGTATCATGCGCAAAGCCCTCGACGAAGTGGGCGAGGAGGTAGGTCGCTACATACGTCTCTGCAACTACTGCTCGGGACTTTGTATGCCCGAAATAGCAGCCATGGGCGCTCTGGAAGGACTCGACGTTATGCTCAACGACGCCCTGTACGGAATTCTGTTCCGCGACATCAACATGCAGCGCACACTTATCGACCAGTATATCAGCCGTATAATCAACGGCTTTGCAGGCGTTATCATCAACACCGGCGAGGACAACTACCTCACCACCGCCGATGCCTACGAAGAGGCCCACACAGTGCTTGCCTCCGACCTTATCAACGAACAGCTGGCTCTGCTTGCCGGTTTGCCCGAAGAGCAGATGGGACTGGGACATGCTTTCGAGATGGATCCGATGCTGGAGAACGGCTTCTTATATGAACTTGCTCAGGCACAGATGATTAGGGAGATATTCCCGAAAGCGCCGCTTAAATACATGCCCCCGACGAAATTCATGACCGGCAACATTTTCCGCGGACATATACAGGACGCCCTTTTCAACATGATAGGTATCTGGACACACCAAGGCCTGCAGCTGCTGGGTATGCCCACCGAGGCCATCCACACCCCCTTCATGAGCGACCGCTACCTCTCCATTGAGAACGCCAAATACATCTTCGGTAATATGAAGAGCATTGGCGACGAAGTGGAGTTCAAGGACGGCGGCATTATCAAAAACCGTGCCAAGGAGGTGCTCGACAACGCCACCACACTGCTCGAAAACATGCAGAAAGAAGGTCTGTTCGACGCCCTGGAGAAAGGCATCTTCGCCAACGTGAAACGTCCCAAGAACGGCGGCAAGGGCCTCGACGGCGTCACCGAGAAAGGCGAGAACTACTTCAACCCCTTCGTGGAACTGATGAAAGGTAAGAAATAATCAAAAACAATTGATTATGGATACAACAAATTGTGCACTACTAACCAACCAAGGAAAATACACCGTTTTCAAATACGGCGACTGCGTGATACGGTTTATAGCACCGTATTCGTTGGAGAGATATACCGAGGTGAAAACATGGGATAACGGCTACATAGTTGTTATGGCCAAGTATGCACACAACGATAAAAGCGAAGAAGAGTATATCGACCTAGTGCCTATACTTGAGGATTTGTATATCAATTCTGACGTTTTTTTGGAACCAATAAAAAAAGTTGCGATAGAATGAACGAAATACAGGAAATTGCCGACAATGCCGATTTGATAGTAAACGGTTATGCATTTACAAAATGCGACAAGGGCTGGTTTTTTATGAGATAAATGATTTTATTTTTGTACAAGCAAGTTAAAAAAATAACAACAATTATATAGAATTTGCGTTATGTCAAAACTTGAAACATTTGAAATAGAGTACAAAGGCAACAAATATCTGGCCACCGAGGTGGAGAATGTGTTCGAGCCTGGTAGCGACGACACTATCATCTTGGCATCAAGCAGATTGAACGACGCTCTGGTGGACAAAAACGGCAAGTTTGTGGACCACGAGGCCGAGTTTGTTGACGAGCGGATTTTCGCCTTCGTGGGCGACGAGTATTTCTCTTTCAGCAAAGAGGAATTTATGGAACGCATAATCGAGGATTTCGATTGAAAAATAGCTAAGAATAAAGGAATAACGAATTAGAAACGAAAAAAAAACGAATAATATGAGCGAAGGATTGTATTCAATGGAGGCCAAGGATTTCGACAAAACCTTGGATTTGACTAAGATAAAGCCTTACGGCGACACCATGAACGACGGCAAGACACAGGTGAGTTTCACCCTGCCCGTGCCCGAAGGCGACGAGGCCATAGAGGCCGCCAAACAGCTGATGAAGAAAATGGGCTTCGAAAACCCGCTGGTGGTCTATACCAAACAGCTTACCGAAGGCTTCACTTTTTTCAACTGCTACGGAAGTTGCACACACACAGTGGATTACTCGTCGATATACGTGCCCAAGGTGGAAAGCACCAAAATGGACATGCACGAATGCGACGAATACATACGCGAAAACATAGGCCGCAAGATAGTGATAGTGGGCGCCAGTACCGGCACCGACGCACATACCGTGGGTATCGACGCCATTATGAACATGAAAGGCTATGCCGGACACTACGGCTTGGAACGCTACGACATGATTGACGCCTATAACCTCGGCTCGCAGGTTCCCAACGAGGAGTTCATAGCCAAAGGTATCGAGCTCCACGCCGACGCACTTATTGTAAGTCAGACAGTTACGCAGAAAGATATCCATATCAAAAACCTCACCGAGCTTGTGGAGATGCTTGAGGCCGAAGGACTTCGCGACAAGGTGATACTTATCTGCGGCGGTCCCCGCATAAGCCATGAACTGGCCAAAGAACTGGGCTACGATGCCGGTTTCGGAGTGAACACCTACGCCGACGACGAGGCTTCGTTTATAGCTCAGGAAATGGTGAAACGCGGATGGAAATAATTTTCGAACGACATTTCAAATTAAAAACACATAAAAACATAATACAATGGACAAAAACGAAATCAGAACATTTATCGCACGTCGTGCCGCTCAGGAACTGCACGATGGTGATGTAGTAAATCTTGGTATCGGACTGCCGACTTTGATCCCCAACTATCTTCCCGAAGGCGTACATGTGGTGCTGCAGTCGGAAAACGGCATGATCGGCATGGGTCCCACTCCCGAAGAGGGTAAGGAAAATCCTTGGTACATCAACGCCGGCGGCGGTTATATCACCACCACTCCCGACGCTTCCACTTTCGACAGCGCCACTTCGTTCGGCATCATCCGTGGCGGCCACGTTGACGTGAGCATCCTCGGCGCCATGCAGGTTGACGAAGAGGGCGACCTCGCCAACTGGATGATCCCCGGCAAAAAGACTCCCGGCATGGGCGGCGCCATGGACCTCCTTGTAGGTGCCAAAAAGGTGATCCTCGCCATGGAGCACACTGCCAAGGGCAACCCCAAGATTCTGAAAAAATGCACACTGCCCCTCACAGCCAAAGGTCAGGTGAATATGATCATCACCGAGATGGGCGTTATGGAAATCACTCCCAAGGGCATAGTGCTGACCGAAATCAACCCCGAATTCACTGTTGAGCAGGTGCAGGCTGCCACCGAGGCAACTCTCATCATCGCCGACAATCTGAAACAAATGTAATTTATTTCCGTAAAAAACAGCGAACTTTCTCTGACACTCTGTGCAAGGGGAGTTCGCTGTATTTTTATTGATAAGATGAAGAAATTAGCCATACTGACACTCTGTATTGCGCTGTGTACCAGCGTCAAAGCACAGGATTCGTTTGTCCCTGCCGACGACGCCTCCACATTAGCCATCGACGAGCTTGCGCCATCGCCGTTGCCTCCTTCGGGCAAGTGGTACAACGAGTATTACCGTTTCTACACCATTGTGGGCCTGGGCGGAGCCAAGGACCTATCCTCGGAGAAGGCTTCGATGCTCGGCATATCGGCGGTATTTGGTTTCCAGTACCGTCGCACCGTTGCTTTCGGCTTGGGCGTAGAGTTTCTCAAGGACAAGACCAACGCCTATTCGCACATGCCCATATACTTTGAGTTCCGCTCGCATCTCTCGCCGCGTCGCACCTCGCCGTACACCGTTCTCAAAATTGGCTACTCCATACCAGCAGGCAGCACCCGCAAGGACGCTACAGGTATGCTCAAAGTGAACAAAAGCGGCATTATGTTCGGTGCCGATTTGGGCTACCGCATACATATCAACAGCACGTTTGCCATAACAGCTTATGTGGGCTATCAGTTGCAGCCTTTTCAGGTTGAGCGCCGCATCAACCCAACCGAAGAAATGCCCGGCGGAAGCTACAACAACAAAGACCAAGTGCTGCTTCACATGATAAAATTCGGTGCCACACTGAATATCGGCTTCGGTTTCTGACAATCTGTAGCCGAAACGCAACCCTCTGTGTATTAACACATTCCGTTTATGAAGAAATTCCTTATCGAACTTGTCAAGCTTTATATTTTCTGGATGCTGTTTTTCCTTGTAGGAAGGACGCTTTTCCTGCTTTCGCAGACAGCCTTGCTCGGCGGAATACCGTTCGGCGAGATATTGAAAGTGTATCCCAATGCCCTGAAACTCGACACTTCGGCGGCCTGCTGGCTCATGGCACCGATGCTGTTGCTGATGGCAATTCAGCTTGTGGCCAAATGGCGTTGGACAGGGGTGGCGAAAAAAGTGCTGATGTGCTTTCTGCTCATCATTACATCGCTTACAATATTCGGAGAGATAGGCATTTACGAAGAATGGCAGGTTAAGATAAACATCAAGGCGCTTATGTACCTGCGTCGGCCGAAAGAGATTTTCGACTCCGTTTCCACAGGCGTTTTTCTGCTGCTGCTGCTTGGCACTATTGTGTATATAACCCTGTTTATGTTGCTGTACGCCAAGATTGTGGCCAAACCGAAAATAGAACCCGTGAAACTAGGTGGCGTAAAAGCGCCAGTTTCTTTCGTCCTTTTAGGTGGGATTCTCTTTGTGGGGATGCGCGGCGGTTTCGGCGACATACCCATCCACCAGAGCCAGTCGTATTTCTCGCACCACAGCATACTCAACGACGCCGCAGTGAACACCCCGTGGAACCTGATGCACAACTACCTGCATTTCAAAAGCATAAAGGATAAAAACCCCTTCGTATATTACGACAACCAAACAGCCGACAGTATTATTGCCGAACTGCATACCATGCAGAGCGACAGCACGTTGCAGGTACTTAACACCGACTGTCCGAATATCGTTGTACTTTTGCTCGAAAGCTGGTCGGCGGATGTGGTGGCAAGTCTCGACACCGCCAACAGGGCAGGAGTTACGCCCGGCTTTGCCAAACTGGAGGAAGAGGGTTTGCTGTTCACCCGTTTCTACAGCAACGGACATCGCTCGCAGCAGGCTATCTCGGGCATTTTGAGCGATTTTCCGCCGCTTCAGGGCAACGACATCACCGACAATTTCCCGCTTTACAAATATCTGCCCAGCATGCCCAAATACCTTATGGAAAAAGGTTATGGCACGGCTTTCTATTTCGGTGGCGATTTGAACTACGGCAACATCCGCGCTTTTGTGCTGTGGCATGAGTTCCAGAAAATTTTCGAAGGCAAGGACTTCCCCAAAGGTACGCCCAAAGGCAAACTCTCGGTGCCCGACCAATATCTTTTCGCGCAGGCGTTGAAAGACCAGAAAAAGGTGAAAGAGCCTTTCTTCCATATGATTTTCACCGGCAGCTCGCACTCTCCCTACGACGAGCCCAAGGTGGTAAGACAGTTGAAGTGGAATGTGGAGCAGCTGCCGTATATCAACTCGGTAAAATACTCCGACTCATGCATTTACGACTATATCAAGAAGGCGCAGCGTATGCCGTGGTACAAAAACACGCTGTTCATCCTTGTCGGCGACCACAGCCACGCCACCTACCGCGGGCATTACATCAACTCGCCTGCATATATGCATGTGCCGATGCTTTGGCTCGGCGGTGCGTTGAAGGAAGAATACAAAGGACAGCAGTTTGAGACCATAGGCACGCACGTGGATTTGTACCGCACTTTGATGTGTCAGATGGGCGACACAAACACCGCCACCTACCGCGGCGTGGATATTTTAAACACTTCGAACAAAGGTTTTGCCTATTACGAGACCAATATGGGTATGGGTTGGATAACTCCCGAAGGTACATTGCTCTACGATGCCGAGGTGGGCAAGATTACCGACAACACGTATCCAGACAGCACAGCCATGGATTCGGAGTTGCGCAAGGCAAAGGCTTATCTACAAACACTTTACGACTTCTATCTGCAGCAGTAGGGCAGAGGCAGGGTAAAAAAAAAGAGTTGCTTTAAGGCAACTCTTCTTTTTGCTTAGTTGAGTGTTCTTACAATGCCAAGCCAGAGCCGGGTTTGAATTTAACAACTTTCTTAGCGGGGATTTTGATTTTGGCTTTTGTCTGGGGGTTGATACCAGTTCTAGCGTTTCTTTTGGTTACGCCAAAAGTACCAAAACCAACGAGGCTGATGTGTTCACCTTTTTTCAGGGTTTCTTCGGTTACGTTTACGAAAGCGTCCAGAGCTTTGCGAGCGTCAACGTTTGTCAAACCGGCTTTAGCAGCCATTGCTTTTACTAAATCATTTTTGTTCATAATAAAACTGTTTTAAATATTAAACATTTAATTAGTTATCAAATTGTTGTGCAAAGTTATGTAAAAAAATTATTATCTCCAAAAAAAAAATGATAAAAATGCAATTTTTTTTTAATGTTTTTTTTAAACTACTAATTTGCAATTAATTACATTATTGCCAATTAAAAAATTTTCTGCCGAATTTCGGCGTTTTCCGCCCATTTGGAGAGCGTTTATAGCAATATATCCATCATTTATGGCGATTTTTAGATACTTTTTTTGATCGGTGATTATGGCAAAATCGGCATTACTTGTGCCTTTCTCAAAAGTCACGTCGAATATTTTGAAGGGGACGACTTCGCCATTTGGATATTTCAGTTCCATAAAAGCGGCGGGGTATGGCGACATTCCTCTAACAAAATTAACAATTTCCGTTCCCGGTTTTTGCCAGTCGATGCGGCAGTCGTCCTTGAAGATTTTCGGGGCGTTTTTTGGGTTTTCTACCGATGTCTGAGGTTGGGGCTTCAGAGTGCCGTCGGCAAGTCCTTCGATGGTTTTCACGACAAGTCCTTTGCCTATCTCCATCAGTCTGTCGTGCAGGGTGCCGGCATTGTCGTCGGGGGCGATTGGCGTTTTTTCCTGAAGCAGTATCCCGCCTTCGTCGATGCGCTCGTTGAGCATAAAGGTGGTTACGCCGCTCTCCGTTTCACCGTTGATCACCGCCCAGTTGATAGGCGCCGCACCGCGGTAGTCGGGCAGGAGCGAGGCGTGGAGGTTGAACGTGCCCATTTTTGGCATATCCCACACCACTTTGGGCAGCATACGGAAGGCCACCACCACAAAGAGGTCGGCATTAAGCTGGCGCAGGGCTTCGAGGAAAGTCTCGTCGCGCAGTTTTTCGGGCTGCAGCAGTGGCAGGTTGTGTTGCATGGCGTAGTCTTTCACGGGCGAGAAGGTGATCTTCTGTCCTCGTCCCGACTGGCGGTCGGGGACGGTAACTACTGCTTTTATGTCGTATCCCGCTTGGCGTATCGTATCAAGCGATGCCACAGCAAAATCGGGTGTGCCCATAAATATTATCGAAGGTTTTTTGTTCATTCGGTAAATCACTTTCGTTTATCCCCAAATCTTTTTCTGCATGGCCACCATTTTGATGGCTGTAACGGCTGCTTCCACACCTTTGTTTCCATGTTTTCCGCCTGAGCGGTCGATGGCCTGCTGCATGTTGTTGGTGGTTAGCACTCCGAAAATTACCGGGCGACCGTCCTGCAGCGACAGGTTGACGAGACCGTTGGAAACGGCATCGCAGATAAAGTCGAAATGGCGTGTCTCGCCTTGGATAACGCATCCGAGGCATATCACGGCATCGTATTCGGTGTCGCTGTTGAGCAGCGTGTTGGCACCTGTGGGCAATTCGAAACTTCCGGGGACGTGTACCACTGTGATGTCTTTTTTAGCAACTTTGTTGGCAACAAGGGTGTCGTATGCCCCTTGGCACAAGGCGTTGGTTATCTGCGGGTTCCATTCGGCCACCACAATGCCTATTTTCATGCCTTTGCCCGACGGTATGCTGTCGGGATTATAATCGGAGAGGTTGGTTTTCTTTCTTTCCATTATGATAAATGATTTTAATGTACTCTAATATCTTCGCCCACAGGCAGTTTGCCGGTGATGGACGGATTCATGCTTTTCAGCTGTGTTTCGGACACCTTATATTTTTTTGCCACTTTCTCCCAAGTGTCGCCACGTTTCACGGTGTAATATTTGGTTTTCTTTTTCGGGGCGTTGGAAGCGGGTTTGAGAGGCCGTTCTTTTACAATGCTTTTGTCGGCTTTGTAGGCGATGTCCTTTTTGTTTCTGGGCTTGGAGATGCCGAAATATGTCTTGTTGAGGTACAGCACGCGTGTGCGCAGGGAGTAGTTTTTGAAATCGAGAATCCATTCGGGGTCGAAAGGCTCGTATTGGAAACGCACTTCGAAATGGAGATGCGGTCCTGTTGAGTGTCCTGTGCTGCCTCCGAAACCTATCACGTCGCCGGCTTTTACTACCTGCATCTGTTTTACATTCACTCTGGAAAGATGTCCATAGACCGTCTCCAGCCCGTTGTAGTGCCTAACCACGACAAGGTTGCCGTATCCGCCGAACGATTTGGCAATACGCACCACGCCGTTGAAGGCGCATTTCACAGGGTCGCCGGTGTTGAGGGCTATGTCCACTCCTCGGTGCGGGCGGTCCCAGCGTTCGCGCCAGCCGTAGGGCGAGGTGATGACGTTTTTCATCGGAAAACAGAACTCCGAGTAGTCTTTCACAAGGGTGATTTTTATCTCGTCGGGGATGGAGTCCAAGGTAACAGACAGTTTTTTGACGTAAGCATCGGAGAAATGTACGCCGTACCACATTTTCGACGGCAGGTTGCGTTTGGGGTCGGTAAGCATCACGGGGCCTTTAGGCGTTTCTTCGCGCACCACTTTGTCTATCACATCGTTTTCGAAAGCCACTTCGGCGGAGTCTTTTTTTGCCGTGGCTATGCTGTCGGTTTTGTCGTTGGTTTTAGCTTTGTACTTCTGCTCTGTTTTCTTTTTGTTTTTGGTGTTTTTTTTCTGAGCGTATGCATTATCGGCAATGCCGATGGCAAGAGCCATCAGTAATGATGCGACGAGCAGGGTGGAGGATAGGTTTTTCATGGTGTTTTATTTGAGTATGAGTAGGAAAAAAATGACTGATGCGGCTGTTCCAAGCAAGCAGTTGATTGATAATGTTTTGACGGATGATTGTTCGCATTCGAGTTGGAGGAAGTTGTATCCGCCTGTTGCAAGTATCACAGCTATGAGAAGTACTAAATAATTGGTTCTCAAAAAAATGGATGTAAAAAAGATTGTCGTTGCCAATCCCGACAGGCACAAAGCGTTGATTTGTAAAACTTTGCGATTTTCGAGTATCATTGCCACTAGCAGTATTACAAGGGGGAGCTGTTGCATTATGGAGATGGCGGCGAAAGGCGTGCGGCCAAAAAACGAAAGTATGGCGAAATAAACGGCAAAAGCGACAAGCATAGCCATTCTGCCGGAATTTTTGAACAATGAGTTTTGCAACAGTCTGGTAACGAAGTAGATGATTATAGGTATGACAATGACGGACAGAAAAAGGTATTTGACAAATTGCACTGTGATTGCTGCCGAAAAATATTGAAAATTGCGTGTAAATAGCAGAGCGACAGAGAAATATACCAACAACAGTAGTGGGTGAGTGATAAATCCTAATATGTTACAGAGCACTTTTTTCATTGTCGTTCAGAGTTCTTTGCGCAGTCGTGCTGTTGGTATTTCGAGTAATTCACGGTATTTGGCCACCGTGCGTCGTGCCATAGTGAAGCCTTTCTGCTGTAGCAATTCCTGCAATTGTTGGTCGGAGAAAGGTCTTGTTTTGTCCTCGTTTTCGACTATTCTTTTCAGTTCCTCTTTTATGGCCTTCGTCGTCACATCGGAGCCGTCGTCTGATGCCATTGCTGTGGAGAACAGGTCTTTAAGCAGTATAACACCGTGTTCGGTATGTGCATATTTTTGGTTCACCACACGCGAAACGGTGGAGATGTCGAGTCCCGTATCTTTGGCTATATCCTTCTGGAGCATTGGCTTAAGGTCGGCGATGTCGCCTGAGATGAAATAGTCGTGTTGCCGTTTGATGATGACAGACATGACGAGATGCAGGGTGTGGTATCGTTGCTCCACGGCAGAGATGAAAACGTCGGCGTCGTCGGTGTGTTTGTCGATGAATTTTTGTGTCTCGCGTTGTTGCGAGGCGTTTTGTCGCGAGGCCTCGTTTTGCAGACGTTCGATAAAATCGGTGTCCTTGCGGAGTTTAGGCAGGTTGCGCTCGTTTATAGACATTGCGAGTTGGTCGCCTTGGCGTGTGATGTAGAAATCGGGGATGATGGTTTGTGCAGCACTGTTGCCACCGTCGCAGGGGCGTGGGTTGAGTGCTCGTATCATTTCCACGGCTTTTTGCAGTTCCTTTTCGCTTATGTCAAGCAGGCGGCATATCTTTTCGAATCGTCTGTTGGCGAAGTCGTCGAAATGTTTGTCCACCACGGCAGTGGCGTTGGCAAGGGTGACTGCGTCGCTGTCGGTGTCGTCTTTTCGGTGAAGCTGTATCGAGAGGCATTCCTGAAGGTTTCGTGCACCAACGCCGGCAGGTTCGAAGCTCTGTATTATCTGCAAAACTTCTTCCACCTCATCCTCGGTGGTTTCGAGGTAGCGGCGTATGGCAAGGTCGTCAACTATAACTCCGATGCTGCGTGCTATATATCCCGATTCGTCGATATTTCCTATCAGTTCGGTGCCGATGGTCATCTGACGCTCTGTCAGCGGTCTTAGCTGTAGCTGCTCGAGCAGTGAGGTCTGGAACGATGTGTCGTCGGCTTGCTGGAAAATGGTGCCGTCGCTCTCGTCGGAGCGGTTGCGCGCCGAGCGGTAGTCGTCGTAGTCGTAGCTGCTGTGGGTGTAGTATTCGTTGTTGGGGTCGATAAGTTCGGCGGTGTCGGGGTCGCTGTCGTTGTCGGATTGAGAGGATGTGGTGGTGTCCTCGATTACCTCTTCCAGAAAGGGGTTCTCCTCAACCTCATTTTTGATTTCCTGTTCAAGATTTTCCGACGAAAGTCCAAGCAGGCGGGAGACCAAAACCTGCTGTCTGGTCAGCCGTTGCCGCATTCTCATTTCTTGATTTTGGGAAATCATATCGTTGATTTTTAATCTATTTCTCTAATTTATTTAATCTTTCACTTTAACTCCACTGTTGGAATTCCCGTTTCTTCCAATATTTGATTAGTATGTAACCGAATAGCATTCCGCCAAGGTGTGCAAAGTGCGCCACTCCGTCGGCGGTGCCGAAAACGCCCGACAGCAGCTCGATGGCGATGTAGATTACCACGAACCATTTGGCTTTTATCGGGAGCAGGAAGTAAAGGTAGATATATTGGTTGGGGAACATCATTCCAAAGGCAAGCAGTATGCCGTATATTGCTCCCGACGCACCCACCGTGGGAATGCTGGCCGAGGCTTGTAGCATCTGGTTGGCCATGTCCACCGACTGCATTGCAAAGATTGCTTCGGACGGGTTGGCGCGCCACTGGCTTAGGAAAGCATTGAAAACATCGACTCTGTAATGTCCTTCAAACTTGCTTTGGAACAGGGTTACAAAGGCGTCGGGATTGGGGTCTTGGGCATAAACACTTATGGCCGATGCCGTGCCGTAGTACGAAAATCCTGTAACACAGGTGTGTACAAAGGCTGCTCCCAGTCCACAAACGATATAGAACAGCAGAAACCGCTTGCTGCCCCAGTAATTCTCCAAAATGTAGCCGAACATCCACAACGCGAACATGTTGAAAAACAGGTGTTCCACGTTGGCGTGCATAAACATATATGTGAGATATTGCCAGATGTGGAATTTCTCGCTTTTGAAGAAGTACAGGGCGAACATCGATTCCAAGTCGATGCCGCGGCTGCTCAGCACCCATGTCGCCAAATACATCAACACGTTGATAATCAGCAGATGTTTTACAACGGTGGGGAGTACCCTGAAGCCTTGTGGGGAGTATTGTTCCATAAATTGCGGTCTATTTCAGTTTTTCGGATAACTCGTTGATATTGATAATGTTCATAGTTCTTTTGCCCGAAGGCGACTGGTCGGGTATGGCACATTCAAACAGCTGTTTCACAATGTTTTGCATCTCTTGTGGCTGCAAGGTTGTGCCTTCCTTGGTTGACAGGCGCCGAGCCAGCGACAGAGCAACAGACTGCGGACGGGTGTACGACTGTTGCAGTAGGTTGCTTTTGTAGTCGCTGATAATCAGTTCCAACGTCTCTTGCACGTTTTCGTCGCCAAGGTCGGCAGGTGCTGCGGTAACCACAAAGTTGTTCGGGCTTAATTTGTCTATTCTAAATCCAAAATGCTTTATTTCGTCGTCAATTTCGTTGAGAATCTCGCTGTCGGAGGGCGAAAAGTTGCAGTTGATGGGGAAAAGCAATGTCTGCGATGCGTGGTTTTTCATATCGTTGGCCATAAGGCGGTCGTATATAATGCGTTCTGTGGCGCGTTGCTGATTTATCAGCAGCAGCCCGGTCCGCACTTCGCAGGCAATGAAACGTCGGCCAATCTGTATTGCGTTTGTCGTGGTTTCTGACGTTTTTTCGTCAAGAGGAGATTCGTCGAACAGCTTGCTTTCTATAGTTTCTGTAGTCTCTATTTCAA
>JAFSOU010000041.1 GCA_017443265.1 Bacteroidales bacterium | reverse complement strand
TTCTCCGCTTCGCTATCGAAACATTCACAGAATGTTTATTTGTTCTCCGCTTCGCTATCGAAACATTCACAGAATGTTTATTTGTTCTCCGCTTCGCTATCGAAACATTCACAGAATGTTTCTTCATATCAAGACAAAAGTGGAATATAGAAATAAACAATAGTAATATATCTTATCTGACACCATTGTAAAAAAACACTTTCTCCTCTCACGTACAGACCTCTCTGCATAAAAAAGCCGGCGCTGAAAGCGCCGGCTGTCAAAAATTGTTCATTATGAAACCGTATTATTCCATCGGCCATACTGGCTGCAGGTTGCGGTCGCCGTAGGCGTCGTCGATCTTGCTGATGGTCGGCCAGTATTTGTCGTCGTGCGGCTGCGGGAAAGCGGCTTTTTCGCGGCTATAGGGCAGGTCCCACTCGCTGGCACATACCACCTGCATGGTGTGCGGTGCGTTGTAGATGGGGTTGTTCTTTTCGTCAACCTTTCCGTCCATAATGTCGCGTATCTCCTCACGGATGGCGATGAAAGCGTCGCACAGACGGTCGAGTTCGCTAAGCGGCTCGCTCTCGGTGGGTTCCACCATAAGGGTGTTGTGTACGGGGAAAGCCACTGTGGGAGCGTGGAAACCGTAGTCCATCAGACGTTTGGCCACGTCGCCAACGGAGACTTTAAGGCTGAACTCGTTGAAATCAACTATCATCTCGTGGGCGCACATGCCCTGCTTGCCGGTGTACAGTATCTTGTAGTACTTGGCCAGACGTGCTTTGATGTAGTTGGCGTTGAGGATGGCGTGTTTGGTGGCTTCGGTGAGGCCGTTGCCGCCAAGCATCTTAAGGTAGCCGTAGGTGATGGGCAGGAGCATAGCGCTGCCGTAGGGCGAAGCCGACATGGCGTTGCCTTTTTCGCCGCCCACTTTCACTTGCGAGTGCTTGGGCAGGAAGTCGAGCAGTTTTGCCGAAACTCCGATAGGACCAACTCCGGGACCGCCACCGCCGTGAGGCATGGCAAAGGTCTTGTGCAGGTTCAGGTGGCAAACGTCGGCACCCATAAAGCCCGGCGAGGTGAGTCCCACCTGTGCGTTCATGTTGGCGCCGTCCATATAAACCAGACCGCCGTTGTCGTGAACTATCTTTATAATGTCGAGGATGGCCTCTTCGAAAACGCCGTGGGTGGAGGGATAGGTAACCATCAGGCAGGCGAGGTTGTCGCGGTTCTCTTCGGCTTTGGCCTTGAGGTCGGCAACGTCGATTTCGCCATCTTCGGTGGATTTAACCACAACCACGTTGAAACCGGCTTTTGCCGACGAGGCGGGGTTGGTGCCGTGTGCCGAAGCGGGTATCAGACACACGTTGCGGTTGCCCTGACCGTTGGCGATGTGGTAGTTGCGTATCACGGTGAGACCGGAATATTCGCCGGCAGCGCCCGAGTTGGGCTGGAACGAAATTCCTGCAAAGCCTGTAATCTCGCACAGAGCCTTGTTCATGTCTTCGATCATTTCGAGGTAACCCTCGGCCTGTTCGGCGGGAACGAAGGGGTGAATCTGGGTGAATTCGGGCCAGCTCAGCGGCAGCATCTCGGCTGCGGCGTTGAGTTTCATGGTGCAGGAGCCCAGCGGAATCATGGCGCGGTTGAGCGAGAGGTCTTTAACCTCGAGTTTTTTCATATAGCGCATCATCTCCGTTTCGCTGTGGTAGGTGTTGAAAACGGGATGGTCGAGGAATGACGAGGTACGTTTCAGCGAAGCGGGGATTTTGTCGTCGTTGCAGCCGCAGTTGGCTCCGCCGCAAACGATAGTCTCGGCTTTTTTGCCGGCGGCTTCGGCCAGCACGTCAACGATGGCCTGTATGTCGGCCTTGGAGGTGGTCTCGTCGAGGCTTATGCCTATGCACTCTTCGCAGATATAGCGGAAGTTAATCTTGTGTTCGAGGGCTATTTTGCGCACCACGTCGGTTTTGACGGGGCATTGCACTGCCAAGGTGTCGAAGAAATAGCGGTTGTGCTGTTTGTAGCCGTATTTCTCCAGTTCCGAAGCCAGTTTCTTGGCCATTTTGTGGATGTTGTTGGCAATGGCGAGGATACCCTCTTTGCCGTGCCAAGCGGCGTAGAAACCGGCCATGATAGCCACCAGTGCCTGCGAGGTGCAGATGTTGGAAGTGGCTTTTTCGCGTTTGATGTGCTGTTCGCGCATACCCAAGGCCATACGCAGGGCTTTGTTGCCCTTGGCGTCGATGGTCCAGCCGATGATACGTCCGGGGAAGGCGCGTTTGAAGGCCTCGGTGCAGGCGAAATAAGCTGCGGAAGGACCGCCGAAGCCCATGGGGATACCAAAACGCTGTGTGGTGCCGAAAACGCAGTCGGCGCCGAGTTCGCCGGGAGCCTTGAGCAGAGCCAGGGCCATAAGGTCGGCGGACATACCCACGAAAATGCCTTTAGCCTTGGCGTCGGCGATAAACTGGGTGTAGTCGGTGATTTCGCCCCACTGGTTGGGATATTGCAGTATGGCGCCGAAGAAAGTGGCGTCGAGCTGTATTTCGGAGACTTTTCCAACAACAACTTCTATACCGCGGGGAGCGGCGTTGGTGCGGATAACGTCGATAGTCTGGGGGAACACGTCGTCGGCAACGAAAATTTTGCATACGTTGTCCTTAACGGCCTGACGCGAACGCGAGTTGTAGAACATCAGCATACACTCGCCGCCGGCAGTGGCTTCGTCGAGCAGCGATGCGTTGGCCAACGGCATTTTGGTCATGTCGGCCACCATGGTCTGGAAAGTCATAAGAGCTTCCAAACGGCCTTGCGAAATCTCTGTCTGATAAGGGGTGTAGGCGGTGTACCAGCCCGGATTTTCGAAAACATTGCGAAGTATCACGGCAGGGGTAATGGTGTTGTAGTAACCCATGCCGATGTAAGTCTTGTAAATCTTGTTTTTGGCTGCCAGAGCCTTTACGTGGTTCAGAAACTCGTACTCGTTGATGCCGTCGGGCAAGTTGAGCGGTTTGGGCAGGCGTATGGCTGCGGGAACGGTTTTGTCGATAAGCTCGTCCATGGACTTAACGCCGATGGTCTGGAGTATTTTCTGCTCGTCAGCCGACTTGGAAACGCCGTTGTGACGAGGTGTGAAATTATTGGTAATCATTATTTTACTTTTTGTTTATGTTTATAAACTTATTTTTTTCGGTGGTGCAAATTTACAAAAAATAATCGAAAAAACGCAGTGAAATAAAAATAATTATTGAACAAAAATATTATTAGTTGTTGCGGAACAATTGGGTGTCGAAAATATAAAACACAGCCAATCCCATGTCGGAATCGGCTGTGAATAAAATAATTGTTTTTCTGTCGCCCCGTCGGGGCCAAAATGTATTCGTGTTTACATAAAACAGGGGCTTACGCCCCTGCCTGTAGTCTGTCGCCCCGTCGGGGCTTTTTCTCCTATTTTGCGTTGTAGAAGACAAACTTGCCGTCGAAAACGTCGATGACGATATTGTCGGAGCGGTTGATTTTTTCCTCCAGTATCTCGCGCGAAAGCTCGTTGAGTATCTCTTTCTGTATTACACGTTTCACCGGTCGGGCGCCCATTGTGGGGTCGTAGCCGATACGTGCCAGCTCGCTGATGGCCTCCTCGGTAGTGGAGATTAGTATATCGTTGGCTTCCAGAGTTTTGGCAACGTTGTTCATCTGAATCCGCACCACGTCCTTTATCTGTTTCTGCGTAAGCGGACGGAACATTATTATTTCGTCGATACGGTTGAGGAATTCGGGACGGAGGTTTTTCCGCAACAGTCCAAGCACCTCGTTCTTAGTCTCTTCGATGATGTATTCGGAGTTTATCTCGTCGATGTTGGCAAGTTTTTCCTGAATAACGTTGGAGCCCATGTTGGAAGTCATGATGATGATGGTGTTCTTGAAATCGGCAACACGTCCTTTGTTGTCGGTCAGTCGGCCGTCCTCGAGCACCTGCAGCAGTATGTTGAACACGTCGGGATGGGCTTTCTCAATCTCGTCGAAAAGCACTATGGAGTAGGGTTTGCGGCGCACGGCCTCGGTAAGCTGGCCGCTTTCGTCGTAGCCCACATATCCCGGAGGCGCCCCTATGAGTCGCGACACCGAGTGACGTTCCTGGTATTCGCTCATGTCGATACGCACCATCATATTTTCATCGTCGAAAAGCACTTCGGCCAACGATTTGGCAAGCTCCGTCTTTCCCACGCCGGTGGTGCCGAGGAAGATGAAGGAGCCGATAGGCCGTTTGCTGTCGCTAAGTCCGGTACGGTTACGACGTATAGCGTTGGAAATCACCTCGATGGCTTCGTCCTGCCCCACCACACGTTTGTGCAGCTCGGCTTCGAGGTTGAGCAGACGCTCGCGCTCGCTCTGCAGCATACGGGTTACGGGAATGCCAGTCCATTTGGACACTATTTCGGCAATCTGCTCGCTGTCCACCTCCTCGTTTATCATGGCGGAGTCCACCTGCAGCTCCTTGAGTTGCTGTTTCAGTTCGTCCACGTGGCGTTCGGCGTTCTTTATCTTGCCGTAGCGCAGTTCGGCCACCTTGCCGTAGTCGCCGGAGCGTTCGGCCTGTTCGGCTTCGAACTTGTACGACTCGATGTTTTTCACTTCCGTTTGGATGTTCTCCACCACAGTTTTCTCCGACTGCCATTTGGATTTCAGGCGGTTGCGTTCTTCCGAGAGGTTGGAAATCTCCATCGAGAGGTTGTGCAGTTTTTCCTCGTCGTTTTCGCGGCGTATGGCCTCGCGTTCTATCTCCAGCTGGCGTATTTTACGCTCAATTTCGTCGAGTTCCTCGGGCACGGAGTCTATCTGCAGACGCAGACGTGCGGCGGCTTCGTCGATAAGGTCGATGGCCTTGTCGGGAAGGAAACGGTCGCTGATGTAGCGGTGCGACAGCTCGGCGGCGGCTATAATGGCCTCGTCCTTGATACGCACTTTGTGGTGCACCTCGTAGCGTTCCTTCAGTCCACGCAGGATGGAGATGGTGTCGGCCACGTTGGGCTCGTCGATGAGCACGCTCTGGAAACGGCGTTCCAAAGCTTTGTCCTTTTCAAAATACTTCTGGTATTCCGCCAAGGTGGTGGCGCCGATGGCACGGAGCTCGCCACGTGCAAGGGCGGGTTTCAGTATGTTGGCCGCGTCCATGGCCCCTTCGCCGCCGCCGGCACCCACAAGGGTGTGTATCTCGTCGATGAAGAGAATGATGTCGCCGTCGGCTTCGTTTATCTCGCGGATAACGCTTTTCAGACGCTCCTCGAACTCGCCTTTGTACTTGGCACCGGCGATAAGTGCGCCCATGTCGAGGGAGTAGAGGGTTTTGTTTTTCAGATTTTCAGGCACGTCGCCGCTAACGATACGGTGTGCAAGGCCTTCGGCTATGGCCGTCTTACCAACGCCAGGCTCGCCTATGAGTATGGGGTTGTTTTTGGTACGTCGGCTGAGTATCTGAAGCACACGGCGTATCTCGTCGTCGCGGCCGATAACAGGGTCGAGCTTGCCGGCCTGAGCCAGCTGGTTGAGGTTTTTGGCGTATTTGTTGAGGGCGTTGAAGGTATTCTCGGCGCTCTGCGACGTAACTTTGGAGCCCTGCCGCAGGTCGGCGATGGCTTTCATCAGGTCCTTTTCGGCAACGCCGGCGTCCTTGAGCATCTGCGAAACGTTGTCGCCTGCTTGGAGCAGACCCACAAGCAGGTGCTCGAGCGACACAAACTCGTCTTTCATGTCGGTGGCCTTTTGGTTGGCCTTCACAAGGGCGGTGTTGGCCGCCGAGGAGAGGTACATGGAGCCGCCGGCCACCTTGGGCAACGAGTCGAGAACACTGTCCACAGCCCTGCCGAGGTTGACCACGTTAACCTCCATTTTCTTCAGCAGAAAAGGCGTAACGTTCTCATCCACGGTAAGTATGCCCTTGAGCAGGTGCGCAGTCTCGATAGCCTGATGCTGACGCGAAACGGCTATCTCCTGTGCTTTCTGCACAGCTTCTTGTGCTTTGATTGTAAAATTGTTAAGATTCATAAGGTTATATCATTTTATTTGGTTCGTACTTATTTTTATTGTTTTTTCAACAAAATAGGAAGCAAAAAGCGAGCCAACACCACCATTAGGACAATTTGACAGCATAACAAAAGCGGACGATGACAAAAAGTCAGGGGCTGGGGATTGGAATTTTACCCATTAAACACCAAATTACAAACCAACAGTTCAACAATCTCAACACGGTTTACAAAAATTTAAAAAAAAAATCGTAACTTTGCAGACGCAAAACCTACGAACGTATTTACTCGAAATTACAACAAGGGAGTTATGATAAAACACATATCGACAAAGGAGAAGGCAAGGCACCGGGTGTTGGCGACAGCACTGGTGTTGTTGTTTGCAATGCCTTTGTTGACACGCTCCCAGACTATAGTGGACACCCTCCCCTACTGCTGTGATTTTGAGGACTCCACGGAACGCGCGCAGTGGCAGTTCGCCAACGTTAGGCTTAACGCTTGGTATATCGACACCGCCATAAGTAGCGGAGGACAATACTCCATGTACATCTCGACAAACTACGGCATTAACAACTACGCCCACTGGTATCCCTGCGTGTCGTACGCCTACCGCCGCATACACATCCCCGCAGGACTTTACGACATAAGTTTCGACTGGCGTTACCTGCCCGACAATTTGAACATTCCAGCCACCACTTGCTATTTTCGGGTTTTTCTTATCCCCGACGGCACCACATTCGCTGCCGACACACTCTTGAGAGGCCTTTCGAACCGCACTCTGCCCAGAGGCGCCATATCCATCGACGAGAACAGCGAATTCGGCAGCAGCACCACATGGAAACGTTTTGTCAACGCTCACTTACAAGTGCCGAGGACTGGCAACTACTACCTTGTATTTTGTTACGTCCGGCCGCAATTAACCAACATCAGGGAATACCCGCCAGCCGTCGACAATATCTGTATCACACCCGTTACCTGCTACCCGCCACAGGCTTTGTCGCGGAGGACTTTACCTAACGGCTGCGCAAAATTGTCGTGGAACGACTACAACCTGCCCCGCTGCACACAATGGGAGGTGGAATACGGTCCGACCGGGTTTCCGCACGGACACGGCAACACTATATTCTGCAACACCGACACAGTAACGGTTTGCGGACTTCTGGACGACAACATCTACGATTTCTATGTGCGGGGCATCTGTGGCAGCTACGACACCACACTCTACAGCGAGGTGCTGAGGATGCGTTACCGCGACGAGCAAAACCTGTGCCTCGAATTCGACGACATCAAAAATCCCAATGTCATCTGCACCTACGGCCAGTATGAGTTTTTTATGTCGTACGGAGACTACTACGAGGGGCCGTACGCCGACACAGGCGTGATAAACTACGGACCGAGCCATCACGGCGACTCGCTGACCGGCATGCACGGCAGTCGGCACACAGTACATACCGACCCTAACGAGACAGACTACCGTACGGGGAACCAGCTGCGCACGGTGCCGCCGAACGAATGCTCATCGGTGAGGCTGGGATGCGTGTACGGAAAACGCATCTGCCAGAGCATATCGTACAAAATACATGTAGATACCAGCGTTGCCGACCTGCTGATAGCACAGTACGCCTGTGTGCTGCAAAACCCCAACGGCCACAGCGCCGAACGCAAACCACGTTTCATATTGGAGATTTTGGACCGCTATGGGATTGTTACCGACTCCATCTGCCTGAACTACGACTTTTCGGGCAACGACCTGCTGGCCGACACTGCATGGCTTTACGGCATCGACAGCAGCACCTATTGGCGCGACTGGACGAGAGCCGGCGTAAATCTGGCACGTTACAACGGACAGACGCTGACCGTGCGGCTCACCACCTTCGCCTGCGGACAAGGTGCCGACGACCACTTCGGATACGGATATTTCAACCTCCGATGCTACAAGTCGGACATAAAAGTAGAGGTGTGCGGACCCGACATAGCCACCGACATGGCACTGTTCACCGCTCCGCCGGGGTTCCGCTACCACTGGCACACCCCAGCCGACACCTCGTTCTCGTCAACCGACCAAGCCATTATGGTGCCACTCGACAGAAAGCTTTACTACTGCGACATATTTCTGGGCGACTCGCTATGCAGATTCACCAAAGCGGTGAAGGCCTCGCCCGACCTTGTGGAACGCAAATACATCCACGCGGGATTCCTCTACACCACCGACTCGCTGAGCTGCAACCCACGTTTCTCCGTGATAAACACCAGCTTCTCGTCTAACTACGACCAGACCATCACAGCCCACGACTGCGATTTCTTCGAGTGGGATTTCGGCGACAGCACCTATTCCTCCGACGAGAACCCCCTAACCCACTACTACCCAGGCTTCGGGCCGTATGTGGTGTCGCTTATCGCCGGAAGAACAGACATCGGATGTTACGACACCATCGTAGATACAATATCGTTTTTCCCGGGAGTGCTGCACACAATCAACGCAAGTGTATGCAAAGACAGTGGCTATATGTTTGGCAACGAAAGACTTAACGTCGGAGGTACATACAGGAGGATATTCCCCAGCGACACAGCCTGCGACACCACGGTGGAATTGCGCCTGAAAGTGCGAAACCCACCGGAAATACAAATTATCGGCCAAAACATCAAATGCAAAGTGGGAATAGGAACACTGACACTTATAACCAACGGCAACGACATCAACTGGACATCGAATCCCTACGACAGCACCCTTGCCAGCCACCAACACGACACATCTTTTGTGGTGCCGCGCAAAGTGCCTACAATATACACCGTTGTGGTGGACACCTTCCCGCGGTCGTTCTCCTGCAAAGCCATAGCCACCATTATGGTGGACACCCCGGCGTATATACAGGCATCGTACAGGATGTCGCCCAAGGTAATTTCGGCAAAAAATATGCAGATAAAATACTCCGACTACTCGTTGGGATCCGTCTTCGACCGCCAATGGACTTTCCACGAAATCCCCGACAGATACGACGACAAAGAGATACTGCACAGTCGTTTTGTGTACTACACACCGCACTACGAGAGCGACTCGCTGCACGTAAGGCTGATTGTGCGCAACGAAAGCAACTGCGCCGACACTTTGCAAAACACCTACCCCATACTAAAAGGCGAAGTGTGGGTACCCAGCGTGTTCACCCCCGACGCCAACGAGAACAAAGTCCTGAAAGTGGGGCATCACAACATAAACACCTACGACATAAACATTTACAACAGAGTCGGACAGCGAGTTTTCCACTCCTCCGACCCCGATGAATGTTGGGACGGCACTTACAACGGACACCCGTGTCCCGCAGAGGCATACGTCTATCATATCAACTACACGACCAAATCGCTACCCGAAAGCAGCTGCGAACAAAACGGCAGTGTGCTGATAGTGAGATAATTCTGATTTCGGAATTAGGAATTCTCCTGCTCGTTTCACTCGCGAGATCTTGTAGATATTGTAGATTGTTTTCCTGCTAGCCTACGGCTAGCGAAATTAGGGGAATCTTGTAAATTAATTTCGCCAAAGGCGAAAAAAAATTATTGAGATTTACAAGATTTCTGCCACATTCGTGTGGCAAGGAAAATTCCAAATGCCCGAAGGGCAAGGATAATTTCAACTTTCAACTTTCAATTTTCAACTTTTAACTGCCTTCAGCATCTCGCGCTTGTTGGCGAAGCCTTGTAATTTGGTTATTTCCAGACCGTTGGCTTTCACAGCACGTTTTACATCGCCTTTGCAGCAGTAGGTGGTGAGGATGGCACCCTTGCGCATGGCTGCGGCGATACGGGCAAAGACTTCGGCAGTCCACAGCTCCGGCTGGTACTGAGGGGCAAAAGCGTCGTAATACACACAGTGAAAAGCGTTGGTAGGCAAAGTAACCTCCTGCACCATGCCACGGATTTTGGTGATACGGAAGCCTTGCGTTATCTCCACCTCCCTGCCCCACTCGGCAGTGTGCAGACTGTGGAAAAGGGCCTCCAAGTCAAGACCCAAGTCATTGCCATACAGCTTTTTATAAATTTCGGGATAGTTCAGGCGGCTCCAGATGTTTTCTTCCAGCGGGTATGCCTCGACCGAGGTGTAATTTACGGCAACGCCGTATTCCATTGACTTACAAAGGGTAAGAAAGGCGTTGAGTCCCGTGCCGAAGCCCACCTCCAGCACTTCTACCGACGGATTGGCCTTGGCCTGAGGCTCGAAACAGGGGGCGATATACACATGCACAGCTTCGCTCATAGCGCCATGCACCGAGTGGTAGCCCTCGCCCACAGCGGGGAACCGCAGCGAGTGCGAGCCGTCGGCGGTGACGACGAGTTCGGGTGTGGTGTTGAAGAAATCGGGGGTCATATATGTCTGTTTGTGTCGGTAAATCTGTTTTTTGTTGTCTCCTGCTCAGCTTCGTTTCGCATGTTTCGGTAAATCTTTTTTATTTACTCCTGTTCGCCTTCGGCTCACGAGATCTTGTAAATCTTGTAAATTACTCTCGCCTACGGCGAAATAATTGCGTAGCAACTATAAATTGTAAACTATAAACTATCAACTAATTGTTCATTGTCAATTGTTCATTGTTCATTTTCAACTGTCCCCTGCCTACTGACCGCTATTTAACTCCACCTGTGTTAGTCCGCCTTTCTTGCCGGCGACAAAAAGTGCCGGGACTCCGCCTTGATGAATTAAATTATTGATATACAACGGTTCACCAATTATAAAACGCTCGCAGCGGAAGGTATCGCCTACGGTAATTTTTGAATTTTCCGCCTCGATGACATCGAACTCACCGTCGCCAACACATTTCAGAAGCAGACGGCGCTTGGGATTCCATCGTATTTCAATGGTGTCGCCGGAAACGATATTTTCGGCCAGCAGGGCGTCGGTGATAATGAAATGCGAACTACGTTCTTTCTTGTCACCACAGCGGTCGGCTTCGAAAGTGCGCCAGTCGGGATAACCCAAGAATTGCGAGAGTATGTTGAGACTGTCCCCACGGATTCCTTCATAACCTTCGATGTAACCGAAAATCCTTTTCAATGTGCTGACACTAAGGAGTCTCTTCGTTCTATCACTTATTTCTTCGGAAAGTATTTCGAATTTCTTGGGAGTATCCAATTCCATACCGAACGAATCTATGACATCGTGTCTAAGTATCTCTAAATGAGCGGAATTTATTTTCATTGTGTACGATATTTGTTTTTGCAAAAATACGATTTTATTTCGGATTTAGTATTCAGGATTCAGGAGTTCGGAAGTTTTTTCGGTAAATGAAAGTCAGTTTTTTTGTGTAACTTTGCAATATGGAAAACGAGTCACAAGTTTCGTCGAAATATGCTGAACCACTGAAGTTTAGCGACAGCGAAGTGAGCATCGGCCTTACGGAAATCGCTTCGGGCAGGCATTTCCGCATTTTCAAGGTGTGTCGCAACGGCCGCTGGCAGGTGCTGAAGGGCCTGCAGACCGACTTTGCCGCCGACGCTTTCTGGATGGGCGTTCTGGAGAAGGAGTACGACATTGCCAAGGACTTGGACCATCCCAACATTGTGCGTGTGCGAGGCTGCGAGAACAACCCCGACGTGGGTCCCTGCATTGTGATGGACTACGTGGAAGGCCGTACTCTGGCGGAGTTTCTGAAAGAAAACCCCTCGACGGAGAAACGACGTAAAGTGGTGGAGCAGCTGCTTTCGGCCATGCGCTACTACCACGCCCTGCAGGTGGTGCACCGCGACCTGAAACCCGAAAACATACTGATAACCCGCAACGGTGACGATGTGAAACTCATCGATTTCGGCTGTGCCGACACCGACTACCACGCCACCGCCAAAGGTCCGGCCTACACCGAAGGCTATGCCGCCCCCGAGCAGCTGGCCGGCGAGCCGGTGGACTGTCGCACCGACATCTACGCTTTCGGGGTGCTGCTGCCCGAGATTTTCCCAAAACGTTACCGCCGCGTGGCACGCCGTTGCACACAAGCCAATCCCAACAAACGCTACAGCAATGCACAGGAGGTGGAGAAAGGCATTATCAATACCGATATCGACAACAACGACCTGCGCATAGCACTGCCTACATCCATCATTATGGCGGAGATGCATCACACCGGTAATGTGATAGTTAAGGATAACAATGAGTTATGGGGAATTGTCGATAACAAAGGCAACACGGCTGTGTCTTGCCGATGGACAGAGATTTCGACTAAAAACCGTTTACGCAGATGCCTCTCGGTGAAAGACAAAAACTGCAAATGGGGCGTTTACAACTTTGAAAGAGGCAAAATGACAATACCTTGCCAGTGGAAACATCTTGCCGACGTTTGGGAAGAGGGCTGGCACGACGACATCGTGCTGTTTGCCGTATCCGACGACGGAGAGCAGTGGTGTCTGCTCGACGAGGATGGCACACAGCTGACGGATTGTTGGTACGACAAAATCCAAGGCGTTTCAATAGACCTGTTGGACGACCCCAACTTTTTGTGGGCCGACGCTTACACCAGTTGTCAGGAGGAACGCATAATTGTCTGCTACCAAGGGCGATGGGGATTGCTCGACGCCGACGGAAAAACCGTGTTGTCCTGCGCTTGGAGAGATTTGCAGCTTCTTGACTTAAAAAGATACGACGAAAAAACTCCCGTTTTGTTCCAAGTGAAGAACGACGACGGATTGTGGGGCATCGTGGATTACGACGGCAACACCATTGAGTCGTGCCAGTGGAACAAAATATACTGCAGTTGGCAAGACGGCCGTTGTGGCATTTACACCAAGAACGGGAACAACCCTACACTTTTGTTTAATTTGTGATGAGCAATTAGTGATTGGTAATGAACAATTAATTGAGTTTGCAGTTTGTAGTTTTGAGTTTGGAGTTATACGATGCGGGGGTTCGACAGGCTCACCCACCGCATTTCGACAGGCTCACCCACCGCTCGGTGCCTGAGGTCACTGAGCTTGTCGAAGTGTCGAAGGCACACCTTCACGTCTTAACGCCTTCACATCTTCACAACTCATTAAGCCACAGCTCACTCCCAAAAAAGAACCAAAAAAGGACCCAGGTTTTTCTTGGCGGGATGGGATTTTTTTCGTAAATTTGCAAAAATCTTTCCGACCTGCATTGTTTATCGGGACTCCGGCAATGGTGGGTGGGAGATGGAGTAAAAAAGACAATTAGGAGTCCTTTCATTAAAAATACAAATATTATGACATGGGGAAAAACTTCACCGATTGATCCTAAATCAGAAACAAAAAGAAGATTAGGCGAAATTATGGGCCGGGAAATCACCGACACGGTATCGGATTTCGTATTTGAAGGCGTGGATTTCGAATACGCCGACTTTTCAGGAATGACCTTCGAAAAGGTAAAATTTAAAAACTGTCGGCTGACAATCGACTACCAAATTTTTGGCAGAGAAATCTCCAAATTCGATGGTTGGAGAAAAAGAATCGGTTCGTTCGCAAAAACAGAGCTTAAAAAAGTAGTTTTCTCAGACTGCGACCTGAGAGAGGTCTCTTTCAAAAACGCCAAATTGAGAGATGTCAGTTTTATAGATTGCCATCAGCGGAAAGTTACTACTGCCGAAGTTGTGGAATGTGACGAGAACGGCGAAAACGAGGAAACGAGAGAAGTGTCTGTGATGGTGGATTCAGGATTGAAAGGCTCGTCTTTTGAAAGAGCTGATTTGCAAGATGTTAGATTTGTAAATTCCGATTTGGAAGACTCCGATTTTTCTCACTCGTATCTAGGGGGCGTCGTTTTTACAAATTGTCAAGAAACAAAAATTGCAGAATCTGATAAATCTTGCGACAGGGTGAAAGCTTCTTTTATCGGGGCAACCATAGATATCGTCGACTTTGTCAATTCCGATTTAAGAGAGAGCAGTTTCAAGGGGGCTAACTTTAGAAACAATAAAAACAATTCATTTATAAACTGCAATTGCGAATTTGCCGACTTCAGTGGCGTTGATATCAGCGACAGCACCTTCACTTTGGACAGTATATCTTTGGAACAACTTGCCACTTGTGTATTTACTCCGCAGGTGGAGAGTTTGATTAAGTCCAAATTTATGGTTGAGACGGCAGGGGGAAAGTCTGTATTTGCAAGATATATAATGAACCACCTTTCTCTCTGATAATGTCCGTTGAGGCTCTGTTGGCCAACAGCTTGTGCGGCATTTTGTCCTGATTTGATATTGTCGGGCGCTTTTGTGCTTGACAATATCAGATTTTTTTCGTAAATTTGCAAAATCTTTCCGCTCCACATTGTTTAATAGACTCGGCAACGGAGGGGGGGGGATGGAAGAATAATAGTTAATTAGGGGTCCGAAGATATTTTTTTTATTATGCCATACAAAACTATTATAGAAAAAATCTGTCTCGCAGCATTAGACAAAAAACAACATTTATTAAATCATTATAATCGTACAAATATTAATGATCATAGTAATATTGAATCATTTCAAAAAGGAATTCGTGATTATTTAAACCAAACATTTTCATGTTTAACTCCTAAATACAAATGGGAAACCGAAGTTAAGCCCAAAGGACGTAATGAAAAAGATTCAATAGATATTAAAGGAAATTCTATCAACAAGAGCGATATAAATTGTATTATTGAGATAGATGCATGTCGACAAGACCAGGTCGCTTCAAAATTTCTTTCTCGCTTATCTTTATGGGGAACAAAAGAGCCGATACTATATGTCGCATTGCTGTATAAAAAATATTCCAAAAAACCAGTTGAAAAATACGTGCGTTATGCCAATAGTATTATTAAACTAATTAACAAAAATTCCGCTGCCATAGGTATTTATGTTAATGTTAATGGCACATCAAACGATAATGCTGAAATTTGGGATTTTAATAAAAATACTCCATACAAAAGAAAGTTCAGAATTAACAATAACGATTACGACTCAATGGTTGACTGTGCTTCGGCAGCCATCAATCTCTATGTCAACAATAATAAAAGCAAAACATATAATCAATTGAAAAAAGTATTTGACAAATATGTCGATGATAAAAGTGGTCCTAGTCGATATAAACGACTTAACAAAAAGTCTAAAGACGGTATAGATTTATATTCTTATACGCAATTTCGAGAACATGGGCAACACTCCACTGATTGGGATACTTTTGTTGGTATATGTCATAAAGCAGGAATTTTCATAGAAAGAATCTGGGTTTCAATCAAGTAGCAAGATTAATTATAGAATATATATCGTGGCAAGATCAAATAGTGGAACACATAAATAATTGGATAATAAATTAATAAAATATGCTTACCCTTATTTTCAGCCCTTATTACGACGGGAACTGCTATGCGGGGAATCCCGACAACGGAAAATGCGAACTCGGCACCAAGTATGTGGGGCCGCTCGGACTGCTCGACGAGCTGGAGCTGCGGGCGGGCCTCACCGGAAGGTATTCCGACAATTTCCAACGCACCATCCTCTATGCACGAGCCATAAAAAAAGCCATAGAAGGCAACAAAAATCTGTTTTTCGCCAAGTCGTTCGAAAAAGACAAAATCAGGACGGCCAACGTGGTGCTAGGCTGGCGCGACGCCCTTGTAAAAGCCGGTTGGAACAAGACAATCACTGGCAGTAGCCGTCTCAACGGACTGGCTGCCGTGGAAGCGTTCTTCACCGAAAAAGGCGAAGCCGACCGCTGGCGCGCCATTCTGGAACTCTCCAAAACCACTCCTCTGCTTGATGCAACCGACCGCATCGAGGTGGAGTGCAAGAAAGAGCATTTGGAACCGCTTTACAGGCAACTGTTCGACAATATGGAAAAAAACGGCTGCACGGTAAGCTACGCTCCGATGGACACTGCTGTCAATCTGCAACAAAAAGCCCAACTTTTATCGTTCAAAAACGACCTCGAGATGGCCGAATGGCTGGTGCAGCAGAAGCTGGGCGACAACGATGTGGTGGTTTGCGATGACGCCTCTATTCTGAACATCAACCTCTCTCTGGAGGGACAGCCTCAGTTCGGCGACGAAAGCAATGCCATTGGCGCCGTGATGCAGATTTTTACGTTGGGACTCCAACTGTTCAACAAGCCCCTCAACCTCAACACGTTGTTGGCCTACCTGCAACTGCCGGCAACGCCTCTCACCTCGATATTCGTGGAAGACGAAAAGAAGGATGGCACAAAATATTACCCGTCGCTGCGCCGTGCTCTTTTTAACCAATTGCTGGAAGACAACGGCATAGGCGATAAATGGAACGAACTTATCGACGGAGCGGTGTTCGACCACGATGGGAAGGACATGTCCAAATCGTCCCAAAGAACCACTGCTTTGTTGTTCATCAACCAATGGACACACGTCAAAGAAAGTGCAGACAAGTACACCGTGGAGAAGGAAACCGTTTTGGAATTTCTCGACACTATGAAAAAATGGGCCAAAACGAATCTCTTCGACGACAGCAAAGCCCTACAGTTCAACGCGGTGGCCGACAACTGCGATATCATGAAAATGATTTTGGAGGACGAACCGGATGTTATCGACACCGCCGACCTTGCGCTGTGGACTTCGCAGATAACACGTCCCGTAACGTTGTTTGCCCTGCCTGCGCGGATAGGATGCATCAACGTTACAAACTCCGTGGCCGACATCCAAACCGCCCCCGACACCCTGTATTGGGCATGCACCACTCCGGAGTACAACTTCAGGTACGACCTCGAATTTCTTAGTCCTAACGAGATATCCATCCTCGAACAGAACGGCATTGAGGTGCCCTGCCGGGAAACGGTGCTGAAAGCCCGGCGCGAGGTTATGTTAGGCGTTTTGTCGAAAGTGAAGAAACAAATTCTTCTGCTCGAATGCGACATCATCGGAGGCAATGTGCCTGTTGAAGACCCCGTTGCCACAGAGTTGCGACTCACAGGAGGACTTGACACACAACCCCGAGAGCCCGACCAGAAAGGCTGGACGAAAAACAAGGTGACGGCCGATTCCACCAAGCAAGGGGAGTACGAAGTGGGTGATAAGGTATTTAAGCTGCTCGACAAAGAAGAAACAAAAGGTGGCCTCAAACGGGAGATGGAAAGCTACAGCAGTCTCGACGAACTTATCCAAAGGCCTTTCGACTATGTGATGGATTATATTCTTGACTTACACCAATATGGCACGGCGGCTATGGCCGACATGGACACCGTGAAAGGCAACGTGGCCCACGCTTATGTGGAAAAACTGACGAAAGACGGAAACAGTGTGATTGCGACTATGAAAAAGCTGCACGGCACTGATTTTGAGAAACAAATAAACCTCCTGGCCGAAACACAAGGTGCAATACTGCTTTTGGAAGAGAACGAGCTGGAATTCATGCGTTTCAAAAATCTTTTGAAAAACAGTGTCGGCGTCTTGCTCGAAATAATAGACCAAAACAATCTGACCATTGTAGGGGCGGAACAATATTACGAAGCCAAAGTGCCTACGATAGGAAAAATGAACGCTCGTATCGACTTTGTGCTTACCGACAGCAACGGCGATTATGTGATTATCGATTTCAAATGGAACGAGAGTACAACTTACAAAAAGAAACTCGAACAAAACGATGCGTTGCAACTGGCGGTTTACAAGGCTGTTATGGAAAAATATATAGAAGAAAAAGACAAAGACAATGGCAATACGCACAAGGTCTGCTTTATGGGCTACTACGCATTGCCCCGACACACTCTATACACCGTTTACAGCAACTTGAAACACAAAAACATAGAAATAGTCGCACCAGAAAACATCGTCGACTTGATGCCGCTTGCCGCCAATTCATACACTTATAGGATGAAACAACTGAAATCGGGCCTTATCGAAGAAGGCGAGAGCATGGAACTCGCCAACCTCCAGTATGTGAAGGACACTGAGAGCAAGCAACTCTATCCGCTTAGAGGCGGATACAACGATGCCACTCTGAAATCCACCAGCTATGGCAACCAAAATATTGTATTGAAAGGAGGACTTGAATAATGAAAAACATTACATATATCAACGCCGGAGCAGGTTCGGGCAAGACCTTCCGTCTTACCGAAGAAATGGTTACCAATGTCAAAGCAGGTCTCTGCAAACCTTCGCAGATTATCGCTTCCACATTCACCGATGCCGCCGCCGCCGATTTGAAGAAAAACGCCCGTGAGAAGTTTCTGAAATACGGGTTGTACTCCGAAGCAGCAGAGCTCGATTCTGCCGCCATCGGCACTGTACATTCTATCGGGTTGCGATATATCAAGAAATACTGGTACAAGCTGGGACTGAGCGCTTCTGTAGAAACCATCACCGAAGATGTCAAAACCAGCTATCTCAACCGCACCCTGACCAAAGTTGTCACAGATGCAGATGTGGCCGCGTTCCGAGATTTTGCCGAGACATTTGGTATCAAACAGAGTATTTCAACCAAAATTGGCGACAGTTTCTGGAAACCACTGGTTCAGGATATTGTGGAAACAGCCAACGCCTTTGGCATCAACGACCTGTCCGTTTCTGAAAGCAAATCGAAAGAATTGGCCAGACTGCTGTTAGGCGCCGACGGACGCTTTGCTTTTGTGACAACCCCGACCAAGAGCGAAAACGATATGCGCGCCACGTATTACGGCTGCATTGAACGCATATTCAAAATTGCCCGTGGGTGGTCAAAGTTGTTCGAACAGTTCAAGGAGGAACACGGCTTGATTGAATTCAACGACATGGAGATCAAGTTCATACAACTGTTGCAAGATAGTGAAGTTCAATCAGATATCTCTCAGTCGGTGAAATATGTGTTTGTGGATGAGTTCCAGGACTCCAACCCGAAGCAAATCCGCATTTTCGACTTGTTGTCGGATTTGGTGGAACACAGCTACTGGGTGGGCGACCCCAAACAGGCCATCTACGGTTTCCGCGGTTGCGACACGGTGCTTGTACAGGCCTTGACGGACAAAATCGTCGAAGATACGAAAAACAAAGTTCCGGACATGGACTTCGACACATTGAAAGAGTCGCGCCGTTCTTTGAAACCTTTGGTGGACACCACTTCGGCTGTTTTTACCAAGGTGTTTGACTATTTGGATCCTGATATGGTGGTGCTCAAAGCCCACCGTACAGAATCGCTGCCAAACGACACTCCGGCACTGTGGCATTGGGAGCAGGAAAAGACGCTTGAACCCGGCCAAAAAAGGGCTTCGGCAAGCAAGGAGAAACTCTTCAATTCCGTCGCACGGCAGGTACGCGATATTGTGGACGGCAAAAGCGAAATCAAAGAAGTTTTCGACAAAGATAGCCTTAAACTCCGTCCCGCCCAATATTCGGATATCGCCGTTTTGGCCAGAAGCAATGCGGATGTCGCCGATATCACAAATGCTTTGCAAGCCAAGGATATTCCTGTAGTAATGGAAAGTACTATCAGTGTCAACAGCAAGGAATTGCGTCTTGTGCGTCTGCTCCTCAACTACATAATTGACGAGTCGCCGCTTCTGAAAGCCGAAATCGCCCATCTGCTTTTCGGAGTGAAAACTGCCGATGTGATAGAGAACAAAGATAAAGTGCTGGAGTTGCCTGATTTTGGTAAATTGGCGGCTTTGAAAGAGAAACTTAAGACACTCCCGGTGAGCGACATAGTAAAAACGCTGGTCGTTGAGTTGGATATTATAAACAGTTGCCAGAAATGGGGCAATGCAGCGAAACGCCAACGCACCCTGCAGGCCGTTATCGAAGATGCCAAGAAGTTCGACGCCAACGCCATCACTTTGGGACAAGCCTCTTCGATAGAACATTATCTTGAACATCTTGACGACGAAGGCGTTACCGTGAATGAAGGTTTCTTCCGCGAAGGCGTTCGGGTACTGACCTACCACAAGTCAAAAGGCCTTCAATGGAACATCGTCATTCTCTGCTCGTTGGACAATGATTCACTGAACGAAAAGAAGTTGAAAAAACGCTTTGTCTTTGGTGTCAACTATGTAAGAACCACCGAGCCCAAGCCCGACCAACTCTATTCCGATTATTATCTTACGTGTCTTCCCTCTTTCTTTTCGTCAAACAACTCCAATTTGCCAGAAGATATGATGAATGATATTAGTGGGTTAGACACATACAGGAAATATAAAGACCGACTGTCTTATGAATCGCAACGCGTACTATACGTTGGCGTTACGCGCGCTCGCGACTATCTCATCACCACCTCGCTTGCAGGAAAGACGAACCCGATGCCGTGGTTAGTGGATTGTGGCATTACGCCTGTTATCACTGGCACCGCCGATTGTCAGGCTATTTGGGGCGTTGATAAAGGCATTAAGCTGTCGAGATTTGTGCAGGTAAATGACGATGGAACGTATGTTGGCAAACCAGAGCCGTCGGATTATTGCTGTCGCAAGGAAAAAATATCTGCCACGGATTTTGATGTGAAATATCTTTCTCCAAGCAAGATAGACGATGACACTTTGGCCAAGCAAACAAAACCCAAGGTGCTTTATCCCGTTCAGAACCAAGTGCCTCGTCCTATCACGGTTGGTCATGGTGAAGAATACGACATAATGGGCACCTGCATTCACAACATTTTTGCCATCTATCGCCCCGAGGCTGACAGACAAGAGATGATCAGCAAGGCTAAACAGACGGTGAAGTCCTTTGGTATGGATCGGATGTTGCCCGATGCAGAAGGTATCATCGATTCCATAGCCGCTCTTTACCAATTTTTGGAAGAAAAATATGGAAAAGCCGTCAAGATTCAGCACGAGGTGCCATTCCGTCATGAAAATAACGGCCAGGTCATCGCTGGCGAAATGGACTTGCTGTGGTACACGGCAGAGAAAGAGTGCATCCTTATTGACTTCAAGAATTACCCGGGAATTTTGAAAAATGTTTTGGATAGCTCGAGTAAAGAATTTGTCGGTAAGTATGCTGCGCAGCTCACAGCTTACCAAGAAGCATTGGTGGCAGCCGGAATCAATGTCAAGACCAAGCTGATATATTACTCCGTACTCGGGTGCTTGGTGGAGTTGAATTTTTAAAATATGATTTATTGCAAATGTTATCATAAAACGATTATTATGGATAATACAGAATTTAAAAGACAACGTGCGATGTTTGCCGAGCATTACGATTCTCCGATGTTTTCGCCCCAGCTGCGCTGGAACGAAAAATATCTCACCCCTGAACTTGAGGAATACAATACAATCATTGCCATCAACGATTTGGTGAACCGTAAATATGTAGTGTGCGCCATTCCGAAAGAGAAGGTGAAATTCATGCTGATGCAAATGAGCCGCACCGACATTGTGGTGGCCGAATATTCATCACTCGACGAGATGGTGCTTGACGGCTGGCGTATGGGCACTTGAACCGTCCAACAATCCCTCAAATACAAAACCTCCCCCTCCCTTTTCGGAACGGGGAGGTTTTTTGCTATATTATCAATTAGGCCCCCGTTCTCTACCCCCAAAAAAGGACCAAAAAAGAACGACGAGCGGGGCTTTTTCCGTAGTATCTTTGTGGTGTCGAACGACGAAAGACACAAATGTTTTACAATTTGATTATCAATATTTTACGCAAAACAATATGAAAGCAAACAAAACAAAAATCGTAGAAAAGGATGGTCTTTGGGGCGTGAGCGATGCCAAAGGCTGCAACATCATCCCCTGCCGATACGCTGCGGTGAAGGAGGTGAACGGTAGTTATGCCGTGCAGAATACCGACGGACTATGGGGAGTGTGCGACGAAAATGGCGCAACGCTGTTGCCGTGCCAATGGAAGGAGGTCGCAGTGCGTTTCCACAACGTCGTGGAAGTGAAGAACTCCCGCGGTCTCTGGGGCCTCGCCGACCGCACGGGCAACCTAGTCGCACCCTGCCGGTGGACGGAGATGCGCTACCTAGGACAGCTGCTTTTCCAAGTTTGCGACAAAGCCGGAAAGCAGGGCATAATGGTAACCACCGGCGAGATGGTCACCCCATGCTGTTGGGATGCCGTGGCACCCGTGGGCGACAGGTATAACTGTTTCGCCCTCACCGACTTGGCGAAAGGACGTGTGACGGTGATCGACCCCAACGGCCGTGCCGTGGCCGAATACGAGGGCATCGCCGTGCAATACCTCTACAGCGACCAATACAAGATAGAAAACACCGACGGCTTGTGGGGTGTCGTCGGCAGGAAAGGCGAGATGCGGGTGGACTGCCAGTGGCAGGACGTGGATGTCTTCAACGGACGCATACCCTACCGCCAGAACCGCGCCACACGGCGTTACGAGCCCAGTCCCACGATGGAGGTCTTCTGCGGCTATAAGGTGTGGGACGCTTCGGGCAACACACACCTCATCGACTGGGGCGGCAACCTGCTGCCCGAAACCCAGTGGCAGGACCGCAGGAGCGAGGCGATACGGTGCATCGACATAACCGACGGACAGCCAGCGGATTGTTTCCTTTTCGGCGACTACCGCAAAGTAACCTTCGGCGACGGACTGTGGGGATTCGAGAAATCGGGCGAGATACGAACCGAATGTCTGTGGAAGGACATCGAAGGCTTCGTCTGGCACAAGCCCGAAGACACGGATTTCGACAACTGCGTGGAGTGCCATCTTGTCCGCGTTACCGACACCGACGGCAAGTACGGACTTATCGACCTCGACGGCCAAATAATATCGCCCTGCCAGTGGAACGAGATAGAATGGCTTTACCAGCCGAAATCGGGAAAATCCGACCTGTTCCGCTTCACCGACGACGAATCTGTTAGAATAATAGTGCTATCATAATAGATACTCAGATGTTCAGATATTCGGATAGTCAGATAATCTGAAAATCGGTTAATCTGTCAATCTGAAAAACCATGTAGTGGCCCAGTACAACAGCATCGAGGAACTCGTCGCCGACGGCAGGAGGTTGGATTGAATCTTTTTTCAGAAAAAAAAAAGGTCAACACTATTGACAACAAACAAAAAAAACATTATAATTGGCATGATATCTAAAATAAACAAAAACACAGTTCACAGTTCACTGATCACAGTTCACTAAAAATCAAAACCATGACACCCGACGAACTTATCATTTTAACCAAGGCAATAGAAAACGATGTAAGACAAGGACTTGCAACCGGTCAAGAGCCGGAGCTGTTCCTGAACAAAGCCCGTGCCCTCGGCTTCGAAATCGGCAGTCAAGAGGAAGCGATGCTTCGACAATTCAAGTACAATAAAAAACAATAGAAATTACAAAAAAAATGCTCTCGAAGAGAGCCCCCACTAGTAACCACACAAGGAAGTGTGGGAAGATAAATAAAGTAAAAAATGAACAACGAATACATTATAAGAAGCATAACACCAGCAGACCTTCGCCTATTTCACCTCCGTCATAGTCACCGCCACCGCCCAGCAGTGGAACACCCTCAAGGGTGTGAAAGCCTCCCACAAGGGCGAGCGTTTCGTGACCATACCCCTCTCCGCTTTCAGCGAATGAGAGCCCCAACGTTTTTTTCGTTGTTTTTTGCTATATTATAGGTAAAGAACTATAAATAGAGAAAAAACAAGATATTATGATTACATTCGAAGAATATAGCAAGCGGATGAGGGAGATAAACAGAATGTTTATGGATGGTAATCCGCATAGTTGTTTCGCCGACTATATCGCAGAGGGAATCGTGGTGAATTACGTCGACAATACCGTTAGTTTAAATGACACCGACGACGGCGTGGTGTTTCTTGAAAATGAACATTTGGTTTATAGGTACAAGAATTTGAAAGTGTACTCTTTACTGAAACGTACGCCCTTAAAAAACGAGATTGGCAAGAATATCGACGGAAACCCTTTCACACACGCTTTGAAAAAAAAGTACGGGTGGACTTTCAAAATTACACAAGCTGAAATCAACAAATATGTGAAGAAATTTCTTTCGGCCTGTAACTCTTTGAACCTGCATTACGACATAATTGTTTCCTGCCCTTCCCACAGCGATGTAAACAAGCGTTTTATGAGAGTGTTAGCAAAAAGGGTACACGCCGACAAGATTATTGAAGACTATTTCAAAAAAACCGAAAAGCAGTATATTCTTGACTTTGGCAGGGATTTCGAGCAGATAAGGAAAGACCACCCCGACACCTATGAAAAAGTGGAACAACAGATATACGCCGACATTATGAAGATGGGAAAGTATTTCGAGGCAGGAAAGATGAACAAGAAGTATTTGAAATACATCAAAAACATAGTGTCGCTATCGGGAAAATACACCGAGAAGGACGCTCTTGAATTGTTTGGTGGAAAGAGGGTGCTTGTACTCGACGACGTATTGTCATCGGGAGCCACGGTCTCGGAGTGCGTCAGAGTAATACAGCAATACGCCCCCACCTCCATAGATGTGATAACGCTTCTGTCTAAAAGATACAAGAAATAGCGGGTATCCAGATTTTTGACGGCAAGGATTTTGTTTTTCGGGATTCTTTGCTATATTATATGTGAATACTTTTATAAATACTAAAAAAAAAAACAAAATATTATGATTAGTTTTGGCGATTATTGTAAGAAAAGCGAATACAGTCGTGACGGACAAAAAACAATCTTTACCGACAATGACAAATCAATAAACGAATCAAGACAAGGTGAGAGTTTAGAGTACCTCGGGCATAAAATACATATCGAATGCTATGATATGGATGATGCTTCCGATTTTGCTTTCATCAAACAAAATATCGGAACAATTTGGGACATCCTTCAAGACGGTTATGAAAATTTAGGGGGCTTTAAAGGATACCAGTCAAAAAAAGACCTTCTTAAAAAGTCCCCGATGGTAAAACTCGGTTTTTACGATGAAGAAATAATAGCAGTGGATGTGTTCAACGACTATCTCGGGGGCAACAAATCTGTCGGGATAACCTGTTTTAGAAATAACAAGCACGAGGCAGGCGCACTTCTTGTCGAAATGATAATTAGGGAGAATATACAAAGGGTCAAGGATTGGGTATGGATTGCGGCGAGCGGTTCAGTAGAACAGTTGTATCGAAAACACGGGGCACTTCAAATCCCGAACGAATATCTGCCCCTCTACTTTGACGAAGAATACAAATTGGCCGATGACGGATTCCACTTCCATTATTTATTCAGTGGCGAAGATGAAAACCAGCTTACAGAAAAAGAGAAAAAAGCGAGACTAAAAACGATATTTGGATTAAAGGACAAAGAAACATACAATGAGCTCGTTAGAGACGCATACGGTCCGCTTATTGATTTTTTAAAAAGGGTCGATGCCGATTCTTTGGACGAAAGGCTTGTATATGACAGATATTTCGTTCAACACACCCGACTTGAAAAAGCCAAGATGATTGCCGATAAATTCATCACCAAAATTTCAAATGAGAATTTTTATGACCTTCCACAGTATCTTTACGACAAATTTGAGGAAACGCTGAACTACCTCCGAGGTGAGCGGAGTGCAGGCAGGATTCCGGAAGGTAGGATGAGGCTTCATATTGACGAGTGCATTAAAAATGCAGAGGAAGCGTTGAATATGGTGTCCGTTCTTGAGCCCTTGGAGTTGCTGAAACGAGGACAAGTCTGACTCATTGCATTTATTTTCGACTCCTCGCCATCCTCGAAGACGGACAACGGGCATAGTTTTTGCTATATTATATGTGAATACTTTTATAAAATACTAAAAAAAACAAAATATAATGACTATCAAAGAGAACATTACCCTATGGAATGATTATGTATGGTCGGAGGTTAGCGGACGTGTTGAGGATTTTTATAAGGAACTTGGCGGGTATAATGTGAAAACGGAGTATCTTGATATATATTTGGGCAATGCCCCGAGGGAAATCCTTGACGAATATTACTATAAAAGAAGGATACACGGGAAGATGGAAACCAAGACACTTTTCGGTATCAAAGATAAATCGGCACTCGATAAACTCTTGGAAAAAGAATTTGAACCGCTGACCACTTTCCTTTCAAACAAAGAAGCAGGGTTTATAAACGAAAAGTTCTCGCATTCCGACTACTATCGGAAAATGATGCCCATAGAATTGTCAATACGCATAATTTTTGATTTCTACACCTATCATACCGACTATATGTATAACGAGTTCCCCGAAGAACTTTATAGGGAACTCGAGAAAAATGTGGCTTTTGTTGGTGAGGAGTTGAAATCGGGGAGGTGTCCGGCGGAAATGGTTCAAAGGGCAACGGATGCAGTACGCGAGGGGAAGCGACTGCTTGTGGAAACTTCCCCGCTCAAATTTATAAAATTTTAAAACATAACATTATGATTACATTCAAGGAATTTTGCAACGGGCAGGAACAAGATGATATTCTTGACATCATAGAACGTTTCTTCGTGAACGAGGGGATTGATGTTGAACTGGATAGAAGGGTTTTTGTGACTGACGGGCACGAGAAACTTGTTGATACGTCGATAGAAAAAAATCCGACTCTTATAACAGCGCTGGTTCCAAATGTCGAGGTTTATTCCGTGTTCAAAAGAAAAGAGGGGGACATCGGTGATGGAAATCCCTTACTGTATGCCCTTAAAAAAGAAAAGGGCTATGTACTCACAAATGCAACAAAAACAAAGAGCAGAATAGAATATATAGTCCGTGAGTTTTTTAAGAAACACGGAAAGAAAGACATCACCATAATGATTCCCTCTACAAGTGATTTGAACTCCTATTTTGCAAAAGTGGTTGCAAGGCACTGTGAGAATCCAAAACATATTGACGACATTCTTGTGAAAATGACGATAGAGGAGGTTGATGATTATATTTTCGATGAAAATTCTGCATTCAGAAAACACTACGGGAAAAAATTCAACTACTTTTATTCATATTTCAGAAAATGTTGCAGAAAGATGGGGGGGGATAAATTCAAGTTCCACCACATCGACGATATGGAAATGAGAAGCGTCATAGAACACACCATTAAGTTGCAAGATGATTATTGGGGAAACTACATAGACGCCCTCAACGGGAAGGACATAATAATTGTGGATGATAGCATCACACTCGGGAACACAATAAGGGAAACGTGTAAAATCATAACGGAATGCTACACACCTAAAAGTCTGACCATATTGACATTGTTGTCACCGCTATATTGTGAGGATGGAGACAAACTTGCAAGTCTATGATTACCATATTTATTATGTTTCTGCCATAATTCAGGCGGGGATTTTTATAAATAACGAAAAAAAAACATAACAATATGATTACATTCGATGAATTTTGCAACGGGCGTGGCAGGCTCGACGAGCGTATGGACACGATACCCGAAGAGGATATGCTGTTCGAGATGGCGGCCATCGGTGACCTGGACGGACAGCATAGCGTTTGGATAAGAAGCCGAGACGGAGGGCAAATCCCCCATTTTCACGTGGTGGATTCCCGAACAATCGGCAAAAAATTCAATTCGGCTATTTTTATAACTGATAACCGATATTTTACCCACGGGCAGGCAAAAGATGTTCTGTCAGAAAAGATGCGAAAAAAACTGATGGTGTTTTTGAGACAGGCGGACGAGGATGGAGAGAGCAACTGGGAGTATTTGGTGAAGACTTGGAATAAAAACAATTCCTCGACCAAAGTGCCGAATGAAACAAAGCGAAATATGCCCGACTACACGGAGATAAAACCTTATAAATGACAAAATCTTGCTGTATGATTACATTCGAAGAATTTTGCAATAGGCAGGGCTTTCAAGTACTCAAGGAATGGTAAGATAATTAGATTTTTGCTATATTATAGTTGTAACAAAAAAACATAAGGAATGAACAACAAATACACCATAAGAAGCGTAACCCCCGCCGACCTTCCACGTCTGGCGGAACTCATCAGCTGTCCCGAACTCGCCGACCGCAAGGACATTGCCTTCGAACAAAGCAAGGTTGTTTTTGATGACGACGACAGCATCGCCTCTTTCATCATACTCAAACGCCGGAGCGTTCAGGATTTCTTTGGCGGGGAAATACCGCCCGATAACGTGTTGGACACCGATTATGAAGGCGAAGAATCGTGGGAACGGGAAAATTTGAGACGGAGACCCGCAGATGAACAATTCGAGTTGATATATTCCTATTGTAACGGCAAGCACTATGGCGACATTGACAATTATTTCATAGACATAACTCATATTTTTCTTGATTTGGCGTATGTGGATGGTTTGACAATATGGGCCGAGAATTGTTGCAAATTTATTGTACCGCCGATAAAAAAGAAACTTATCAACTTCCATAACGTCATTTCTTTTTTCAATGTAATCGAATAATAAAAAAATACTTATATGATAAATTTATTTCCGAGCGTACAAAATATACTTAATTGGGTACGAGAAAAGAAACAAGGCAGAGGCAGGAGCTACGATGCCTGCATTGCGGATACTGATTCCGCAATCTCTATGTTTCAAAACGATTTCAGGAACAGGCGTTTTAAAGACGGCGATGAGATTATGAGGTGGTTTATAAGGAATTTGAAAACCAAACCGCCCCAAAAGAGGCCTGAAAATTATAAAAGTTATTATCGTCCTTTTTTGACAAAGGCGGGTGAGAAGGTTTTGGTTTTTAGAATTACTGACCACTATTCTACAAAAGAAGGTATGAATAAATTATACTCGGATAAAACACCAGAAAAAGCCATTCACATAATAGTTGACCGTTTGTTGAATGATAGTACCAAGGATTTGATTGATAAAGACTTGGATGCTAACGACCCTCAATCCGGGGTAAACTTCAGCCACGATGTGTACGAATTGTCCGCAGAGCAGATAAAAGACCCTGTAATGATTGGCAGATTGGCGGATGCCCTCGTATCCGAACTTACCGACGGGACAAAGGTCAATATAAATGAGAGTGAGACTGATAGGCTTGTACCGACACGTCACGTCCTCACTTTTGAGGAGTACGGGGAGTTCCTCGCCATCCTCGAAGACGGACAACGGGCATAGTTTTTGCTATATTATATGTGAATACTTTTATAAATACCGAAAAATAAAAATATTATGATTACATTCGAAGAATACTGCAACGGGCAAGGCAGGCTCGACGAGCGTATGTACATAATACCCGAAGGGGATATGCTTATGGAGATGGCCACAATAAGAAAGGACAATCTATGGGGAGGGGACCATTTCAGAGTTGCCGTACACGGACCTCTTAAAAATGAACTCAATACACCGAAAGACAGGTGCGAACCGCATATTCACATCTACCTTACCCTTGATGTTCAGCCCTATACTATGTTTGATTTTGAGGTGTCGCTTGTGGACATTTTTGCCAAAGGTGAATATAATCTGCTCAGTCAGGTTGACCGCTTTACAAAAGACAAATTTGTCGATAAACGACAGGGCAACGATTGTTCGTGGAAAGGGTATCGTCATATTTTGAAAGGGTTGAAGCAACTTCTCAAAGCAAATGCCCCGGGTGTCAAAAACGACGTGGAATGTCTTGACAATCTACAATATTGTATAGAATCCTATAATGAGGAGAGCAACATAATGACACCCAACCCATTTCTTGATTACATTGCGGAACATAACAAGGAGTTGTTGCAATTGAGCACTTTCCAAAGTAATCTGAAAAGGTATTACCCTGCGACATATGATGAGTGGTACGATAAAAAATGATTGAGCGGAATTAAAAAACAGACTAAAATAGAGGGTGTGATTACATTCAATGAATACTGCAACGGGCAAGGCAGGCTCGACGAGCGTATGGACACAAGACCCGAAGAGGATATGCTTATGGAGATGGCCCATCTCTCAAAACGTTCCACGGGACTTGAGGTGATAATATGGCTACAAATAAACAATCCGCAAACCACGGGAAGGCATAACTTGCCGAGAATTAAATTTCAGAACAACACCAGTGACAAGGGGCAACTTGAAGAGGGTATACCAATGTCTATTTCCGACACGCCAGAAATTTTGTTGAAGGCGGACAAGATGAACACAGTGCGGTTGAGTTCCAAGCAACTCAACGCAATCAAAACGTGGGTAAAGGAACACAAGGATTTGTTGCTCAAATATTGGAACGGCGAACTTACAACAGATGAACTTGTGGACAAACTAAAAAAATAGAGAGTGTGATTACATTCAATGAATACTGCAACGGGCGTGGCAGGCCCGACGAGCGTATGGGGCGTGACGGGGCGGGACTTTCCGCATTGTCGAAGAAACTGCACAAACCAAAACCCGATTTCAGTTGTTTGACCGTCGGCAGGGGAGAGTTGGACGGGTGGCGTGACGAATACCTGCGTTCCCGCAAAGAAGCCCGCAACGATGCCTTGGAACCCGTCACCCATCGGAATTTGTTGCAGAGGGTGTTTCTGCCTCCTCTGCCCGACTTGAAAGAATCCCTCGGGGACATCAAGGAGTTGGACGACTTTGCCGAAGTCATCAAGAGCAAATACAAGTTCCGTGACGGGCAGATTGAGAAAATCGAGTCCTACAACGGGGTGGATGTCTATATCGCACTTCCGCCCGATGACTTCATAAAGAACGAGGTGATACAAGATATGCACAAAGGCGGATACTTCTGCAACTATTGCGAGTCCGACGCAGGAGGGTATTACCTTCAGTTCGAGCCTTATCTCCCGAACGAGGTGAGTGCCGATATAAGGAGCAGATGCAGGTATCTGTATCACTATACCCCGTCCGAGAACGTGGAGTCGATAAAGTCGTCGGGGTTGCTTCCCTACAACAAGAACATCTATCTTAAATACCCGCAAGGCAGGGCGTATATGTCAATCTTTGAGGACGAGAGACTTGCAATCGTGTTGAGGCAGGAGGGCGGTTTCGGCGAACACTACGCTCTCTTCCGTATAGATGTCCAGAAAATCCCCATTGAGACGGGGTTGTACTATGACGCTATGGCTCCCGACAGCGTGTTCTCCGTACGTGTTATTCCAGCCTTCTGCGTTGGTCTTTATCGTGAGGGCAGACTTACCGAAAGGGGCTTTCAAGTAATCAAGGAATGGTGAAACAATTCGTTTTTTGCTATATTATAGTTGTATCGAAAAACATCAGATATGACTGACAAGGAAAAATTATCAGCGATAAAGAACGAGTTGGACAGACTCATTGAGATATATGACGGAATAAGTGAAGACCGCCTTCGTTATGGTACGGGTTTCAGAAGGGAGGCAGGTCTGAAGAAGTGGTGTCTCATAGATTTCCTGGTTTTTGTGAAGTCCCTCCCCGACGAGCCGAAACCTCAAGAGAGACAATTCTGCGTCCGTTGCAGGCATTGTAAGGTGGAGGCTGCCCCGATAGGCGGTCCGTTCGAGGTCTTGAGGTGCAGGCGTGTCGGCTGCACGAATTACGAGACGGGCGAGACGCAGTATGAATATTGCAAGGACGCCCGTGAAATACTCAACGGCACGCCCAACTCGGAGACCTGCGTTTCCTTCGAGAAGAAAATCTCCCTTTGGACGAGGCTCAAACGGGCATTTAAAAGACCTGGCGTGAACGCACAGGGGGGGATAAGTAGGAATATCTAACTAAAAAACAAATATTATGGTTACGTTTGAGGAGTACCGCAAACTATTACACGGGAATACGGAGGGTTTAGTAGGGGATTTTGCAAGTCCTAATGAGATGGCAATCCCTCTCAAAAGGTATCGTGAGAGAGCGGATGCCTTGCGTTTCGTGCTTGTGGAAAACTGGTGCCTATGTGAATATTGCCGTTTGTTTGACGGGGAGTCGGAGAATTTCATACATTGGCAGATAGAGTTGTCGGCGGTGATAAAAAACCTCAAGATGCTTGACGTAAAGGGCGGGGACAAGAGGCAGACACTCGAAAGGATGTTTGTCCAAGACTACGACTACGACAAGCCCGAAATGATATTGAGGATAATTGCGGACAAGTTCTCTGCCGAAGGGATAGACGACGTCGTACAAAGAGAAGAGGTGGTGGGGGGCTTTGCCAAAGGCATTCATAGTCTTATAGAACTGATTTGTGACAATACGTTGTCGATTGACGAGTATTTGAAAAACACTTTTGTAGATACAAAAATTGAGAGATGACAAATAATAAGGATTCGTTTGAAAACTTTTGCAGTGGGCGGGACTCGGCGTCCGTCGTTGAGGATATACGTGACGAGATGGAACGTCTTAAAATCCGCCGTGCGGAACTTGATGACAAACTCCGTGCGACCATAGTGGACACTATGGGGGAGATAGCGGACAGGAACACGGGCATAAAGAGGCTCGGCGGAGGTGCTTTCACAGTACGGGCGTGGTATGCAAGAAATCTTCCATAACCACAATAACTAAAATGTGCTGAAAATATTGCAACAGACTATTTCTGCGATATCTCTATCTTGGTAAGTCCGCCTTTTTTGCCCACCACAAACATAACAGGGGGCATGCCGTTATGGACCATGTTGTCGATATACAGCGGTTGGTTGAGGATAAAACGGTCGCAGTGGAAGGTGTCGCCCTGGTTTTTTCATAAAAAAATCCTCAAACTGGCCAACGAAATTGTCTTTTCACACAATTTCCACACCCAAATCCCCAAATTCGCATAAATTTGGAGATTGCATTCCCCAAATTCGCATAAATTTGGCGAATTGAAAAAAAAGTCGTAACTTTGCAGCGTAAAAAAATACTTCAATTATGATACAACGAGACATTGGACAAATAATCAAAAACGACTTTTACAAAGGCAAAATACTAGTTCTTATGGGTGCGCGACAGGTGGGGAAAACCACACTGTTTCGCGAACTAACCAGCGAATTTAATAATGCTCTTGTCCTAAATTGCGACAACTACGATGCCCGCAACTTGCTCGAAAACAAAACTTCGACGGAGCTAAAGCAACTGATCGACAATCACAAAATAGTGGTAATTGACGAGGCTCAAAAAGTCAAAAACATCGGTCTGTCCCTGAAAATGATTGCCGATTTGAACTTGTCTGTCCAAGTTCTTGTTACCGGCTCGGCATCCTTTGCTCTTGCCAACGAGATTAACGAGCCTGCCACAGGACGATTGTTTGAGTATCAGCTGTTTCCGCTATCAATTCACGAACTGATTATTGACACTTCGCAACTCGAGGAAAACCGTCTGCTTAAACAAAGAATGATATACGGGATGTATCCCGAAGTGGTAACACGTCCGAACGACGCAAAAAAAACACTCCTAAATCTTGCCAACAACTATCTGTACCGCGACCTGCTTGAGTACCGAGGCGTAAAGAAACCCGAAATATTACAGAAACTGGTTCAGGCTCTGGCACTGCAGATAGGCAGCGAAGTGTCGTACAACGAGCTTTCGCGGCTGATTGGCGTTGACAAAGCAACGGTGGAAAGTTATATCGACATGCTTGAAAAATGCTATGTGGTGTTCCGCCTCAGAGCCTACAACCGCAATATGCGCACCGAGCTCAAACGCGGTCGCAAGATATATTTTTACGACAATGGCATCCGCAACGCACTGATATCCAATTTCGCCCCGCTGGAGCTCCGCAACGATGCAGGCGCCCTGTGGGAAAATATGATGATAAGCGAACGTGTAAAACGCAACGCTTTCCGCCAAAGCTATGCACAGATGTATTTCTGGCGCACATTGCAACAACAGGAAATAGACCTTGTAGAGGAAATGGATGGTAAACTCACTGCTTTCGAGTTCAAAATGGGAAACAAAAAGCCTAAGCTGCCAAAATCTTTTTCAGAAAACTATCCCGATGCCGATTTTAAGATTATTTCCCCCGAAAACTATGTCGATTTTGTATCGTAGCACATGGAAAAAAACACATCCCTTTTACCCTAAATCCCCAAATTCGTATAAATTTGGCGATTGTATTCCCCGAGTTCATATAAATTTGGCGAATTGAAATGGCAAAAAAAATCGTATATTTGCAGTTGAAAAAACGGTCAAGACACAACACAATTATTTATATACCAACAAATTAACCCTCAAATCAATGAAAAAAGCGCTCATAACAATAGCCATCATCCTCTGTGCTGCAAGTGCGGCCACTGCCCAGCAAAAACCCTACGACGAAACCATCGACGCCATGGAGCAGATACGCTCCGCCGTGGCCGAGGCAAAAACGAGCAACCGATATGTGATGTGTCAGGTGGGAGGCAACTGGTGTCCGTGGTGCCTGCGGTTTGCGCAGTTCGCCGTCAACGACAGCCTTGTGGCCCCGCTCATGGCCGAAAACTACATTTATATACACGTAAACTACTCCAAAGCCAACAAAAACCTCGAGGCCATGCGTTTTCTTGGCAACCCCGGACGCTTCGGCTACCCCGTGTTCGTGGTGCTCAACAGCGAGGGACGGCCTATCCACATACAGGAGTCGGAGTCGCTGGAGGAGGGCAAAGGCTACAACCCCAAACGCGTGGCCAAATTCCTACGCCTATGGTCGAAAAAAGCCGTGGAAACCGATGTGAAGTGAAGACTTTCGGACTTTCAGATTTTCAGATTTTCGGATTGACAGACTTTCTGAAAAAAATTACTAATTCCTAACTCCTAACTCCTAACTCCCAACTCACTTCCCTCTCCCCTGCACTATGATAATGGCGGTATAGAGCAGAATTTTGATGTCGGTGGTGATGGACATATTTTCGAGGTAGAGCAGGTCGTAGCGCATACGTTCCACCATCTGGTCCACATTCTCGGCGTAGCCGTATTTCACCTGTCCCCACGACGTGATGCCGGGTTTCACCTTGTGCAGAAGCAGATATTCGGGGGCGCGTTGCACAATCTGGTCGATGTAGTATTGCCGTTCGGGACGCGGCCCCACCAGCGACATGGTGCCTTTCAGCACGTTGTAGAACTGCGGAATCTCGTCCAATCGCACCTTGCGCATAAAACGTCCGAAAGGAGTGATACGCGGGTCGTTGTCGCTCGAAAGCATAGGTCCGGCTTTTTCGGCGTCGGTGTACATCGAACGGAATTTGTGCATACGGAACGGCTTGCCGCCCAGTCCGATACGCTCCTGCGAGTAGAACACACTGCCTTTCGAAGTGGTCTTGACTATCAGGGCGGTAATAAGATACACCGGCGAGAGCAGTATCATTGCCAAAGCCGCAATCACCACATCCATAATACGTTTCACACTGTACTGCCACTCCTTCATCAATCGGGTGTCGATAATGATGAGCGGCGAATGGAAAATGGAGGTAATCTTTACCGAGCCGAAGATGATGTCGCGTATTTCGGGGGTTATCTTTATCAGCACCTCCTTGGCGGACAGCAGGTTGATGATGGTGGAGAGCATCGACCGTTCGCATTTCTCCACGGCTATAATCACCTCCTCTATGGCGTTGTCGTCGATAACCTGTCCCACGTTGTCCATACTGCCCAAGCAGGGCAGCGCCTCGGCCAGCTGCGGGTCGGCACTTTCGTTCATGGTGATATAGCCTTTGAAAAAGTTTCCTGCCGAAATCTCCTGATTTTCAACCTCCTGAAAAATCTTCCAAGCTTTCTCGCCGTTGCCTATCAGCAGGGTGTTGAAACCGATTTTGCGCGAGTGTATGTGGCGCACGGTGCGTGTGGTGATGACCAGCCGTGGGAAATAGGTGAAGAAAAACTGCAGTCCGAACAGTACCAGAAACAGCAGATAGTAGTATTTGTACGAAGTGATGCGGTCGTCGAGCAGCAGCACGAAGAAAATCACCACCGAGCCGATGAGGGTGGCCAACAGCGTCTGTTTCAGCTCGTTGAGTCGCGATTTGCGGAACACGTTGCGGTAGGTGCCCTGTATGGCGTAAAGTGCTATCCACGAAAGCGGCATAAGCAGCAGCCCCAACCACAAGTTACTGTCGTGCAGCGCATTGCCAAGCTCCGAGCAGGTCACATTTTCCACCACCGTCTTGCGGAAAAGGAAAAAGGCCGCCCATGCCAGTGCCGTTCCGATAAAATCGGCAATCACATACTTGGCTATCTGCACTTTTTTGTTCATCACTATTTAAGGTCTTTGTATGCTGTTAGTTTTATGTTGTCGATATACACTTTGCCTTCGATGCCGTTGTTGTTCAAAGCTTGGAAAGCAATGTGGAATTGTTTGTAGTAGCTGAACTGGCTCCACAGCTTGCCCAGCTGTATGTATATTTTGTTCCAACCTTTGTCGAAATTGGGAAAAAGCTGGATGGCGTAGTAGGTCTCATATTTAGAGTTGAGGCTGGTGCGGCTGCACAGTCCCACGCTCAGCGGCACGTTGGTCCAGTAGTCGAGTTCGAGAAACAGTGCCCCGTTGTTGTTTACTGTAAATTCCTCGTTGGAGATGAAGGTTACAGCAGTTTGGTCGGATTTCAGGTACACCGCCCCGCAGCCGCGGTCGCTGCGCACGGTGTCGGGCGAGGTAACGCGTTTCACAATGGTGTCGGGCAACGACAGGGTGGGTATCTCAGGTTCGAAATATTCCTCCCACACCTTACGGAAAAATCCTGTACTGTCGTAGTAGGTGGTGCGGTTGCCGAGTTCGAGGCATCTTTCGGGTTCCAGTGTCTGGTCCTTAATCGTTATGTCGCGGTAAAAAGGATAGCTGTTGCGCGTGGCGGCAATGCCGTTGTATTTTATCACGGGTTTCAGCTTTATGTTGTATTTGCCGCTGCGCAGCACCGGCACACGGCACGGCAAGGTGAAAACGCCAAGCACGTGGTTCTCCTGCGAGTTGCCAACGGTAATCTGCACCGCGTCGATGTTGGAGGTGAAACAGCCCGAATAGTTCGATATGGAATTGTGCGGGTCGTTGGCCACATCGATGCCATCCACCGAGATAAAGGCCGGCACTGTCTGGTCGCCCTCGAACTTGTTGCACGAAAAGCACAACAGCAGTGCGGCAATACTTGTCAATATAATGTTTTTGTTCATAGTCATAATTAACGGCGACTTTTTTTATTTATTGTGGGACATTGCCCTTTCTTTTAATCTGTGCTATGGAAACGCCCGCTATGGCCACCACCATCCCCGCCACCTTGAGCAGCGTGAGGCTCTCCTGCCCTATGGCGCAGGCAAAAATCATAGTAAACACGGGCGTGGCGTTGCTGAACACAAACACACTCGACGCCCCCATCCGGCGGATGCCGTAATAGAAAAACACGTACGACAAAGTGGAACAGCCCACGCCCAGCGCTGCAATACAGCCCACGGCACTTGCAGTGAAATGGATTGCCTGCAGGTTGGGGATGTTGAATAGCAGCAGCGGAAGGAAATATACAATGCCTATCACGTTCTGATAAACGGTGATGGTCATAGGCGGGTACTTGTCCACTATCTTATTCAATATCAACGAGTAGAACACCGTGATAAACACAGCCGTGAAAAGCAGCAGTATGCCTCTCAGCTCGCTGCCCATACTGGCACCGCTGCCCATAATCATAGTGGCAATGCCCAAAAGCGACACCAGCCCACCCACTATGTTCATCGGCGCGATGCGCTCCCTGTAGGCTATCAGCATTCCGAAAGGGACAAACACCGGTATCAAGCCTATTATCATCGACGCCAAGCCGCTGGAGATGTACTGCAAACCGGTGTTTTCGCACAAAAAATACAAAAACGGCTCCATCAGCGCCAAGCCGAGGAAATACTTGAGGTCGCCTTTCTGAATCTTTCGCACCTTCTTGACAACGAACAATATAGGGACAAAAATCACCACCGAGAACAGCAGCCGGAAAAAGACGATGATCGACGCGGTGTAGTGGGCGTCGGAGTTGAAAATGGCCTTGGTGAGCACAAACGACACGCCCCACATGCCTACGGCACAGGTAACAAGCAGATAGGGCAATATTTTCTTGGCGTTCATCGCTGTGTAGGAATAAAAAGTGTATCAGTGCAAAAATGTAAAAACGCTCACACTCCTTTTTTATTATATGTATCGGCGTTTTCTGCCAACTTTTTCGTATTTTTGCACCAACTAACAAACATCCATTTACCATGAAAAAAATCGGCGTACTATCTGACACACACTGCTTTATACCCAAACAGGTTTTCACTTTTTTCAAGGACTGCGACGAGCTTTGGCACGCCGGCGACATCGGCAACCTCGAAACCTACAACACCCTGCAGGATTTCAAGCCTGTAACAGCTGTGTACGGCAACTGCGACGGTTACGACCTGCGCTACCAGATACCCCAAAACCAGCTCTTCAACTGCGAAGGAGCCAAAGTGCTGATGACTCACATAGGGGGCTATCCCGGCCACTACGAACGTGTTGTGCTGCCGCTCCTCGACAAAGAAAAACCCAACATCTTCGTGGCCGGACACTCGCACATACTGCGCATTATGTACGACGAAAAGCGCAACCTGCTGCACATAAACCCCGGCGCCTGCGGACATCTGGGGTTCCACCAAAAAGCCACCCTCGTGCGCTTCGACATCGACAACGGCAAACCCAAAAACCTCGAATATCAGGAGTTTGAGAAATAACAAACACCATTTTTCCACTTCCCAAACAATAAAAAACGACACTCGTCGTTAGTCTTTTGTTTAGGTCGCTAGCCCCGAAGGGGCGACAGAATACAAACGGGGGTGTCAGCACCCGTAAAAAAGAAAACAATGGCAAAAAAGAAGCACAACTACAAATTCAACCCGCACACCCTCACGTTCGAAAAAGTGAAGGTAAGCATCAAGGACCGTCTGAAGATGATTTCCTTCTCGGTGGCCTTGGGAGTGGTGCTTGCCGTCATTTTCACTTTCCTGGGCTACAGCCTGATAGACTCCCCTAAGGAGAAACGGCTGAAGCGCGAAAATGTCCAGTACAAACGTCAGCTTGCCGAGATAAACCGCCGCATGGACCTCATCTCCGAAGAACTAGCCGACCTCGAAAACCGCGACGACAACATCTACCGCACCATTTTCGAGGCAGAACCTATCGCCCCTGAGGTGCGCAACTCAGGCATCGGCGGCGTGGAACGCTACAACGATCTGCAAGGCTACGACAACACCGAGGAGATAACCGCCACACACCAGCGTCTCGACGAGATAACCAAACGCATGTACGTGCAGTCGCTCTCGTTCGACGAGGTGTATAAACTTGCCAAAAACAAAGTGGAGTACATGGCCTCGATGCCCGCCATCCTGCCTATGCGCAAAAACGCTTTCCACATAGTGTCGGGCTTCGGAATGCGATACCACCCCATACTCCACTACTCGCGTATGCACACCGGCATCGACATGGCCGCCAAAAAAGGCACCCCCATCTACGCCACCGGCGACGGCGTGGTGGAAGTGGCAGGCCGTGGCGACGGATATGCGGGCTACGGCATAGTGTGCGTCATCAACCACGGCAACGGCTTCAAGACTCTCTATGCACACATGAATGAAGTGAAAGCCGTGCAGGGCAAAAAGATAAAACGCGGCGAACTGGTGGGATATGTGGGCACCACAGGACTGTCGCAAGCTCCACACCTGCACTACGAGGTGCTACAAAACGGCAAACGCGTGAACCCCGTATATTTCTTCTACAACGACCTCACCCCCGCCGAATACGAACAGGTGCTCGAAGAAGCACGCCAAGAAAACCAATGCCTCTCTTGATAGTTTGCAGTTTTGAGTTTTTAGTCAAACAACTCAACAATCGTTTTTTACTTCAAAACCACATATCTACTTGAATTTCAACGAGAGTTGCCGTCCGCACTCGCTCTCCACATCGGTAAGGTTGCTCACACCCACCCCCAGCAGCCGCACTCCACTGCCACTGTAATCAATTTTCGTGAGCAGGCTTTTGGCAATGGCATGGAATTCGGCAAAACCACATATATAGTCTTCCGACGAGTAGCTGCGAGTAATGGTGGTGAAATCGGCAAAACGCAGTTTCAAAGTAACAGTCTTGGCATATTTCCCTGCCTGCGTCACCTCGTTCCACACGCGCTGCTCTAGACGGTAAAGCTCTGTAACCACGGCAAAACTGCCGTTCAAGTCTTTCTCAAAGGTACTTTCGGCGCTGTACGACTTCCGTTTGCGGTCCACCACAACCTCGCGGTTGTCCACGCCACGCACAATGTCGTAGAAAAACTGCCCGTTCTTGCCGAAAATATTGCTCATCTCGGCAAGCGAAAAGCGTTGCAAGTCGGCGCCGGTGCGTATGCCCATCTTGCCCAGATACTGTTCGGTAACGGGGCCGATGCCGTAGAATTTGCCCACCGGCAGCTGCGCTATAAACGCCACTGCGTCCTTGGGTTCTATCACGAAAAGTCCGTCGGGTTTGTCGTAGTCGGAGGCTATCTTGGCCAGAAATTTGTTGTACGAAACTCCCGCCGAGGCCGTCAGCAGTGTGGTCTCGCGTATCATGCGTTTTATCTCTTCTGCCACAATGGTAGCCGAGCGGATGCCTTTCTTGTTGTCGGTAACGTCAAGATAGGCTTCGTCGATGGAGAGCGGCTCGATAAGGTCGGTAAACTGGGCAAATATTTCGTGCACCTGCCTCGAAACGGCTTTATACACGTCGAACCTTGGAGGCTGGAAAATAAGGTGGGGACAGCGTTGCAGCGCCACTTTCGACGACATGGCGGAATGCACCCCGTATTTGCGCGCCTCGTAGTTGGCCGTGGCCACCACGCCGCGTTCCGCCGAACGGCCCACAGCCACGGGACGGCCTTTCAGCTCGGGGAAATCGCGCTCCTCCACCGAAGCGAAAAAGGCATCCATGTCGATATGCACTATCTTGCGGATTTTCTCCATACCGGCGGTGGAAAAAGGCGTTTTGCCAATGGTTTATTCGTCGATAAAACGCTTCAGGATAGGCTCGTAGCTGTCGATGCGACGGTCGCGGAGGTAAGGCCAGTGCATGCGGTAGTGGTCGCTTTCGGCAAGGTCTATCTCCTCCACGTGCAGAGCCTCTTCGAGGTGGGGTGCCTGATATTTCACGCGTCCGAAGGCGTTGGTGATGAACGACCCGCCCCAGAACTGCATGTCGCCCTCCATGCCGGTGCGGTTCACCGACACCACGGGAACTCCGTTGGCCACGCTGTGGGCACGCTGTATGGTCTGCCATGCCTGATACTGCTCGTCGTTGGTGGCCTCGTCCTGCGAGGTGGCCCAGCCTATGGCGGTGGGGTAGAAAAGTATCTCGGCTCCTTTCAAGGCGGTGATGCGCGAGGCTTCGGGGTACCACTGGTCCCAGCAGATAAGCACACCTATGGTGGCGAAACGGGTCTTGAACACCTTGTAGCCCAAGTCGCCGGGTGTGAAATAAAATTTCTCGTAGTAGCCCGGGTCGTCGGGGATGTGCATCTTGCGGTACTTGCCCAGATAGGTGCCGTCGGCGTCGATAACGGCGGCTGTGTTGTGGTACAGCCCTTCGGCACGTTTCTCGAACAGCGAGGCCACTATCACCACGCCCAGCTCTTTGGCCAAAGCCGAGAAAAGCTCGGTGGTGGGACCGGGGATGCTCTCCGCCAGACGGAAATTGTGGTAGTCCTCCACATCGCAGAAATACAGCGAGGCGAAAAGCTCCTGCAGACATATTATATTGGCTCCCTGCGACGCCAAGGCGCGAATCTTTTCCACGGCGTTGTTTATGTTGGCCTGCTTGTCGGCCGCACATCTAAGCTGGGCTATGCCCACTTTCACTTTGCGTTGGCTCATATTGCTGTTTTTTTGTCGAAAAAAAACCGACAAGACGGTGTTTCGCATCCTGTCGGCATTTATCTCGTATCCTTGTCAATCAATAATATTCGATGGTTCTTTCTATTATGGTAACGGGTTCTATCTTGTCGCCGTCAACGGCGTACTCGTAGCGTTCCACCCAGTTGCCGTGGTCGTCGTAGCTGTATTCGTACAGAGTGGTGCCCACCTCGGCGTCCTTGCCGTTGTAGTCGAAATGGGTGGCGGTTATCACCTGGTCGTGGTCGTCGTATTCGTAGAGGGTCTCGTCGACAAGTTTTTTCTGACGGTTGAAGATGGATTTTTTCTGTGGCAGGCCGTTGTATCCCAGCTCGTAAACCTCGCGGTCGAGGATGTCGTTGTAGTTGTCGCACAGGTTTTTGCCTATCAAACGGCCTTGTCCGTCGTACACAAACAGGGTGCGGTTTTCGAGCTGTGTCTCGCCGTCGAACACATACATCTGAGTGAGCACGTTGTTGGGGTCGTACGAGTAGTAGGTGCGGCCTATCACATCGCCGTCGGGGTCGATAAACTGCTCGAGGATGAGGTTGCCTATGGCGTCGCGTTTGTAACGGGTTTTGAAAATGACGTTGTTGTCGTCGGCAAAGAAGGTTATCACCTTTTTGTTACCGTAGTTGTCGTACTTGGTCTCGGTAATCTGCAGCGACATACCTTTGTGCGGGTCCTTGGCGGTGCCTTCGGCGTCGTAGATATATTCCGACACCTTTTTCACTGCCCCGCGGAAACCGTCGTTTTGCACGTCGGAAGGGATTTTTTGGGCGTTGGCCGACAATGTTACAGCGGCAAAAGCTATCAACAAAACAGCTATATTACGTTTCATATCTATCTGCATATAAGAATCTTAGACTATTTTTCAATACTCTGTCCATACAATATGGACCTTGCAAAGATACGAAAAAAGTTTGAAAATATTGTCTTTTCCGCCTTATAATGGCATATTTTTTTTGATTATCCCAAGGTCGGAATGCTTCCGGCCCTTTGCGCCGACACGTCATTCCGACATTGCCAGACGCAGTCCGAGATATTGGTTCTTTTGGCTAACGCAATAACAATAGCGGTACGACACGCGGCAGTAGTTGGAGGTGTTGAGCCATGCGCCGCCACGAATCACATGGTCGGAGCTGGAATTGGAACCCTGCGGATTGGTCTGCGCCTCTGCAGTGTATAGTCCGTACACATCGTAGCACCACTCGTGCACATTGCCGCTCATGTCGTATATTCCCAGCTTGTTGGGCTGTTTCTGTTTCACGGGATGCGTAGTGTAGTTACTGTTTTCGCAATACCATGCCACATCGGCATAATTGTTGCTGCCCGAGTATTTATAATCGCTTTGATATGCGCCCCCACGTGCGGCGTATTCCCACTCGGCCTCGGTGGGCAACCGGAAATGCTTGCCTGTTATTTGGTTGAGACGTGCTATAAACTCTTGACAATCGTTCCAACTTACATTTTCTACAGGATTTGGAAGGGATTGATGCACGGCTGGGTCGTTGCCGCCCATCACGGAAATCCACAAATCCTGCGTTACTTCCGTTTCGCCTATGTAGTAGTCCGAAAGGGTTACCTTGTGCGTGGGATATTCGTTGGAGCCAGGGTCTTCAGTGCCCTGCTCCGATGTGGCTCCCATGGTGAATGTGCCGCCCTGCACAAAAATCATGTTGAAAGTTGCGCCACGCGCCGTAATTGTCTCACTGCCTGTCTTAATTACAACCTCTTCCGGCTCATCTTTCTTGCACGAAACCTGAAAAAGCAAAAGAAATATTGCCGAAACCAATGTCAAAAGCACAAAAGTATTTTTCATAACAATCGATATTTCAATAAATTACAACACTGTTCAAAAAGCGATGTATCGCAATACATCGAAACAAAGGTACTATTTTTTTTTCACACACACCGCACTTTGTCCGAAAGTTCGGGAAAAAAACGTAAATTTGCATAACCGCCATTTTTGGCTTTTTGTCATAAATATTTGAATAACAGAAATATAAACCAAAACACAAAATGAAAAAAATAATCGAATGCGTCCCCAATATCAGCGAAGGACGCGACATAAACATCATCAATCAGGTAACTGCCGAGATAGAGAAGGTTGAAGGCGTTAAACTTCTGGACGTGGATCCGGGTGCCACCACCAACCGCACCGTTATCACTTTTGTAGGCGAGCCGGAGCCCGTGTGCGAAGCCGCCTACCGTGTGGTGAAGAAAGCCGCCGAACTTATCGACATGCGCAACCACCACGGCGACCACCCGCGCCAAGGTGCCACCGACGTATGCCCCCTCATCCCCGTTTCCAACATCACCATGGACGAAGTGGTAGGCTACGCCCACAAGCTGGCACAACGCATCGGCACGGAGCTGAATATCCCCATCTACTGCTACGAGGAGGCCGCTCAGGTGCCCGAACGCCGCAACCTGGCCTACTGCCGCACCGGCGAATACGAGTCGCTCTCGTCGCGCCTCGGCACCGAACAGTGGAAACCCGACTTCGGCCCCAACGCATGGAACGACCACGTGGCACACACCGGAGCCACACAGGTGGGCGCCCGCGATTTCCTCGTGGCCATCAACTACAACCTCAACACCACCTCCACACGCCGCGCCAACGCCATAGCTTTCGACGTGCGCGAAAAAGGCCGTCCACAACGCGAAGGCGGCAAAGTTACCGGAAAACCCATGAAAGACGCCGACGGCAACCCCATCATGATTCCCGGCACTCTCAAATGCACCAAGGCTATCGGCTGGTTTATTGAGGAATACGGCATAGCTCAGGTTTCCATGAACATTACCAACATCGCCGTTACTCCCGTGCACGTGGCTTTCGAGGAGGTGTGCGCCAAAGCCGCCGCCCGCGGCGTGCGTGTGAGCGGCTGCGAAATAGTGGGTCTGATACCGAAAAAAGTGCTTATCGACGCCGGCAACTACTACCTCGCCAAACAGCAACGCTCGCTGGGCGTTAGCGAGGACGAGAAAATCAAAATTGCCGTGAAATCCATGGGCCTGGATGACCTCAAACCTTTCGACGCCAAGGAAAAAGTGATAGAATACCTGCTGGAGGACCACAGCGCCAAACGTCTGGTGGATATGACCTGCACAGCTTTCGCCGACGAGACGGCAAGCGAGAGCCCCGCCCCGGGAGGCGGCTCCATCTCAGCCTATATGGGAGCTCTGGCAGCTTCGCTGGCTACCATGGTGGCCAACCTGTCGTCGCACAAAGCTGGCTGGGACGAACGCTGGGAAGAATTCTCCAACTGGGCCGTGAAAGGACAGCGCATAAAAGACGAACTGCTGCACCTTGTTGACGAGGACACCAACGCTTTCAACAAAATTATGGACGCTTTCGGCCTGCCCAAAAAGACCGACGACGAGAAGAAAGCCCGCACCGCCGCCATACAGGAGGCCACCAAATACGCCACCGAGGTGCCTTTCCGCACCATGCAGAAGGCTTTTGAGGCTTTTGAGGTGATAAACGCCATGGTGGAGATTGGCAACCCCAACTCCGTTACCGACGCCGGCGTGGGTGCACTCTGCGCTCGCTCAGCCGTCATTGGCGCAGGACTCAACGTTAAGATAAACGCCGCCAGCCTCAAGGACGAGGAGTTCAAAACCAAAATACTGGCCGACGCCGCCGCAATAGAGGCCAAGGCCATTGCCGAAGAACAACGCCTGCTTGCCGAAGTGAACAAAAAAATAAACGGATAGAGGGAGTTGGGAGTTGGGAGTTTGGAACTTGGATTGTCTCGCAGAAAGCGCGGAAAACACAGAAATAGTTCGGATTTCGGATTTCGGAATTTGGGAGTCATGAATATGTAGGGGCGAAAAATTTTTCGCCCCTATTTTTTTACCCATTTTTTTCGCCCCTATTTTTTTTGCCGCACCGCATGTATTGTATTTATGTCACCCCTACGGGGTTCAAAATGTATTGTGCCATTCATTTTGCAGGGCACACGCCCCATTTGCAGGGGTGAAGAAAGGTTCAGTGAACCTTTCGATAGCCCGCAGGGCGGAGAACAAAACCCCGTAGGGGTGCAATAATTCAGGCAGGCGGCGTAAGCCCCTGCACGGGGTGTGAACCCCTGCATAAAACGCAATTAATTCCAATCAGAACCCCGTAGGGGTGGCATACATCAATCGTTCAACAAAAATTTTTCATCAAATTCGATGTTATAATGTTGCAAAAACGATATATATTCTTCCCGAAATGTGCGTACACGGTGATGTTCTTCTTGGGTACGAATATAATTGACCGTTTTTTCCATCAACGACGGACTTACAGAAAATGCGCCGTAACCCTCCTGCCATTTAAAACGACCCTGATATTGTGTTTGTTGATTTATCCAACGGCTGCTGTTGGCTTTCACTGCCCTTGCGAAATCCGCCAACGACATTGTTTTGGGCAACGATGACAATATATGTATGTGGTCGGGCATGCCGCCAATCTCTATTGACATGCCGCCAATGTTTGAAATAACACCGCCAATATAACGGAACAATTCTGGCAGCGTCTCCTTTTCCAATAACACACCTGAACTTTTTACGTGAAAAATCAGGTGGATGTCGATTTTTACCAATGTGTTTGCCATAATTGTATAACGGCGGTTTACATTATTTATTGCGTTATTTTATGCCACCCCCGTTGGGGGTTCATTTCGCATACGCTGTTTCGTTTGCAGGGGCTTACGCCGCCTGCCTGTGGTATATCAGTCCTACGGACTTTAGCGTGGCACATACCAGCCCCGTAGGGGTGGCATACCATAGGCAGGCGGCGTAAGCCCCTGCGCGCGGTGTGAACCCCTGCACGTGGTGTAAACACCGCATAAACGTTGCATTTTCCATTCAGAACCCCGCAGGGGTGGCATTTTAATTTTGCCCGCACCGCCCCCAACACAAAAAAAACGGGCACGTTACCGCACCCGTTTTTGCCATTATAATTATTTTCCGTTATTATTTGTCTTTTACCAAACGCACACCCAACCCCCAGTGGCGTTCAGCATTTTCGGAAATTGCCGCCCCCACCTTATAGCACATCAAATGGTACGCATTGCCTGATGAATAGTGAGTGGCTGTCCAGTAATAGCATATATCATTATGTTGTGACACCGTTGTGCCGTTACGGTATCCACAGACTGGTAGAAAAACACATCCGACACTCTCTAATTGGTCCCAGCCTGCTTTTGTGCACGTTGTGGACCAACCATAATTTGTATTAGTTGCTGTTGGGTTTATAGTACTCCAAGTAATAACACCACTAACATTCGAAGTTGGACCAGAATAATTGTCCGGGAAAATGATGAGACCTTTTATTGTTGTACCGCTGGTATTGTAAGTAATTGTAGCCTTGGTAAAGCGGGCGTTGTTTGTTGAATTTATTTTTTTGCAGGAACGTGTTTTGAGAAGATAATTCCATTGCCCTTGAGTGAGTGTGTACCAAGTACCAGCAGCGTCGGTTTGGCCTGTTCTGGGGTTGTATATGGCGTTTCTGCCCCAGTCGTAGTTGGTGCTATTGAGATTCCCCGTGCCGTTGCCGTAGTCGGTATTGGTGGTACTTGTCATATAAGGGTACTTTTTGTTGTATCCGCTCGTCCCCCACCCGAAGAGGTCTATCCAACCGGATTGGTTTGCATTCGGACTAGTATTACCTGACGTATTTCCTACTCTGTCGTATTGGTTAGTCGCAAACTGCCATTTTTTAGTAGAACCTTGGTAGCGCAAATTGCCTGGCGAGAAAACAACTTGTTTGCCAGCAGCAACAGTAAACAGATCGTTATTGAACGTAACATTGCTTATAGTAGTAGTGTAATATGTGCTGCGGTTTAAAGTAACATTGTTTTTAACGGTTTCGTAATAGCCCGTACCACGATACACTTTAATGTTTAGCTGTTTGCCCGACAGCGGTGGCAGAAATACATAAATGGTTTTGTTGCTTGTTATGTTTATGTCTTTTTGGGTTCCAGCTTGGAACTTTATAAGGAGCTTTTTTTTGTCCCCTGAACCTGCTGTAATAGTTGGGTTGGCATTGGTGTCCACAGTAAAAGTACCGGTTAGATTTGTGTTGCTTGTAATCACTACGCTGTCCACTCTATTGCTATAGTTTCCCGCTCTTGGCGAGAGGGTAATCCCCAGCACCGCGCCGAGGTTGCGCATCTGGAAATCAATACGGTCCTGGTTTTGCGGCACCGAGGCGTGAGCTGCCATATAGGTCTTGCCTTTCATAATTGTGTTTACGGTGGTATCTATTGTCAGTACATCTGGCAGAGTAAAAGTAAGCTGGGAAGCGTTATTGTAAGCTGTTGGCAGATTACCCGATCCGCTGTAAGCCGGAGCTATGCTTTTGGGGTACACGGCCCAGTAATGAGCCCTGCCGCCGGGTATATTGGGTGCTGTCACCTCGCCGTAGAACTTGGCGCGCACATTGCCGCTATCTCTCGAGTAAACACGGAGGTCGGTGCCGTTGATTCTCAGTTCATCATTGGCTTCCCATTTTACCTTTTTGCCATCGTTAATATCAATATATGCCTTGTCGGTATTATCTGCTCCGGGCAAACCGGCATCGGCGGTGATAGTACGTTTCACAAACACGCCTTGCTCAAAAGCGTCTTTGGTCATCATCTCCTTGGCGCACGAGGCGGCGAGTATTGCCGTTGCCGCCAGAGCCATTATAGTGCGGAACACTTTATTCTGATGTTTCATAGTATTGTCTTGAAAAGGGCACAAGTTCTCAATTGTTTCAACGGTGGTTTGCCGTGGATTTAGGGATGTTTGCGGGAACTGTGCGAAATAAATCCGCTGTTGTTTTTTTTACACAAAAAGATTATTGCACTTGTAAAAGCACTATTCTTTTTTCGGAACGGTTATGTTGTGCGGTAAATGGTGTTGCTATAGCCTCAAAAACAAACACTTAACAGGTGCCCGGAAAAGCACCTGTTAAATGTAGTTTGTTTTATATCAGTATGTTATGCATCTATTATTTATTCTTCACAAGACGCACACCATAGCCATTTTTACGCGCAGGACCAACTGCTTTTTTCACTTCGTTTTTATTGGCAAGCAGGTGTTCGGCATAAGATCCAGAATGTTCACCATCTACGTCAGACGAAGACCAGCAGTAAACTTGGTATGGGTGATCTGCGTTCGGGTCATTGCCACAGCTACCTATTGTTGTACCTGAACGCCAACCGGAAGCGGGGATAAATACGCAGCCGTGTTGCTCCAAGGCAGTCCAGCCTGCTTTGGTACACTTTGTATTCCAAGAGGAGCTATGGGTGTTAATTTTACCCCAGGTAACTCCGCTAACAGTGCCACCGCCGTTATAGTTGTCGGGGAAGAGTATAAGGCCATGCACATTTTTGCTGCCGCCTTGAGCATCGGTTCTTATTGTAGCCATTGTGTAGCGGGCGTTAGCTGTACCATTTATGGTTTTTCCCGTGGTACGTGTATCTAACAGATATTCCACTTCATCCCCTGTCATCAAACGCCAAGTGTTGGCAGCGTCTGCTACATTGGTCTTGGGGTTAAAAATCTTGTTGTGTACACCCCAGTCATAGTGGGTGCCTGCAATATCATTTTTCCCATTGCCATAGTCGGAGTTGGTTGTGCTGGTCATATAGGGGTTTTTGCTGTTATAACCGCTTGTTCCCCAGCCAAAGAGGTCTATCCAGCCGTTGTAGGATGAACTAATACTTTCGTTCTTGGATTTATCACCCAAAGTGTTATATACTGTGCCGTATTTGCACGATGTGCCCACATAGTCCCACTGGTTGGGTGCAAAACGGAAATGTGTTCCGCCCACTGTGGTGGCAGCGTTGTACTGCAGGTTGCCCGGCGAGAAAACAACATTCCTCGAAGAACCAACCTTAAAATAGTATGTAGTGTTGTTCAGCTTGTTGTCGTAAGCCTCGGTCGAGAAATCGACAGAAGTCATATTGGCAGTGTAATATTTGTTGCGTTCGAGTTTGGCACTGGTGGTAGCAAGATGGTAGATAGCTCCATCGGTGTTCACCAGAGTAACGTTCAGGCAGTTGTTGTTGAGGGTTGGCGGAAGCATCACACAAACGCTTTTCTGCGAAGTGATGTCAACCGGTGTGCTGAAAGTAACGGTAACGGTGTTGGTGTATGTCTGGCCCGAAATTGTCGAAACAGCGTAGCTGGAATTAATACGATATTTACCGGCGATATTACCGTCGCAGCTCGAAAGTATAATTTTTTGCACATTTTTGTTTTGCGATACTCCGGAGGCGGCTGTCATATTAATTCTCATAATCGAGCCCACGTTTTTCATGGCAATTTTCTTAAGCTCGGCGCCCTTGGCTACCTCCGAACGGCAAACCATCAAATTGAGTCCCGTAAGGTGCTGGTTGAGCTGTGCAGCGCTATAATTGTATGTTTTGGGGAAAGTTACATCAAGTGTGGTGGCCTTAACGTCGCTGGGTATAGCATTGGTATATTCTCCGATTTTGTTTGCGGGATAAACCGACCAATAAATATCGTTGCCGCCACTTGGAATAGCATACACATCGCCTTTGAAAGATGCGGTGTCGTTGTGTGCTCCGCGAACCTCTTCGGCGGGGAGTTTGGTGCCGTTGATATTCAACAAATCACCTTCTACCCACTGCACATAGCTGCTGCCGTCAACAAAGGCTTTGTCGTTGGTGTTGGCCGAGGGCATCACAGTGCTGACCGATATATGGCGCAGCTCGCCTTTGGCGTAATACATTTCCTGCGTCTCTTCCGACAGGGTGTCTTTTGCACAAGAGGCAGCCATTATCATTATCGCGCTCATTGCCGCAATGCTGCCAATCGTCTTAAATGCATGTTTCATTTCGTGTCAATTAATTAATTTTTTTATCAGTTTTCTTTTTTATTTTTCCACAAATTGCAATCTCTCATCATTTTTCTTGATGACAAAACTGAAAAACGAAACACCTAAAAACCACACAATTAGAACAATTGTGCAACACAGAAAATGCCGTAATACATTCATTAACAGTATTCTGCATAGATGATCGTCTTTTCATTTGTTGACACAAAGGTACAAAACTATTTTTGAATACACAAGCATTTTTCACTCTTTTTTTCCACACCACCGCACAACCGTAATAAAACTTTATGGAAATCAAATATTTAGGAAGATAAAAAAAGTGTTAAATCAACCCGCTGTGCCCAACTGCCGAACTGTTGATATATAATATAGGTATAACTCAAAACTCAAAACCCCAAACTACAAACTACAAACTACAAACTCCAAACTATTTAAAATTTTCGTAAAATCATATTTTTTTTGTATCTTTGCAATTTGTTTCCGATGCAGCGCCATTGGTCAAAACGGCATAAAAAACGATTATCAACGCATTGTATTTCATTTAGATACAACTAATAAAAAACAACGACTTTGGACAACAGAAACACCATAATAGTAGTGCCCTGCTACAACGAATCGCAGCGCATCGACGGCGACGCTTTCGTTCGGTTTGCCGACGAAAACGAGGGCATACGTTTCCTCTTTGTCAACGACGGCAGCCGCGACAACACCCTTGAGGTGCTACGCGCCCTTGCCCAGCGTCACAGCGCCCTGCTGGTGCTCGACCTCGAGCAGAACGGCGGCAAAGCCGAGGCCGTGCGCCGCGGTATGATGCACGCCGCCACGGAGCTGCAGGCCGATTTCATCGGTTTCTGGGACGCCGACCTCGCCACACCACTGTCGGAGATACCGCGTTTCGTACACATCGCCGCCGACCACGACTACAAAGTGGTTACCGGCCTGCGACTGCTCAGGCTCGGCGCTAGGGTGCGACGCAAGAAACTGCGCCACTACCTCGGCCGCTGTTTCGCCACCGCCGCCTCCGTCATGCTCGGACTGCCAGTGTACGACACCCAGTGCGGCGCCAAGCTGTACCGCACCGAAGTGGTTACCACACTTTTCAACGAAAAATTCATCACCCGCTGGCTGTTCGACGTGGAGATACTGGCCCGCTACATAGTGGCCTACGGCCGCACCGCCGCCACCAACGAGATATACGAACATCCCGTCTTTGCTTGGGAAGACATCGCCGGCTCGCGACTCAAAGCCCACGACTTTTTCAAAGCTCCCATGGAGATGCTGAAAATAAAACGCAAATACCTTAAACGAAAGAACATTAAAAAATAATGAAATCAAAAATACAAAAAGCTCTCGAAGAGAGCAAATTCTAATAACCCCACATGAAGGAACTGCCTGTGGCTGTTCCGATAGCGAAGCGGAGAATGCCGAAGTGCAGTGTGGGGAGTTCGTGTCGGAGACACGCTAAATCATCGTAAAGACATACATAATATATAAATAAAAACCGACAATGAAAAAATTCTTTTCCGAAAACAAGAACAACCTATGGTTCTGGGCATTTGTGGCCATTGCTGCCATACTGCTCTTTGCAATGCCCCTGATGAGTACCGGCGCAGGCAACAGCGGCGACGAGGACGGTTTCCAGATACCGCAGGGCGAGTTTGTGCTCAACTACTACAAAACCGACGGCGCCGACACCACCTGCCTGCAGGACATGGTGGAGATAGACGGCAACAAACAAGGCTGGAACCTCAAATACTACGGCTGCTCCTTCGACGTGCTTACAGCTTGGTTCAACGACACTTTCGGCATCAACGACATAGCTAAGTCGCGACATATCTTCAACTCGCTGTGCGGATGGCTTATAGTGCTTTTCGGAGGACTTATAGCATGGCGCTTGGGCGGCTGGAAAGCGGGAGTGTTCACCCTGCTGCTGCTGTTCCTCTCGCCACGACTGCTCGGACATTCGTTCAACAACCCCAAGGACATACCCTTCGCCGCCGGCGTGGTGATGTCGCTATATTATATGATAATGTTCTTCCGTCAGGCTCCCAAGCCCAAGTGGTACATCATGCTGATGCTGGCGCTGAGCATAGCCTTCGCCATAAGCATACGTGTGGGCGGACTTATCCTGTTCGGATATTTCGGTTTCTTCGGACTGCTGTGGCTCATCAAGCTGGTGCGCGACAACAAGGCCGCCGCAAAAGCCAACCCCAAAAACAAACCGCAGCCCGTCGGCAAGACAGTGTTCACTACCATACTCTGGGCCGCAGTGGTGAGCATTGTGGGATTCTTTGCAGGACTTCTGATTTGGCCTTACGCATGGCAGTCGCCGATAAGCCATGTGTCGGAGTCGTACGACGCCATGTCGCAGTTTGCCATAGCCATACGTCAAGTGTTTGAAGGCGAGATGCTTTGGTCCGACGCTCTGCCTTGGTACTACACCCCCAAGTTCATCCTTATGACCATCCCCATCGCCGTGATAATAGGCTTTTTGCTATACCCCTTCTTCGGCGGCTGGGCAAAGGAGAAACGTCTGGAAACCATAATTGTATATTTCACTTTCCTGTTCCCCGTGTTCTGGATTGTATATACCGGAGCCAACGTTTACGGCGGCTGGCGGCACTCGCTGTTCGCCTATCCTTCCATGGCAATAGCGGCAGGTCTGGGATTTGCGGCTCTGGCCGATTTCCTCGGCAGCAAAAAGAAAGTGCTGGGCATTGTGGGCAACGTGCTGCCGTTTGTGCTGCTCATCACCCCCGCCATCCATATAGCTAAAAACCATCCTTACGAATATGTATATTTCAACGAGTTCGAAGGCGGTGCCAAAAAGGCTTTCGGCAACTACGAGCTCGACTACTACTACCACTCGGTGCGCGAGGCCACGGAATGGGTGGTGGCCAACGCCGAACCCTCCGACGAGAAAATTCAGGTGGGGTCGTGGCATTTCAACTCCACCAAATATTTCCTTCGTAACGACACCACGCATTTCAAACCGCGTTTCGTGCGCTGGTACCGTCGCGGCGAGTACGAATGGGACTACGCGGTGTTCGCTGTAACGGGCATCGCCCCCGAGCAGCTGCGCAACCCCAAGGTGTTCCCGCCAAAGAACTGCGTGCATACCGTGGATGTGGACGGAGTGCCCATCGCCCTTGTGCTGAAACGCGACAATACCTACGACCTCGACGCCACACGTCTGAAAAAGGCCGGACAGCTCGACACCGCCAAAACACTATATCTCAAATCGTTGGAAAACAACCCGCTTGACGAGACAGCCATCATCAACCTTGCGGAGATATACCTGAACAAACAGCAGCCCGACAGCTGCCTGATGATGACCGACAAATACCTCAACGAGATTGAGCCCAACAACGACGAGGCCAGCTATTTCGCGGCCTACGCACACCTTATGAAAGGCAACCCGCAGAAAGCCGTGGAGATAACCGAAGGAATACTGAAACACAACTACAAATACGGCGGCGCCTACCAGCTGCAGCTGCAAATCTATCTGCAAAGCAACAACCTGTTCAACGCCGAACAGACCATGATAAGGATGATCGACGTGGACCTTGTGGACAACAACTTTGTAGCCACTTGGGTGGCCCTCAACAAAGCCCAAGGCCTCGACGAGCGCGGCGCCTACCGCAAGCTGTATCAGGCTTTGTTGGACAGCTACACCAAGCGTGGCAAAAAGAAAGAGGCCGCCATGTACAAGGAAGCTCTCGACAAAATGTAAACAACCATGAAAGCACGTTTTTGGCGTTTTGTACTTAAAATCTTCGGCTGGCGGTTCGACGAGGGCAACAACCTCGACATCCGCCGCTGCGTGCTGATAATGGCTCCGCACACCAGCGTGTGGGACTTCGTTATCGGACGCATCTCGCTGTGGATACTGGGCGTCAAGTCGCGCATACTCATCAAAAAAGAGTTCTTCAAAGGCCCCATGGGACCCCTGCTCAGGCACATGGGCGGCGTGTCCATCGACCGCGGAAACCGCCACAACAACGTGGTGCAGCAGGTGGTGCAACAGTTCCACGACAACGAGCATTTCACCCTTGTGGTAACCCCCGAAGGCACCCGCAAATACACAAAACGCTGGAAACGCGGATTTTACGACATCGCCATGGGGGCTGGCGTGCCCATAGTCCTAACCTACATCGACTACCCCAAAAAACAGTCGGGGGTTTGGGAATCGTTCATCCCCTCAGGCAATTACGAACAAGACATAATAGAAATTCAAAACCATTACAAAAATATCGGAGCCAAATATCCCGAAAACTTCAACATGAGCCGAATGTATTGGGATAACGACGCCCAAAAACAATAAAAAAAAGAAACAGATACAAACAATGTGCCGAAGGCACATCATTCCATTAACCCCTGACTGAAAGTCTGGGGACCAGACAAGCAAAGCGCAGTCTGGGTGGCTCACACGAACGAAGTGCTGTGTAGAGCCCTCGCACAAGCAAAGCGCAGTCTGGGGACAGAGAGAAAAAAAACAACAATGTGCCGAAGGCACATCATTCTATTAACCCCTGACTGAAAGTCTGGGGACCAGACAAGCAAAGCGCAGTCTGGGGAAGAGAAGAAAAAAGGATAAAAAAAAAAAACAAAAATGTGCCGGAGGCACTACACTATTAATAACCCCATACAAGCGAAGCGCAGTGTGGGGAGAAACAAATAAAAAAAACATAATACAATGTACAGGACACATACTTGTGGAGAATTGACAATCAGCAACGTAGGCCAGCACGTAACCCTCAGTGGCTGGCTGCAGCGCTCCCGCGACCTTGGCGGGATGACCTTCATCGACCTGCGCGACCGCTACGGCATCACACAGCTGGCGTTCAACATGGAAACCAACGCCGAACTCTGCGAACAGGCTCGCCGTTTGGGACGTGAGTTCGTGCTTCAGGCCGAAGGCACCGTAGCCGAACGCTCCAGCAAAAACAACAAAATACCCACCGGCGAGATAGAGCTTATCGTCGAGAAACTGACGGTGCTCAACGAGTCGAAACTGCCGCCCTTCACCATCGAAGACAACAGCGACGGCGGCGACGACCTGCGCATGAAATACCGTTACCTCGACATCCGCCGCAACCCCGTACGCCGCAACCTCGAGTTGCGCCACCGCATGGCCATGCTCACACGCAACTACCTGAACAACCTAGGGTTCCTCGAGATAGAGACCCCCATGCTCATCAAATCCACCCCCGAAGGAGCCCGCGATTTTGTGGTGCCCAGCCGTATGAACCCCGGCGAGTTCTACGCCCTGCCGCAGAGTCCGCAACAGTACAAGCAGTTGCTTATGGTGGCCGGCATGGACCGCTATTTCCAGATAGTGCGCTGTTTCCGCGACGAGGACCTGCGCGCCGACCGTCAGCCGGAATTCACGCAGATCGACTGCGAGATGTCGTTTGTGGAACAGGAGGACGTGCTCAACACCTTCGAAGGATTGGCAAAACACCTCTTCAAGGAGGTTAAAGGCTTGGAATTCGGCGATTTCCCGCGTATGACATGGCACGACGCCATGCGGCTCTACGGCAGCGACAAGCCCGACATCCGTTTCGGAATGCAGTTTGTGGAGCTCAACGACGTGGCCAAAGGTCATGGCTTCGGCCTATTCGACGGTGCCGAGCTTGTGGTGGGCATCTGCGCACAAGGCTGTGCTGAATACTCGCGCAAGCAGCTCGACGCACTCACCGACTTCGTGAAACGTCCGCAGGTAGGAGCCGGCGGTATGGTTTACATCAAATACAACGCCGACGGCACTTTCAAATCGTCGGTGGACAAGTTCTACACTCAGGACGACCTCAAGGCCTTTGCCGACCGTTTCGGCGCCAAGCCCGGCGACCTGATGCTGATACTCTGCGGCCCTGCCATGAAAACCCGTGTGCAGCTCTGCGCCCTGCGTCTGGAGATGGGCAGCCAGCTCGGTCTGCGCAACCCCGACCTGTACGCCCCTCTGTGGGTTGTCGATTTCCCCTTGCTGGAATGGGACGACGAGACGCAACGCTACTACGCCATGCACCACCCCTTCACCGCGCCCAAGCCCGAAGACGAAGCACTTCTGGACGACCCGTCGCGCTGGGGCGACATACGCGCCAACGCCTACGACATAGTGATGAACGGCGTTGAGGTTGGCGGCGGCTCCATACGTATCCACAACCGCACCTTGCAGAACAAGATGTTCCACACCCTCGGTTTCACCGACGAGTCGGCGCAGGAGCAGTTCGGTTTCCTGATGGGAGCTTTCGAGTACGGCGCACCGCCACACGCAGGACTGGCCTTCGGTTTCGACCGCCTGTGCTCGCTCTTTGGTGGCTGCGACAGCATCCGCGACTTCATAGCCTTCCCCAAGAACAACGCCGGACGCGACGTGATGAGCGGAAGCCCCTCGCCTATCTCCGACGCCCAGCTCGACGAACTTCAGATAAAAGTAGATTTGAAATAACATCTCAGACAATGAAAAAATCATTTTTCGCATTTTGTTCAGTCCTTTTTCTAACAGCAACAGCATCGCTAATCATGCCCTCATGCTCGTCCAGCAAATCTGCTGTAGCAAAGCCTAACGATGAAAAAACGACGACATCGGACGTCTACGCTCCCGACTACAATCAAATCAAAAAGAATGTCGAAGACAAGAACGGCATATATTATTATTCTGAATTGCTACGACGTTTCGAAGCCGCCGACACCACGCTTACTGCAGAGCAGTTGCATCATCTTTATTATGGAGCTGCCACCCGGTCCGACTATGATCCGTATAAATCGGACAATTTTTCGGAGGTGAAAGAGGCTCTGGACGGCGACACCCTTACAGAAGCCAATTGGCAAAAGGCCGCTCAAGCTATTGATGAGCATCTGAAAAAAGACCCGATGAATCTCAAATACCACTATTATAAGCTAATATCGTACTCAAACCTTTATGGCAGAGATGACGAGCGCACACGCAATGCATTCGCCCAGATGGATATGCTCTTCGCGGCCATCAGCGCCACTGGCGACGGACTTACAAGCGAGTCGGCATTCCATGTGATCTCGGTCTCGGACGAATACGCCTTAATGAATTTGTTTGGAATGGAGATGAAAGGCCAGTCACTAATTTCTAAAAACGGGCGAAGCTACGATGTTATGAAACTTCGTGACAACAAATACGGAGTGGAACAATTGTATTTCGACATCACAGTTTGCATGCAATCCTTAAACAAACTGTTCGGAAACTGAATGAAATAACTAATCCCGATGAACACAAAAAAGCGGTGAAATCACTCACCGCTTTTTTTATGTTTATACTCAGTCTGCACAATATTCCACAAAACGCCTATTCCCACGTTGATAGTGTTGCCATAGTACATTGGCGACTGATAAATATCCCCATGATCATCTGCATAAAAATCGACAATGGATTTCTTATGCACCTGCGTAAATCCAACAGCGGCAAAAATGGACAGGTTGCGAGTGATATTTTTGTCCAATTCCAGAAACATACCCGATTTTCTTCCCCACGATATGTCAGAAATAACTTCGGGTATTCTATATTGATGACAGACAACTCTGTATGGAACAAACCTTGCACCAAGGTAAAAACCGAAACCGGACACACGAAACAGCCTAACGGAAAAAGACATAGGAATAGCCACATCTTTGGCAGTTACTCCATTATGCTTATCCTCTATCCACGAGTAGGCCGCTCCTGCTTCCAAGCGGCACATTCCGAACTCCACTCCACCTAACGCACTGGCCGACAAGTCACTATAATCCTTATTATTGGAATGAGCACCTCTAATCGATTGAAACGAAGTGTATTGCAGTTTCTCCGAAGGCAGTATGTCGCAAGCACCACCTACCTTAAGATACACCTTCACGCTGTCCTGACAAACAGCAGCTTGGCAATAGCACACCGCTAAAATAACACCTAACAGTTTAAAAATCTTGTTCATAACACAACTGTTTTTTCGTTCTGCAAAGTTACGACTATTTTATTGAAAAAACAAAACAAATTGCCGTCGGCCGGGACTTTTTTTTAATTTACTAATTTACAACATTTTACACGTATAAAAAAAGACGGAAGTCCTTGCGGATTTCCGTCCTTTAGTCTTATATACCTTAAACTTATTAAAGCTGTCGGGCGTTTTATTTCCTTCTTTCTTTAATACGAGCTTTTTTACCTGTAAGGTTACGGAGGTAGAAGATGCGTGCTCTGCGCACCACGCCGTGTTTGTTCACATCGATTTGTTCGATGAACGGGGAGGCGAAGGGGAAAATTCTTTCCACACCTATGCCACTCGATATCTTACGAACAGTAAAGGTCTTGGTGCATCCTGTGCCGGCGAGCTGCAGAACAACTCCCTGGAACTGCTGGATACGTTCTTTGTTTCCTTCACGGATTTTATAGTGGACAGTGATGGTATCGCCGGCCTTGAACTCGGGGAACGCCTTGCGTTCTACCTGGTCTTCAACAAATTGCAGTAATTCTGTTTTTCCCATGACTTAAAGTGTTTGAAAAGTTCTACTTAGTGTTTATTTACTTTTTCACCATCTTTACAACGGCGGTGAAAGCTTCGGGGTGGTTCATGGCCAAGTCGGCGAGAACTTTGCGGTTCAAACCAACGTTAGCTTTGTGCACCTGGCCCATAAATACCGAGTACGACACACCGTTGAGGCGGCAACCGGCGTTGATACGGTTGATCCACAGCGAGCGGAACTCTCTTTTCTTGCATTTTCTGTCACGATATGCGTATTGCTGGCCTTTTTCCCATTTGTTTTTGGCTACTGTCCAAACGTTTTTACCTCTGCCCCAATATCCTTTGGTGCGGTTGAGGATTTTTTTTCTGCGTGCTCTTGAAGCAACTGCGTTTACTGATCTTGGCATAATTTCTAATTGTTTTTCGTTCCGGCGACCTGCCACAGGCAGATACTTGTTTTCTCTATTTTTTTAATTCGGCGCGGAACAATGGTTAATAACTCCTGTTTGTTTCACAAGGAAAACGGTTTTCCTTATGCTAAAAGCATTTCTTTCACGCGTTTTTCGTCGTCGCGGCTTACCAGGTCGGTGTGTGTAAGGTTACGTTTCTGGCAAGTCTCTTTCTTGGTCAGAATGTGGCTGTGATAGGCATGCTTCCGTTTGATTCTACCGGTGCCGGTGAGAGCGAATCTCTTTTTGGCAGCGGACTTTGTTTTTAATCTAGGCATTGTCTTTACTGTTTTAATGGTTAATAACTACTTATGTTTAAGATATATAAGATTTCTTTTTTATTATTTCTTGGGCGAAATCACCATCAGCATACGCTTGCCTTCCATCTGTGGCATTTTTTCGGGCTTGCCGTATTCCAGCAGAGCTTCGGCAAATTTGAGCAGTATCTTCTCGCCCTGTTCTTTGTATATGATGGTACGTCCTTTGAAATACACGTCAACTTTCACCTTCGAGCCTTCCTTGAGGAATTTTATCGCGTGGTTGAGCTTGAAATTGAAGTCGTGATCGTCGGTTTGCGGTCCCAGACGGATTTCTTTCACCACCACTTTCTGCGAATTGGCTTTCTGGTCTTTCTGTTTTTTCTTCAGCTCGTACAAAAACTTCTGATAATCAACGATTTTACAAACAGGAGGCTGCGCGTTGGGCGAAATCTCCACAAGGTCGAGGCCACGGTCGTAGGCCATTGACAAAGCCTCTTTGATGTTGTAAATCTTGTTTTCTACGTCCTCACCAACGACACGCACTACGGGTTCGTTGATAAACTCGTTGATCCGATGCTGGGCTTCCTTCTTTACAGGACCACGGCCTCTTATCGGTTTCCTAGGTTTGTTGGGTAATGCTATAACTTGGTTCTCCTATTTTTAGTTAATACTTTGATTTATTTATTTTTCCAATAATGATTTGATTTCGTTGTTGATGGTTTCGGCGAAAGCCTCCACTGTCATGCTGCCGAGGTCGCCAACGCCGTGGCGGCGCACCGACACGGTGCCTTCGGCCACTTCCTTCTCGCCCACGATGAGCATGAAGGGGGTCTTTTTCAGTTCGGCGTCGCGAATCTTGCGGCCTATCTTCTCGCTGCGCAGGTCGATGGAGCCGCGCAGGTCCATACTGTCGAGTTTGGCGAGCAGTTCCTGTGCCTTGTCCTCGAATTTCTCGCTAACGGGCAGTATGACAAACTGTTCGGGGGTGAGCCACAGCGGGAATTTTCCGCCGGTGTGTTCGATAAGCACAGCCACGAAACGCTCCATCGAGCCGAAAGGCGCACGGTGTATCATCACCGGACGGTGTTTCTGGTTGTCGCTACCTATATATTCCAGGCCGAAACGTTCGGGCAGGTTGTAGTCCACCTGTATGGTGCCCAGCTGCCAGCGGCGGCCGATGGCGTCCTTCACCATAAAGTCGAGTTTGGGGCCGTAGAAAGCGGCTTCGCCGTATTCCACCTTGGCGGGAAGGTTTTTCTCCTTGCAGGCTTCGATGATGGACTGCTCGGCTTTGGCCCAGTTTTCGTCGGTGCCCACGTATTTGGTTTTGTTGTTGGGGTCGCGGAGCGAAATCTGTGCCTCGAATTTCTCGAAACTCAGTGCTTTGAAAATTATCTCGATAATCTCCATAACACGGATGAACTCCTGTTTCACCTGATCGGGACGGCAGAAGATATGGGCGTCGTCCTGTGTAAAGGAGCGCACACGTGTAAGTCCGTGCAGCTCGCCGCTCTGCTCGTAACGATATACAGTACCGAATTCGGCGAAACGCAACGGCAGCTCTTTGTACGAGCGGGGACTTTCTTTATACACCATGCAGTGGTGCGGGCAGTTCATAGGTTTGAGCAGGTATTCCTCGCCCTCTTCGGGGGTGGTGATGGGACGGAAGCTGTCGGCTCCGTAGTGATCCCAGTGGCCGGAGGTTACATACAGCTGTTTGCCGCCAATGTGCGGTGTTATAACCTGCTGGTAACCATATTGTTTCTGTATCTTGGTAAGGAAATTCTGCAAACGCAGGCGCAACTCCGTGCCTTTGGGCAGCCATATAGGCAGACCTTTGCCCACCATTTCGTTGAACATAAAGAGTTCCAACTCTTTGCCCAGTTTGCGGTGGTCGCGTTTCTTGGCCTCCTCGAGCAGTGCGAGGTACTCGTCGAGCTCTTTCTTTTTGGGGAAGGAAACGGCGTATATGCGGGTAAGCTGTTTGCGTTTTTCGTCGCCGCGCCAATAAGCACCAGCCAAGTTTATGATTTTCAGAGCTTTGATGGGGCTAAAATCTACAAGGTGCGGACCGCGGCAGAGGTCGGTGAATTCGCCCGACTGGTAGAAAGATATTTCGCCGTCGTTGAGTTCGCCTATGCGTTCGAGTTTGTATTCGTCGCCTTTCTTCTGGAAGAAGTCGAGGGCTTCGGCTTTGGACACTTCGCGGCGCACTACGGGCACTTTGGCCTGCACCAGCTCCATCATCTTTTTCTCTATTTTCGGGAAATCGTCGCTAGAAATCTGGTAGTCCATAAAGTCGATGTCGTAGTAGAAGCCGTTTTCGATGGCGGGTCCGAAACCGAACTTAACACCAGGGTAAAGCAGCTCTATGGCCGATGCTAGCAGGTGTGCCGAGGTATGCCAGAACACCTCTTTGCCTTCTTCGTCGTTCCATGTAAGCAGCTGAACGGTAGCATCTTGACTAATAGGGCGGTACAGCTCCACAACTTTGCCGTTCACTTTTGCGGCAAGCACGTTGCGGGCCAGCCCCTCGCTGATGCTTTTTGCTATGTCCAGCGGAGTAATTCCTTGTTCGTATTGACGGACCGAACCGTCGGGTAATGTGATATTTACCATTATATTTTTATGCTCTTACGCTTGTTTAACAACTTAAAACAATGGTATTCAATAGGTTATAATTATCCCATCGAATATCATCGGACTGCAAAGATACGATTTTTTTTACAATCTGCAAAATTTATTTAAAAATGAGGGATTTTTTATGACTTACCGTCTTTTGCCTATTCAGCATCTTTTTTCTCGGCTTCCGCATCATTTTTCTCCTGCTCGCGGCACATATACACGTCGAACGCCACCACCACGGCGGTGAAGCCCCAGAATGGGACGGAGAGTTTGTCGGTGTCGAGGAAGTTGTTGAAAATGCCGTGGATGTAATAGGTGAGCAGCCCAAGGGTGATACTGAGCGCGAGGTTGGCCATACGTTTGTCCTTCTCCCTTAGTGTGCGATACACACGCACTCCGGAGGCGAAGGTGATGCCGAACACCAGCAGCACGGCCGCAGTACCCAACACCCCTTGCTCCGACAACGGCCCTATGTACTCGCTGTGGGCGTTGCCTAGGTTGCCGGCGTTGGTGCTGATGGTGGAGAGCTGGTACGAGCGTTGATAGCCGGCATACACAAACTGGTATGTGCCGGGGCCCCAGCCCGTTACCGGACGCTCGTCGAACATGCGCAAGGCCGAAGCCCAGCGGTTGAGACGCTCAAGATTGGAGGCGTCGGTGGAGATGTTGGAAATGGACTTTATCTGGTCGGCGATGTCGTAGGACGAGTCCTGACTGTTTTTGCCCAATTTATACATAACATCGGCCTGATAAGCGAAGAAAAGTCCTATGGCCACGGCGCCACAGAGCAGCATCCAACGCACTTTCATGCCGAAACGGATGGCGAAATACACTGCCACGGCTCCCAGCACGCTTATCCACGCGGCACGCGAATACGACAGCACCAAGCCTGTAATCAACAGCACAAAGGCGGCTATGGCGAACAGTCTTTTCCACGACCACAACTGCTTGTTTTCGAATATGTAATGAAACGCCGGCGGGACAAACATCGCTATGGTTACGCCGTAGGCGGTGTGGTCGTTGTAGAAAGGTTTCATCACACGGTGCATGGTCTGCAGGTCGGAGAAATTGGAGAAAGTCTTAAGCGTTGTCATAAAGATGATTATGAGCAACGAGACGGCGTAACACCAGTAGAACTGCGTTATACGTTTGGGATTTTTGAAAATCTGCGCCGCAGCGAAGAAACAGGGGATGACGAACCACAGCCTTGCCAGCAGGTATTTGAACGAAACGCCCGGCAGCTCCGACGTGGCCGACGTTATAAGCATCCACAGTAACGAGAAAAGCACCGCCAACGTAACGGGATGACTTATTATCTTTCTGTCGTAGCTGCGGCTGAGCAACACCCTGAAAAGGAAAATCAGCATAAAAAGCAACAGCAGCGGCTCGGTGGGCATGGAAAGCTGCGAGCCTTTCACTATGTCGTAGTTGATGGCAAAAGGCGTAAGCAGGGCTATGGCCAAAAGCCCGAACTCCAACCTTCTGACAAACAGCAATATGGCAAGTCCTGCCAAAGGCACAAGACTGAGGTAGTAGAACTCCCTGCGCAGGGCGTAACTGTTGACGAAAAGAAACACAAGCGTTACCAGCAAAACAATCACCGGAAGCTTGTTTTCTGAAAACCAGCGTTTTGTCTTTTGCCAAAAATCACGCATCGGTCGCCAAGAGTGGTTTGGGAATAAATAAAAGTCGGACAGTTGCAGATGCTACTGCAGCTCTTTTTTCATCGAGGACCAGCGTTCGGCCACAAGCAGCACAAGGATGCACAGCAGCTCGGCGGCGATGGTGCCGAGGAGTATTATCACCAGACGTTTTGGGAACGACTTGTGGTCGGAGGGCACTGCCTCGTCGACCCAGAATTTGCGGGGCATGAAATTGGCCGAATCGGCACGACGCTCGGCAAGCTGCGTCTGTATCGAAGCAAGCTCTTTGCTCTTGTATTTCAGCAACATGGGGTCGGAGACGGTTTTCATCTCCTCCTGCAGCTGCTGGCTTACGCTCTCCATCACGCGGATGGCTCCGTCGGTGCGGGGGGCGAGGATTCGGGTGCTGAGACTGTCGTAATTGGCTGTGATATAGTTGGCTATGTCGGCGGCAGTTTGCGGGTCGAAATCGGTTACCTTAATCTCGATGCCGAGGTACTCGGTGCGTTTCACGGTGACGTAGGCGCGGTACATCTCGTACAAACGGTAGTATTTGTCCTTGGCGTTTTTGTTGATGCCATAGTGGCCCATAAGGTCGAAATGTTCGCACACATCGCGCATCATGGCGTCGGAGGAGAGCACCTGAAGGGCGTACTCGCAGTCGCGTTCTATGCCGTAGTCGGTAATGTCGAGGCTGTAACGGTCGTTAACAATGGATTTGGAAACGCGGTTTGAGCTGGTGGGGAACATCACCGCCTTGGCGTCGAAACGTTCCTGCAAAAGGAAAGCCACCACTGTGGAGGCCACCAACGCCGCCACAAACACCACCAAAAGCACCACACGATGCCGATAAAAGAATTTCAACGAGTTTTTCAAAGAGAATCCGCTGTCATAAAAATTTTGTTCCATCTGTATGTCTGTTGTTTGATAAAATAAAAACGTGCCGTTTGCCAACGACAACGGTTATTAACGCAAAGCTTTCGGAAATATTGCACGGAGGAAGATTTTTTTAAGTTAAGATGTGAAGGTGTGAAGATGCGAATGCGTGGGGCTTCGACAAGCTCAGCCACCATTTATAGCTGCAGAGCACGCCGAAAACACCGACCACTTAATAATTAATGGTAAATTTTTGGCAATTCGTGTTTAATAAAAAAGTTACATGTATATGTGTATATGTCGGAAAATTTATGTACTTTTGCAAAAAATTTACAAGCAACAGTGGACAATTTAAAATACAATCAAAGAGGCGTTTCGGCATCGAAAGAGGATGTGCACAACGCCATCAAGAACATCGACAAAGGCCTGTATCCCAAGGCTTTCTGCAAGATAGTACCCGACATATTGGCCGGCGACCCCGACTACTGCACGGTGATGCACGCCGACGGCGCGGGAACAAAATCGTCGCTAGCATACATGTACTGGCGCGAGACGGGCGACCTGTCGGTGTGGAAAGGCATCGCCATCGACGCCATTGTGATGAACCTCGACGACCTGCTGTGCGTGGGCATCACGGACAACATACTGCTCTCATCGACCATAGGCCGCAACAAACGTCTTATCCCCGGCGAGGTGATTGCCGCCGTCATCAACGGCACGGAGAGTTTCCTCGAAGAGATGCGCGCTCTGGGCGTGGGCATCTACTCCACCGGCGGCGAGACTGCCGACATCGGAGACCTTGCCCGTACCATTGTGGTGGACTCCACCGTTACGGCACGTATCCGCCGCTGCAACGTCATCAGCAACCACAACATCAAGGCGGGGAACGTAATAGTGGGTCTGGCGTCGTACGGCCAAGCCACTTACGAAACAGCTTACAACGGCGGCATGGGTAGCAACGGCCTTACCTCGGCACGCCACGACGTTTTCAGCAAAGTCTATGCCGAGAAATATCCCGAAAGCTACGACAACCACCTGCCCGACGATGTGGTGTATTGCGGAAAACTGATGCTCACTTCGCCCACCGAAGTGCCCGGCGTCGATGCTGGAAAGATGGTGCTTTCGCCCACAAGGACCTACGCACCCATCGTTGCCGAGATACTGAAAAACCACCGCAAGGAGATCTGCGGCATGGTGCACTGCAGCGGCGGCGCACAGACCAAAGTGCTGCATGTCATCGACAACCTGCACGTGGTTAAGGACAACCTTTTCGACACTCCTCCCCTTTTCCGCATGATTCACGAGCAGAGCCAGACCGACTGGGCGGAGATGTACAAGGTGTTCAACATGGGGCACCGCATGGAGATATACACCGACGAGAAAACTGCCGAGGACATCATTGCCATCTCGAAATCCTTCAACGTGGATGCCCAAATCATCGGCCACTGCGAGGCTTACAACGGCAAAAAGGTTACCGTGAAATCGAAACACGGGGTTTTTGAATATTAATTAGGAAGTTTTGCATCGTGGCCTTATTCGGCATTCATAGTCGGTAAAGGAATGCTAATCTTGTAGACATTGCGAAACCATGTAATTGGTGAACATTGAGGGATTAAATCACCACATGCAAAATCTGCAATCTCTTTGCAATCATCATTTGGATCCCAATCGTCTTCTGAACGAAGGACTTCTGGCTGGGGATAGATAATTACTATTGGTGTCCGATAAAAATCGACAGCCGTGATCTTTGTGATTGTAACTTGTTGATAATCTATCAACGTTGACAGACGGAATGATGTTTTTTGAAAAGCAAGCCCCTCATCTTATATTTCATCAAGGAAATCGATGGAGA
>JAFSOU010000040.1 GCA_017443265.1 Bacteroidales bacterium | reverse complement strand
CGGGCTCCCTTAAGAGGTTTCTGTGCACCGTATTTCTTGCGGCAGGCCATCAGGCCGGGCATCTCCTTTTCGGCGGTGTCCAATTCTTTGCGTCCCCAATCCTTGAGATTGATATCGGCACTCTTGTATTCGTTGTTCATCGTATGGAGTTGTTTTTATATTTATTACTGATTTGCAAACAGATGGACAGAAAACAACGCTGTTCTTCCCCTGCAAATCGACCTGCAAAAATACTATTTATTTTTTGATTTTTCAGAAAAAAAGAACCGCTTTTCCGTCAAAAACGCCGTAATTGTCAAAAAATCAATAAAAAGACAAAAAAAAAGTGTACCTTTGCAAAACGGCACTTTTTACAAAAGTATCCACAACTAACTAAAACACACAATCTTATGAACAACATCGTAGCTTTAGTGGGACGTCCCAACGTAGGAAAATCGACACTTTTCAACCGCCTTACCGAATCGCGCTCGGCCATTGTGGACGAGACCAGCGGCGTTACCCGCGACCGCCAGTACGGCAAATCGGAGTGGAACGGCATCGGTTTTTCGGTGATAGACACTGGAGGCTACGTGGTGGGCAGCGACGACTCGTTCGAGACCGAAATCCGCAAGCAGGTGCAGCTTGCCATCGACGAGGCAGATGCAATACTTTTCCTGCTCGACGTCAAAGACGGACTAACCCCCATGGACGAGGATGTGGCCAACATGCTGCGCAAAAGCAAGAAAAAAGTGCTGCCCGTGGTGAACAAGGTGGACAACCCCATGCGTATGAACGAGATAGCGGAGTTCTACGCTCTCGGATTGGGGGAGATTTTCCCCATTTCGGGCATGAACGGCTCCGGCACCGGCGAGCTGCTCGACGAACTGGTGAAAGACATGCAACCCGAGGAGGACGAGAATATCGAACTGCCGCGTATAGCCGTGGTGGGACGCCCCAATGTGGGCAAATCGTCGCTTATCAACGCCCTCACCGGCGAGGATCGCAACATTGTAACCCCAATTGCCGGCACCACGCGCGACAGCATCTACACCCGATACAATAGTTTCGGGTTCGACTTTATGTTTGTGGACACAGCAGGACTGCGCAAAAAACAGAAGGTGAACGAAGACATAGAGTTCTACTCCGTGCTGCGCTCGGTGCGCGCCATCGAAAACAGCGACGTGTGCATTCTGATGCTCGACGCATCGCAGGGCCTCGAACAGCAGGACCTCAACATTTTCGGACTGATACAGCGCAACAACAAGGGCGTGGTGATTGTGGTGAACAAATGGGATATAATAGAGAAAGACACCCACACCCACAAAAGATACGAAGACCTTATCCGCGAACGCATATCACCTTTCTCCGACGTGCCAATCGTCTTCACCTCGGTTATCAACAAACAACGCATATACAAGGTATTGGAGACCGCCCGCAAGGTTTACGAATCGCGCAGCCGCAGAATTTCTACCTCGGAGCTGAACGAGGCCCTGCTGCCCATTGTAAAGGAACAGAACCCGCCTCCTGCATGGAAAGGCAAATACATAAAAATCAAATACATAACCCAGCTGCCGACAGCATATCCGCAGTTTGTCTTTTTCTGCAACCTGCCGCAGTACATCCGCGACCCCTACCGCCGTTTTGTGGAAAACCGCATGCGCGAGCTGTGGGATTTCGAAGGTGTGCCGATGAAGATTTTCTTCAGAGCAAAATAAGTTGCGTACTCGGAATTGACTGCTACCGCCCCATTCCTAACTCCTAATTCCAGATTAACTCTCGTATCCGAACCGACGCAGGGCATTCTCGCTGTTGCGCCAGTCTTTCAGCACTTTCACATGCAGCTGCAAGAAACATTTCTTGCCCGTGAACTCCTCTATGTCCTTGCGCGCCTCGGAGCCCACTTTCTTTAGCGATTGTCCTTGGTGGCCTATCAAAATGGCTTTTTGCGACTCCCTTTCGGTGAAAATGATGACGGATATTTTGTCGATGCCGTCCTCCTCCTTGTACGACTCCACAGCCACTTCGGTGGAATAGGGTATCTCCTTCTGGTAATACATCAGTATTTTCTCACGAACTATCTCCGAGACAAAGAATCGCATCGATTTATCGGTTAGCTCGTCCTTGGGGAAATAGGGCGGATTTTCGGGCAGGAGTTCCAGAATCTGGTCAAAAATCTTGTCCACATTGAATTTCTCCGTTGCCGATGCCGGTATGATGATGGCTCGTGGTATCTGGTTTTTCCAATATTCCATCTTTTTCAGGATGGTAGCTTGGTCGGAAGTATCTATTTTGTTGATTACCAAAATTATCGGCACTTTGGAGTTGATTATCTTGCGCAGTATGTCCTGATTTTTGAGGCTCTCCCCCACTTCGGTGACGAGAAGGAACAGGTCGGCGTCCTGCAAAGCGGAATCCACAAAGGACATCATGCTCTCGTGCAGCTTGTAGTGCGGATTTACGATACCCGGGGTGTCGGAATAAACTATTTGGAAGTCCTCGCCGTTGACTATTCCCATTATGCGATGGCGCGTGGTCTGCGCCTTGGAGGTGATGATGGAAAGCTGTTCGCCAACAAGTGCGTTCATCAAGGTGGACTTGCCCACATTGGGGTTGCCCACAATATTCACAAAACCGGCTTTATGTTTTTTCTCCATTGGTTACAACATTTTCAGAAATCCCACTTCCTTTGGTGAGAGTTCGCGCCAGCGTCCGCGGGGCAAGTTTTTCTTGGTAAGTTCGGCAAAGATAACGCGGTCGAGTTTATATACTTCGTAGCCGAGCGACTCGAAAACGCGGCGCACTATGCGGTTGCGTCCCGAGTGCAGCTCCACGCCCACGGAGTTGCGGTCGTCGGAGTTGTATTCCACTGCATCGAAGGCAATGTCGCCGTCCTCGAGGGAGATGCCTTCCAGAATCTTGCGGCGGTCGGCGGGAGCCAACGGTTTGTCGAGTTCCACGTGATACACTTTGCGGGCTCCAGTGGAGGGGTGTGTCAGTTTTTTGGCCAGTTCGCCGTCGTTGGTGAAAAGCAGCAAGCCTGTGGTGTTGCGGTCGAGGCGTCCTACGGGGTATATGCGTTCGGTGCAGGCGTCGGCCACGAGGGCCATCACCGTCTTACGCTCCTGCGGGTCGTCCATGGTGGTGATAAAGCCCTTGGGCTTGTTGAGCAGTATGTAGCGTTTGCGCTCCGACACCAGTTTTTCGCCGCCGTAGTGCACCACGTCGCCGGGTTTCACCTTGTATCCGAGCTGGTCCACCACCTCGCCGTTCACGGTAACGGCACCGCTGGCAATAAGCACGTCGGCTTCGCGGCGCGAGCAGATGCCTGCATTGGCTATGTATTTGTTCAGACGTACGGAGCTGTCGTTTTCTTTTTTTGAGGCACGGCCGTCGGATTTCGGGCGGTGCTGGGGACGGCTGTCGCGGTCGAACGACCTGTCGCGGCGGTTGCGGGGGATGAAAGTGTATTCCTCGTCAACGTCGTCGGAATAGCTGTCGTCGTAGTCGTTGTAGGAGTGCGAGCGGCGGTATTCGCGGTATTCCCTTTCGTGACGGTCGCCGTTTCGGCGGTCGTTGCGGTTGCTGCCACGGCTTTTGAAAGGACGGTCGCTGTTGCGGTTGTTGTGTTCTTGGCGGCGTTCGCGGTGCGACTCGAAGTTCTTGCTCTGGTCGGGTTCGAGGTCGAACCAGTTTTCGTCGTGTATGGCCCTGCGGCGACGGCTTTCCTCGCGGTCGTAGTCGTCGTTCTGACGATTGCGGCGGCTGTCGCGTGCAGGACGGCCTCCACGACGGTCTTTGTTTTCGTAATTGTTTCTTTCGGGACGGCGGTTGTTGCGGTTGCCTCCCCTGTTGTCGTCGTCACGACGATTGAATTTGCGTTTTTCCATTATATTTCAATTGTGTTATTGTCCGAATTTCATTGTGTATGGCGAGAGGTTTTCTTTCATCTGCACGTCGAGCACAATGTTTATCTCCTTGGCCATCATAAGGAATATGTCGAGGTCGTGTTCGGCGAGCCAGCGTGTGGCCACCGCCTCTTTTTTGCAGGCGAGGGCGAAATGCAGGTTCACCTCGGCGGTGTTCTTGCGAATCCACTCGCGGGCCTCGGCCTCGCCGTCGATGGCGTTGCTAAGTATGGCCAGCCACTCGTATTTGTTCTTGAACAGCCACATCATGGCGTCGATGTCGCCGCGCACGGCGTTGGAAAAAGCCGCCAGCTCGGGATAGCCGTTTTTGACAAGGAATTTGAAGAAATCCTTGCGCCCCTTCAGCGACTGGTACAGCGCCAGAAGTATCTTTATGTCGTACTTTTCAAGTCCCACTTTAAAAGGTGCTTTTATCCAACATTGTGTTTTTCAATAAAATAGCATCGGAACAATCCGACACTGCAGTTTGCAAAAATACACTAATTTATTGAATTTCACAAAGTTTTTTTTCTTGATGGCAAAAAAAAACACACGTTGAAAAAACGTGTGTCGTGATTTTGTGACTCCGGAGGGATTCAAACCCCCAACCTGCTGATCCGTAGTCAGCTGCTCTATTCAGTTAAGCTACGGAGCCGTTTCAAAAATCGTGTGCAAAGGTACAACCTTTTTTTCAATTGACAAAATAGATTTTCATTTTTTTTGTCCACACCTTTCTATTTTTCTGATTATCAAAAAATTAAAAAACGTTTTTTTTTGATACTACAAGGCGTTTTTAGTATAGTTTTCCAAAACAACGAGTGTGCAAACAGGCAATTTCGATGTCGAAAAACGCAAAAAAATGCGGACTGTTCGATGAGTTATTTGTAAAAGTTCAAAACGTTATTTTCCTTGCTCATTACAAGGCTTGCCGCAAGTCTATCAAAAATGCCTTGATTTCGGCCAGAGTGTCGATGGCTTTCAGTTTTTCGTCGTCCACTTGTGCTGTTTTCAGCTGTTCCTTGGCGCCGGCGAGGGTAAATCCGCACTCTTTGGTGAGGTGGTAAATCTTGCGTATGTTGTCGATGTCGGACTGGGTGAACTGCCGGTTGTCATTTTTATGGTTGTGTTTTCAAATAATCCCGAATATAATATGTGTGATTTTTGTAAATAATACATCTTAAACGCGATATGGATTCATAAGGGATGCCATTTGTTCTACGGATCGAATCGACAAAAGAATATCCCGAAATCCATTCATATTTTATAGGAATAAAAGATGTGTCATAATATACCCTATACGTAACATTATCATACCCCATGCCAAAAGTTTTGTAAAATTCATAAGCTGTTGTGAATTCATAGTTATTCACTATAATACTTTTTTCCCCTTGAAAACAATTTGTTTCAGCAAGCACTGCGTCCATTATTTCATTCCCTGTGCCATATGTTATGCATGAGTCTATATGTTTTGTTGATAGGTACAAAACTCCGTTACCATCATTTTTTCTTATACTAAAAAGGTCGCCCCCCAATATCTTGTAATAATTTTTAGACTCAAAAACCATTACTCCGTTAGTGACAAAATAGTTATAAGTAAATTGTTTCCTAAAACCATTACTATCTACGATTTTAACTTTTTGATATTCTAATGGAATTGAATCCCCGTACATGTACATTTCATAATAATAATCTTTTATTTGTATATCCTCTTTGCATGCAATACAAAATAACAGAATTGTACAAATAAAACAAGTCATAAGGCATTTATGATTAATATTCTTTTCCATATTGCTATCTTTTGTTTCGTAATATTAATAGGAGCAAACGGTTGATAGTTAACATATTTTAGATTATTAGATATATTTTTATAATTCAGGCAATGAAACATAGCATGTTTTCTTTTTTACACATGGTGGTTCTGGGCCTCTGTTGTAAATATATTCACGGATAGCTCTTATCGTTTTTTTTCTCAACGGTATTTTGCTGTATATGATTCTTCTGTCGTAATAGCAGTGTCCACTTTCGATTTTTATTTGGGAAATAACATGTGTTTTACTTGTATCTTTAACAATATAAAACTCTCTAAATGGGCACTTTATTGCATCTGTTCTAATTCCGAACTCCGATGAATATTCAATTTTAGCGGAGTCCGTCATATAGAATTCCACATAAACCTTTCTATCGGGATAGGATACCACATAGGCACTGTATCTTGGTTGTTCTGAAACGGTATCATTTAATACAATAAGTATTGAGTCTGGCTGCCCTTTGAGAAAAGATGATTTTTCTTGATATGTTAATATATAAGTATCAGGTTTGATTTCATTTGTTATGTGATATTTAAAAGGATAACTTCCCTGTCCATAAATAGTATTGCTAAATAATACTACCAAACCTATAATAACAAACCATTTATTCATACCTGTAAAAGTTAGTTCATAACGCACTACAGCCACTACAAAGCCTGTCGCAAGTCTATCAAAAAAGCCTTGATTTCGGCCAGAGTGTCGATGGCTTTCAGTTTTTCGTCGTCCACTTGTGCTGTTTTCAGCTGTTCCTTGGCGCCGGCGAGGGTAAATCCGCACTCTTTGGTCAGGTGGTATATCTTGCGGATATTGTCGATGTCGGACTGGGTGAACTGCCGGTTGCCTTTTTTGTTCTTCACCGGCTTGATGCAGTCGAACTCCTTCTCCCAATAACGTATTAGCGAGGTGTTTACGTCGAACATCCTGGCGACTTCTGAAATGGAGTAATACAGCTTTTCCATGTTATCGTAATTTAGGGTTGTTTTTATGTCGGTTTTCGTCGCGGAGTGTTTTCTTTTGAATATTCTGTCTCACAGCTTCGGTAAGGTCCACGCCTGTTTGGTTGGCTATGCAGGCAAGCACCCAAAGCACATCGGCCAGCTCGTCGGCAAGGGATTTATCCAAATCACCTTCTTTAGCGGACTGTTCGCCATAGGTGCGCGCCATTATGCGAGCCACCTCGCCCACCTCCTCGGTAAGCACGGCCATATTGGTAAGTTCGTTGAAATAACGCACTCCGTATTTCTTAACCCATTGGTCGACAGTTTTTTGCAATTCCTCTAAAGTCATATCGGCAACGGTTTAGTTGGTGTAATATCCTTGGTTATCCTGATAGCTGTTGCGTTTGTTGTATTTCAGGTCTTGGAGCATTCCGGCTTTCACGTTGATGGTGAAGTTCCAGCTTTTGTAGTATCCGAAAGGCACCCAGTTGAAATGCATCTCCCAGCAGTGCAGGTCGCGGTGTATGTCGACGGAGGTGTACGACATGGCCTTGCTCTGGAAGTCGTAGCCTGTGGTGAAGCTTATTTTCCAGTTTTTGGTGAGGCTAACGTCGCCGCGCAACGAGAGTGTCTGCACCACCTGCGACTCGTAGCCGAGTTTGGCGGCATAATAGGTGTTGATATAGCTTAGGGTGTAGGCCAGCGAGAGGTTCCACGGCACGGAGTAATCCACTACTTGGCCCATGCCTTGCGGGGTGTTGAAGGGGTTTTGCACGTTGGTGGCCACAGGAGCCGCCGGTGCTCCGCCCGACTGCTTTTTCCCGCCACGCTTGAAAGTGTTCTGGTTAAGCGACCAGTTGAGCTGCATATTCCATTGCGAGTTCTGTTTCTTGAACAACTTTTTCTCTTTCTCCCAAAGGAAAGTGTTGGTAACCACGTTTTTCTCGTTGATATAATATGGGATAAACGACGCGCTGTAGTTTATCACGCAGTTTTTGAACAATGTAGTACGTCCCGACACCGACAAGGGCGACCAATTAACAGAGTCTTTTGCCAAATCGTAGGATGTAGAGAACGAGAGGTTTTCGAGCAGAACTACCTTTTTGGTGCCGTTTATGGTGTCCCTCGACGATTTCACCTTCATTTCCAGATTGTTGGAGATGCTCATGGATATGTTGCCCGACCGACCATACGACGGACCGCCATACACATTCTGTTCGAAAATGGAGTACCGTTGCTCTTCGCCGTTGCCGTCGATGTAGGTGCGCCAATACCCGAGGGCGGGGTTGCCGAAATCGGGACGGAAATTGAACGACACCGAAGGGTTTATTACGTGCCGCAGTGCGGTGATATATCCTTTCTTGAAATTGAAAACACCATACAGCCTTGTGTTGAGCGACGACGAGAAACTCACATCGCGGTTGGTGACGAACCCCCACACCGTGTCGGTAAGCACAGCGGCGGAGTCGGCGTCGTAGTTCTTGCGTATGCTGTTGAAATGCCAGCGGGCGTTGTAGTTGACGGAGTTGGTCCAAGTGAAATATTTAAACACTTTCACCGAACTGGAGAGAGGTATGCTGTGCGATATGCCGTTTTTCATTTTCCGCAACACATCTTTCGAGAAAAGCAGCGTGTCCACGGTGTTGATGCTGTTCTCGGCGTTCATCGAATAGCTTACGGTGATGTTTTCGTACCACTTGTACGAGCCTTGCGGATTTTTGCGGCGGAAGGGATGGAACTGATTGGTGCTCAACGATATGGATGGCAGTTTCAGATCAATCATACGGGTGTTGATGTTGTACGACTCGCCCAGATTGGCCGAGAAGTTGAAAATACCGGCAATGGTGGTGGAATAGGCTATGCTTGAGGTGGTGGTGCTGTTGAAATAGTCGGCGGAGTTGCTTGTCCATTTGGAGTAGTTGCGGCTAACAAGGTTCACGTTGGCCGAAAAATGTGAGTTCGGATTGGCCTTGGCGTCCTGCTGGTGCGTCCATGCTATTTTGAAATCGTTGTAGCGGTTGTAGGTGTCGGTGCCCTCCAAGCCCTCGCGGGTCTGCTCGTAGCGGATATCCACGGCGCCGCGGTATTTGTACTTGCGGTAGTAGTTGCTCTTGGGATTGACGGCCCAGCTGAGGTTGGTGTAAATGTCGCCAATAAGTGTCAGGTCCATGTAGTCGTTGATGGCCAAGTAATAGCCGCCGTTGCGCAGGTAGTAGCCACGGTTGTTGGCCCAGCCGTACGACGGTATCAGCACTCCCGACGTGCGGCCTTTGGTGAAAGGGAAGAAAGCGAAAGGCAGAGCAAGAGGCGTAGGCACGTCGCCCACTGTCATATAGGCCGGACCTGTAACAATCTTGTCCTTGGTGATGAGCTTGGAGTGTGAGAATTCGAGAGCGAAATGCGGATGGGCGTAGTTGCAGGTGGTGAACTTGCCGCTGTTGAGGTACATCACCGAGTCGTTCATCTTTTTCACCTTGCTGCCGTGCAGAAAACCTTCGCCCTCCTGCGTAATAACGCCTTGTATGATGCCCTTGCGGGAATTGAAATTGTAAGTTATCTCGTTGGCGTTGTACTCCGAGTTGCCGTCCTTGAACTTGGGACGGCCGAACACGGAGCCGTTGGTGTCGGTGAGACCGTTGGCGTTGAGCATCCGCGTCTGGAAATCCACGCTGATGGAGTCGGCCACGAGGTTCACATCCTGATAGTCGATACTTCCATCCTTGAAAAGTGTGGCCTTGCGGTCGTCGAGCAGAAACACCACCGAGTCCTTGGCCTTGTAGGTAACGATATCGGTGATGGCGTTGGGCGAGATGCGAAGCCCCTTGTAATTCTTCCGTTTTTTCGACAAAGTGTCTGACACTGTGTCCTTTGTCTTTGCAAGCGTGGAATCAACGGACAATGTATCTGGAATACTATCAAGCTTATTTACAGCGTGTTGCGATTTATTTTTATTGGTGTCGGAGGCAGAAATGGCGAAAGCAACTTTTTTATGTTGAAAAGTTGTGGAAAAACAGTTTCCAGCACCGTTTTCTGCACAAAACGCCGTCTGGCAAAAGGATACAGAGAACAGCACACAACAAAAGGCAACGGCTTTTGTCGTCCGCAACCAATTGTGTTTCAATATCATATATATTATACTATTCTTTATATCCAAAATCTCAAAATTAAAACGTATCTTTGCATTTCAGTTTGCAAAAATAAAAATTATTAGTCGAATATAAAAACTTAATTTACATATTTGTGAAAATGAAACGTTTAACAATCCTATTTATTGCCCTTTTTCTGATAAACGGAGCAGTTTTTTCGCAAAAAATTGCGGTCGGACAGGTAAAAACCGTCGTTATTGACCCCGGACACGGCGGCGACAAACCCGGAGCCATCGGAAAAAAGTCGAAGGAGAAGGACGTCGTGCTGTCTATTGCCCTCAAACTCGGCAAGGTCATCAACGACAATTTCGACGACGTTAACGTCATATTCACCCGCAAGACCGATGTGGACATATCGCTGAGCGAGCGCGCCAAGATGGCCAACCGCGCCAAAGCCGACCTTTTCCTGTCGATACATGCCAACTCGCACCCCAAAACCGAGTGCAAAGGCGTGGAGACTTTCGTGATGGGACTTTCGAACAGCAAGGCCAACCTCGAAGTGGCAAAAAAGGAAAACGCCGACATACTGCTCGAAAACGACTATAAAAACAACGCCGACTACAACGGTTTCGACCCCAACTCGCCCGAAAGCTACATAATGTTCGCACTTTACCAGAACGCTTACATCGACAAAAGCCTCAATTTCGCAAAACTCATCCAAGACCAATACAAATCGAAGATAAAAACCATCAACCGCGGCGTGAAGCAAGCCGAGCTGTTTGTGCTCTACAAAACCACCATGCCATCGATACTCACCGAGGTGGGGTTCATAAGCAACCCCACGGAAGAGGAATACATCAACTCCGACGAAGGACAGGCCGACATCGTTTACTGCCTTTTCAACGCCTTTGCCGAATATAAGGCGGCCGAAGAGGGAACAAAGAAAATAACAAACCCGAAATTCGACATCCCCGGTTTCAACAAGGACAAGAAAAAACAGGACAACAAAAAAAACACCGTCACTCCCAAGGACACCTCAAAAACCACACCGGACACAACCAAAGCCATCGACATTGTTACAACCGTCAAAGCCGACACCCTGAAAGGGATTTCTGGCACAGCAAAAACCACTCTGCCTAAAACCGACAACAAACAAAACAACGCCACCTCCGACAAAGAACGCGCCATATACCGCATTCAGTTCCTCACCTCGGAGAAAAAACTGGCCGACGGTGCCCCACAGTTCAAAGGCATCACCGACTACATCTCAACCAAAGACCGCCTGTACCGCTACCTCACCGCCGAAACCGCCTCCAACCTCGACGAAGCAAAGGTCTTACAAAGAACCATTCAGGAAAAAGGCTTCAAAGACGCTTTCATAGTGCCTTTCTACAAAGGCGAACGCATATCCTTCGAGGAAGCACGACGCATAAACACATCCAAATAAAACCTTACTGCCATGAAACTACGCACCGAAACAAAAGTCGGCATCATAGCCATCATCACCATTGCCATTCTAGTATGGGGGCTCAATTTCCTTAAAGGCAAAGACCTTTTCGGACGCCAGCACACCTACTACGCCGTTTACGACGACATCGGCGGGCTGCTGCCGACAAGCTACGTGTTCATCAACGGCATGAAAGTGGGACAGGTGAGCAAGATAAAATACGCCGACCCCCAGATGAAACAGTTCATAGTGCGTTTCGAACTGCCGTCGAACCTCGAACTCCCTTCTAACTCCATTGCCGAAGTGTTCAACTCCGACATTCTCGGCTCCAAGGCCATGCGTGTGAAGATGGGCGACGCCACAACCCACCTCAAACCCGGCGACACCCTGCTGTCGCACACCGAAGGCTCCATGCTCAGCGAGGTGGGCAAAATACTAGAACCCTACACCGACAAGCTGGAAAACATAATCAACAACGCCGACACCGTGGTGAACAACCTCAAACAGATAACCGACAACGAAACTCAGCGCAACTTCCACTCAGCTATGGGCAACATAAACAAAATATCGCAACGACTCTCAAGCCTCTCCGCCAACCTCGACAACATAGTGGGCACCGAAAAAGGCAAAATCCAAGACATCATCGAAAATATCGACAACCTGTCCAAAACCCTCAGCAACAACAGCCACGAACTCGACAACATAATCTGCAACATTTCCGAAATCACCGACACCGTGTCGCGCGCCAAGCTTGGCTCCACCCTCGAAAAACTAAACCGCACCGTGGACGAGCTGTCCAACTCCATGGAGAAAATCTCCAGCGGCAAAGGCAACGTAGGAAAACTTATCAACGACGACAACCTGTACGACAACCTACAGAAATCCATCGAAGACCTCGACGCTCTTATCAAAGACATAAAAGAAAACCCGAAGAAATACATCAAAGTCTCTGTATTCTAACACATCACGCAAATGTCAATAATAGCAGAAAACGTATCCAAGGTTTACGGCACACAATATGCTCTGAAAAACGTAAGTTTCAGCATAGGCGAAGGCGAGATAGTGGGACTGCTCGGACCCAACGGCGCCGGCAAATCCACCCTGATGAAAATAATAACCTGTTTCATCCCCCCTACTTCGGGCAACGTTACCGTTTACGGCAACAGCATTTTCGAAAACACTCTCGAAATACGACGCAACATCGGCTACCTGCCCGAACAGAACCCGCTCTACACAGATATGTACATACGTGAATTTCTACGTTTTATAGCCGGCGTCCACAAACTCGACAACATAAACAAACGTGTGGAGGACATCATCGAAACCACCGGACTCACACCCGAATCCAACAAAAAGATAGGACAGCTGAGCAAAGGCTACCGCCAACGCGTGGGACTGGCACAGGCCCTCATCCACGACCCAAAAATACTAATCCTCGACGAACCCACCACCGGCCTCGACCCCAACCAGCTTACCGAGATACGCTCGCTGATACGCGAAGTGGGAAAAACCAAAATAGTGATACTCTCCACCCATATCATGCAGGAGGTGGAAGCTGTTTGCTCGCGCGCCATCATCATCAACCACGGACAGATAGTGGCCGACAAACCCACCGAACTGCTTCACACCATGCGCATAAACCGCTACCACGTGGAATTCGACAACAACGTGCAACTGTCGAAACTGCGGCAACTTCAGGGCGTGAAACAGATCAACCAGCTCTCGCCCACCAAATATGTCATCGACGCCAACGAAAACACCGACATCCGCAAAACACTTTTCGACTGGGCTGTGGCCAACAATCTGGCTATCCTCACCATTCAAAAGGACGAGCAGTCGCTCGAAACCATATTCCAAGAACTCACGAGATAGTTCGGAATTCGAAATTCGGAACTCTCCTGCCGCCTTCGGCTCGCCGGGGTCAGTATCTTCTGCTCGTAAAACTCGCGAAATTTATGAAATCTTGTGAATTTTGTTTCGCCTTCGGCGAAAGCTACGCAACAACCTTGTGAACTTTTACAACTAATTATTCATTGACTTTTGACTTTTGACCAAAAACTTCCTCATTCCGAAATCCTAATTGGCTGCGCCGAGCTAAAGGTTCCGAATTAAAGAAGTTCCTATAAGGCGGTCGAAGCGGTCGGCGGGGGTATGTTGGTAAAGGAATATGTAATAATCGTTCTTGGCCTCGAAAAAATCGCCCTCCAGCACCGAAGTACGTCCCTCTTTCTCCCCCACAGGCACAAACACTATCTGATACGAATAATAGCCCTGCTTCACCCGCAATCGCAGCGTGTAGGCTTTCATCTGCTGTTGCCATTGGAACATATTGCCGTCGGTGAAATCCCAGCCCCAGCCATCGCCTACGGCGTAGAAAAGTCCGTCCATACGCGGCACTTCCATGGGGATGGCTAAATTAACCCACACATAATCGGCCTCCACTGTGGCGTCGTAGCGGTTCTCGGCCGAAATTTTGAATTGTCCGTTCAACCCCTCGCGGTGCACGTAGTTCTTGCGCGAGCGGTCCTCCTCGGGTTTGAGGTAGGCTATGTAGTCGTCGCCAAAAGTCTCTATGCGGGCAGTGGTGTACATGGGTATGTTGATGTTGCTGATGTCGAAAAAGCGGAACACGTTGCCGCCGCCGAAAACATTCTCGTCCTTCCATTTGTAGTGCAGCTCGTTGCCCTTAACGCTGTGGAGCGGCAGCTCGCGGCAGAGGTCCTCGCGCCCGTTCTGACGCACATACAGGTGGTAGTACAGCGTGGGGTTGTTGAAATACTGCCCCTTGGGCGGAGTTACATACACCGACACGTTTTGGTTGCGGTCCTTGCCGTCGGAGCCCAGAACCTGCTCCACTTCGGCCTGCAGGTTGGCCTGCACCTCGTACACATAGAAACGGCGGGTGAAAAGCACGCTGTCGGGATTTTCGTCGTCGAAAACTGTGAGCAGATAGTTGCCCGAGGCGTTAAACGAGGTCATCTCGTTGGGGATGGTCTCCCAGTAGTGGACGTATGGCTGGCGGGTGGTGAAGGAGTTGCGGCTGTTGCTGATGGATGAGGTCTCGAAACCGTTGAGGTACTCCGACACCGCGAGGTCGTCCACCTGCCAGTCGTGGGAGCAGTGCTGTATGCGGTAGCTGTAGTAGCGGCTCTCGTCGCCAAGCACGTCGAACTGCAGCAGCAGACGGTCGTCGGAGCCGAGACGGAGTATGGGCTGCGACAGCTCCACACTTTCGCGAGTGAGTATTATGGTTTTCACCGCAGGCTTGCACACGGTGTCCTTCACCTTCTGACCACAGATTATACCATTGACCGACAGTAGGATGGCAAGAGCAACAAGAGTTTTTTTCATCGTTTTATGGTGTTGTGTTTCGTTTTGCAAAGGTACGTATTTTTTTTGATTTTTCCGCACCACTTCGCTTGTGCGGACCCACACCGCGCCTGTCGGCTTGGGTGTCTTTCTCCGCATTGTTTCACTTCTGCTGCCCCCCCCCGCGCCTGTCGGCTTGGTGCGGGGTTAGTAGGATAGCGTGCCGTTGGCACGCTCTACTCATCACGCAAAAAAAAATCCTCGTCGATCTGACCACCATTCGCTTCGATAAACGAGCGATACTCCGTCGGAAATTCAACCTTTTTGTGAAGCTCTTTCTGACGCATTATATACCCCACAATCATATCCTTGTCGCGCAGGCTGTAGCTGAAGCCCGCATACTCATGAGTCCACCCGCGGAAATGTGGAAAGTATGGATTGACCTTCAACCATTTGCTTGTCTCCGACTTTACCCGCTGAACAAAGGCTGACAACGACATAGTGGACGGCAACGATACGAAGATATGTATATGGTCGGGCATTCCGCCGATACGGTAGGTTTGACAATTAAGTTTTTTTGCGATGCCATAGATATAGGCATACAGTTCCCGTTCGTATTCCTCGCAGATTGTATGTTCGCTACGATATGTGCGAAACACTATATGATAATATGATGTTGTGTAACTCATATCTTTATAACGTGTAACGCTGTCTTTTATTATGTGATTTGTTGTGGCGTGTTTTCAGCAGTGTTTGTCCCATATGCGTGCCAACGGCACGCCATTCTATTAACCCCTCACAGCTCTGCTGTGTGGGGGCGAGTGCCGAAGGTACGACGCTGACAAAGAACAGCTCTGCTGTGTGGGGGCAAGCGCCGAAGGTGCGACGCTGACAATACACTGCTCTGCCGTGTGGAAAACAGCGTGCCAACGGTACGCCACAAGAAAAAAAAAGCGGAAGCAAGGCTTCCGCTTTTTTATCTGATGTTATATCAACTTAGAAATTGTAGTTGAATCCAAGTGTGATAACGTCAGGCAGGGAGTAAACGCCAACTTGGAAACCGGTATATTTATCAACATCCTTTGTTGTAGGATCTGTGGTTTCTACGGTTTGTTTTTCCATACTCCAACCGAGTTTTAAAAGGTTTACATAGAGGTCGAAGTTGAGGTGTTCGCTAAGTTTGTAGTTCAAACCAGGAACAGCTTGAATTGCAAATCCAAAGACTTTAGCTCCGTCAGCTTCTACAACGGGGTTGCTACCGTTTTCATATTTTGTCTTGTATTGTCCACTGATAATGGGTATCTGGAGTTCGCAGAAAAGGGCGAAGTTTCCAAATTCAAAAGCGTTGTAACGAACAAACGGGCAAACACCCCAACCGAAATATTTTTCAGTAAATTTGTCGTCTTTTACATACTTGCCTTCTGTAACTGTTTTTTCGCCATCAAGCTCTATGATAGCACCAAATGACAATTTATTCATCTGGAAACCAATCTTAGGAGCGATGGTCCATTCAGTTGTTTTGGGGAATTGAGTTGTAGCGGTTGCACCGTCTTCGGTATATTCATTTGAACCGCCGGTTTTGCTGAAACCGAGATTTCCACCAACAAACAGTTGGGCGTTGGCAATACCCATTGTTGCTACTGCAACTAAAGTCAGAATTACTTTTTTCATTTTTTATATGTTTTTAATGTTGCCTACTCTGTAAGGTTTTCGGCGTCCCCTATAAAAATTTTTGTTTTTTTTAATTTGTGTTTTGCAAAAATACATCTTTTATTCGTAACGGGAGGCTTTTTTGTTTCAAAATAATTAACATTTTTTTGTTGAAACACGCACACATTTCTAAATATCAATATATTATAAAAAAAATTTTTCAAATCAAATCATCTTTATTTTTTCCGCTCTGGTCTAATCACGCACCGAAGAGATGCATCATTTCCGCCGTCTTTCGTATTGCGGGCTCATAATTTGAAAGCAAAATCACAAGGCCGACCACAGCACACCACCGCATCAAAAAATTAAGCAAAAAAAAGACGGCCGCAACAAAAATGCAACCGTCCAACTATAAAACTATCAATTATAATCTTGCTAAAACCTGATAGCGGCATAAACGGAAATGGAGCTGTTTTTGGAGTCGACTTCTTCCTGTGTCCACTCTCCTTTTTTGCTCAGTTTGAGGGTGTTGAGGGTATTGAAAAGTCCGTAGGTATAGCGTGCGCCGAAAATCAGGCCTATGGAGCGCGAGGTGTTGTGCAAGTCCATATCAATACGGTAGCTCAGGCCTGCTGTGGCTGCCAAATCCCAACGTTTGTAGAATTGGTAATTGGTAAGCAGTTCCTGGCCGTCGTCTTCTATCTGGGTGAATTTGCCGCGGCGGCTTATCCAGCTGTCAATTTCGGTAGTGAAACCCCAGTCTTTAAGATTGTCGGAGTAAACATAATCCCTTTCGCCGTACAAGAAATAACCGAACTGTGGGCCTAATTCGATGTTGAATCCCGTAAATGGCGAAACTTTGAACAGTATCGGGAGTTGCAGGTAATAGGTTGTGATGTCGCCTTCGTACTCGCCGCTGGTGGTGGGCAGTTCCACTTTCACCATGCCATGGGCGCCCTGTTTGGCGGCAAAAAGCTCGGCTCCCAGTGTTATTGTCGGATTGAAACGCACATCGAGGAACATACCGGCGCTGAATCCGGGTGTCCAACTGTAATCCATTTTCTTTTCCTTGCTGCCTTCGGGAGTCTTTTCAGAATAATTCATTGTATTTAGTGTGAACGCGGCCTTGGGTCCGAACTTCACTTTCACCTGTGCTTTTGATGTGCCTATTCCCATTGCCATAGCGGCCACCAGACAGGCTGTCAGAATTGTTTTAGCTTTCATTGACATGTATTTTTGTTTTACTTTTTCGATTTGCAAAGATATGATTTTTTTTCATCTAAACCACATCGCGAGGTGGTTTTTTCTTATTTTTTTACTATTATATTGATTGTCAATATTTTTATCACACACTATTTTTTTGTAGTCGGCTCGCCTTCTGCCGGTGGCACGGTGTAGGCGGCGGGTTTCTTTTTCAGAGGCTTGAAATCTTTGGCCCTAATCTCGTGCAGACGTCCACGGATGTTCTCGCGCAGAATCCATTTGCCGCTGTTGAAATAGATGGCGTTTTCCAGTCCCGAAGGCACATAGTACTGATACAGTCCTTCCATACCCTCGATAACCGGCGACACATCGTCGAAAACAATCATTTTTTCCTTCTCCTCGTGCGACACGGTTACGGTAACCATTTTGCCGTTTTTCTTCTCTTTCTTTTTTTCCTGCACTTCGAAATACTGCTCGTCGTAGCGCACGTTCACCATGGCTTTTTTGGCGTATTGTATCAGTATGCGGCGTATGTTGCGGTCGTGTTTGAACACCGCCGCGCCGAATATCGGCATCGACGAGTTGGATTTGAACGAGATGGGCTCTATCACCTTGCGCTGTATGATGGTGCTGCCGCCCGTCCAGCCGATGAGCATATAGGAGGTCTTGCCATCGTATTTTAATGTTACAAGTTCCTGATAAACAACGCCGTACCAATCGCCATCGACAAGCACCGACTGCTCGGGGTTGAAAATTTCCTCCGATTTGTCGCGAAGCACATGCACGTCGTACTCTTCGCTGCGCGGGTTGTATGCCTGTATTATGCCGAAACACTCGTATTCGCCGTTGTCGCGTATCACGGCCCACGAGAAAATCTTGAACCGTCCGTCCTCGGCGGTAAGCACCGACACATCGTTGGTGAAGTTCCATTTCCAGTTGAACGACTTTTCCATCAGCAGAGCCTCCTCGAGCATCAGCATGGCCTGCTCGTTAGCGTTGTAGCGCTCGTTGTCGGTAGATGCGTTGAAAGCCTTGTCGAAAAGCTGTGTCAACTCCTGCTCGTAACGCCGCATCTCATCCTTGTTTTGGGCAAAGAGCGAGGCCGCGCAGAATAGGGGCAGCAGCAGGGCTGTTATCACTTTTTTTGTGTTCATTCGGCAGTTTTGTATTATTTTTTGTATTTTTGTTTGTACGAAAAAACGGACAAAAAGTTATTTTATTGCCCTCACGCTGTTGTTTTTCAACAAAATGTAACGAAAACCATTATGAGCAGAACCGACACCATTTCAGCTTTTGCCGAGCTTGGCAGAAAATTGCAGGGCACCCTCGACGACGGCTCCATCGACGCCGTTATCGACACCGCCTCGCACCACAACCCGTGGCACACACGCGAAAACATCGAATACGCCCTCGGCCGTGCCGTGCACCAGCTGGAGCAGACCAACCTCGAGCAGTGGCTCTCCCCCTACCCCAAACTTGACAACTTGCTAAAACCCAAGACTATAGCTGTGGTGATGGGTGGCGACGTGCCACTGGCAGGCTGGAGCGACTTCGTATCGGTGCTGGCTTCGGGCAACCGCATACTTATAAAACTCTCCGACGCCGACGACGTGCTTATCCCACATCTGGCCAAGATGCTTATAACCGTGGCACCGGAATTCGAGGACTATGTGGCTTTCGCCGAAGGACGCATGCACCAGTTTGACGCCATCATCGCCTCGGGCAGCGGCAGAGCCAACCGCTATTTCGAACGCTATTTTGCCAGCTACCCCAACATCATACGTCAACCCAAATACAGCATAGCAGTGCTCGACGGCAACGAAACTCAGCATCAGCTCTCGGCCCTTGCCGACGACATATTTATATATATGGGACTGGGCAGCCGCAGTGTGTCGAAACTGATAGTGCCGGAGGGCTACGACTTCGAGCCCCTCATCAAGGCCGCCAAGCACTACCGCCACCTGATGGACAACAACCACTACAAAAGCAACCTCGACTACCACAAAGCCCTGCTGATGCTCAACGCCGTGCCTTTTGTTGACGGCGATTTCTGGGTGCTGAAAGCCGACGAGCCCATCCCCTCGCCAGTGTCGGTTGCCAACTACGGCACCTACAACGACATCGCCGAAGTGCGGAAGTTTATCGGGAACAACGCCGACTGCCTCGACATTGTGGTGTCCAACCTCGAAATAGAAAACGCCGTGCCTTTCGGCAAGGCCAACAAAACGGAGCTGTGGGACTACCCCCAAGGCATCGACACAATGGATTTTCTTATTAACTTATAAAACACGAGTGATATTTTGAACGTGAATTGCCATGTAATTAATCATAAATTATTAATTTGAACTTTAACGCGAATTGCCATGTAATTGACCATAAATTATTGATAGACTGCAATAAAATTAATGGATAATTTGCGGTAATTATATGTAAAAAAACGGAATATGAACAAAGGCAAACTGATACTTTTCCCCGTGGGACTTGGCGGCGACGACCTCTCGGCCTGTCTGCCGACATACAACACCACTCTGCTCAACAGCTGCACCACTTTCATTGTGGAGGAGTTGCGCACCGCCCGTCGTTTTCTGAAAAAAGCCGGCTACCTCACCCCCATCGACGACACCACGTTTTTTATCCTCAACGAGCACACACACCGCGAAGAGGCAGAGCATTACCTCGACGGGATAAGCGAGGGCAAGAACATCGGCGTGCTTTCGGAGGCGGGGCTGCCCTGCGTGGCCGACCCTGGCGCGATGGCCGTGCGGCTGGCACAACAGCGTGGCATAGAGGTGGTTCCGCTGGTGGGCCCCTCATCGCTGATGATGGCGCTGATGGCGTCGGGATTCAACGGACAGAATTTCGCCTTTGTGGGCTACCTGCCCATCGACAAGCCGGAACGCGTGCACGCCATAAAAGCACTGGAAACCCGTGCCAGCCACGAACACCAGACGCAGATTTTTATTGAAACGCCCTACCGTGCGCAACAGACGATAGAACTTTTGGCCAACACCTGCAACCCCAACACGATAATATGCGTGGCCACCGACATCACCCTCGACACACAGTTTATAAAATCCGCCACGGCAGCCTACTGGAAAAAGCACCTGCCCGACATCGCCAAACGAAACACCGTATTTTTAATTGGGAATTAGGATTTCGGAATTAATATTCTACCGTACAGACGGTGCATGCACCGTCTGTACTACATATCAAACAAATAGAAATTTTAGACTATTGAAGATTGTTTTTTGACGCAAAAACAATCTTTCATGATTTATTTTTATAAAAAAACTGTAATAGTTCATAACGTTATTGTTGAAAATGGCTATTTTCACACTGCAAAGGTATAACATTTTTTCCGATTATCAAAGTTTTTCTGTAAAAAAGTTCGGGTTGCAGTTCTAACCATCTGATACACGCTTCGATAGGT
>JAFSOU010000039.1 GCA_017443265.1 Bacteroidales bacterium | reverse complement strand
GACCAAGAAAAAAAATCGGTTTCGATTTGCCATATCGAAAATTTTATCTATCTTTGAAAAACTGAGTTGCGGTTTGGTCTGGAATCTATCTAATCATAAAAATGAAAAAAAATTTGGTTTATTGAAAATAAATCGTAACTTTGCAGTGTTATGGTTTTAGTGTAATATACATATATAATACCACAACAAACTGAAAAACAATAAAATATACGATGATAATAAGGCTGTATAAAACATAAAAAACAATGAAAAAAATGAAAAGTCCAACCCCAACACATCCCACAGACCCGCCTTTAGGCTGAGGCGGCCTTTGCCTCAATAACACAACCCTTCGACAGGCTCGGGGTCCGTTGAGAGGCAAAGCGCCACAACCACAAAGATAACAAAATAACAACGAACAGAGCCTGTAAATATTGTATGAAAGTAAAAAAAATGAAAAGAAAAACAAACATTAAAAACGAATTTTTATGAGCAAAAATATATTTATTAAAAGATTAGCATTATTTGTATTTTTGACGACATCAGTATTGTCGCAAACAAATGCTCAAACTCCGGTATATTATTACGGAGAGGATGGAACACCTATACAACTGCAGGAAAAAAACAACGAACGATACATATATGTGGAAAGCGCCGACCTCACAGATTCAGAATTAAGCACTTTGAACACTTATGCTGACAGTATCAAACGTTTCTCCGCACAGATTTACAAACTGTATCTGAAAAACACGAGTTTGACAGCATTCGAAACATTTGTTTCCGCAACTCCCAAAATTGTCTTTGCAAGCAAAGAAATGTTGTGCAATGGCACAAACGATATAGTGTGGCCTTCCAACAAAATTTATGTGGAAATAAACGAGAATTCATCTGTGGAGGACTTAGAAACTGTGCTGACAACCAACAATATACCCTATACCGAAATAATAAACCACCCTGCTTATGAATACGGCTTCTATGTTGTTTTGTCCGACAAATTCAACACATTAAACTATGCCAACACTCTGTACAACAATGGAACGCCTATTCTTATCTCGCAGCCTTCTTTTTGGAGTTTTTTGAAATTGGCAAACACACGTTATCCTTCGCAATGGGGATTGCACAATACAGGTCAATTTGACGGAACACCGGGTATAGACATAAATGTCGAACCTGCATGGCAAATAGCAGAGGGGGAAAATATAACGGTAGCAGTTATTGACTTAGGAGTTGAAAGCACCCATGAAGATCTTGCGGCAAATATGCTGCCGGGCGTTGACCTTGTCGGACTCAATGGTGGGAACAATTATTATTTAGACTGCCATGGCACGGCTTGTGCCGGGGTTATTGCCGCGGTAGACAATAATGTAGGCATCAAAGGTGTCGCATATAAATCAAAGATACTTTCTATACGTGTTGCTACAAGTGATACAACTATTTATCCTGTTGTGCCGGATGTACTGTCAAGAGCTATTACTATTGCAGCTGATAATAGCGATGTCATAAGCTGTTCATGGGAATGTAGCACTGGAGATTATATAAATGGAAATCCAGATATAAACAGGGCAATTTCTTACGCTGTAACTAGGGGTAGAGGTGGCAATGGTTGTGTAATGGTTTTTGCTTCGGGAAATAACAACAGTCCGTATGTGAGGTATCCCGCAAGCAATAATTTAACAATTGCCGTCGGTGCAATAAACAGATGTGGTCAGCGCAAGTCGTACACCACTTTTCCGTGCGACAGTGTAAGTACATGGGGTAGCAACTATGGTGAGAAATTAAGTGTTATGGCTCCTGGCAACAAAGTTCTGACATGCGATTTGAACAACACATATAAATATTTTGACGGCACTTCATTCGCAGTTCCTCACGTCGCTGGAGTTGCCGCGCTGATACTATCCGCAAATCCCAATCTTACTTCGCAACAAGTTCGCAATATAATAGAACTAACGGCAAATAAAGTTAGCAGTAATATATATAATTATACCGATACTATAGGACATCCTAACGGCAAATGGACCAAGCCCATGGGATACGGTCTCGTTGACGCATACGAGGCGGTAAAAGCCGCCCTGGACTATGATTTATATACAAAAGACTATTCAGACGACAATGGTGTTGAACCAAGCGACATAGGTGGCAATGGTTACTATAGTCCCGATATCTGGGTGCGCCGCAACCGCGATGGTGGCTTTGCGCACCAAGTTGCTGTTATGGGAGACACCAATTATGTCTATGTGAAAATTCACAACAAAGGCAACTCTCTTTCAAGCAAAAGCGACAGTATCCGTCTGTTTATGAAAAAAAATATCACAAGTTCAATTCCTGTATTGAATTTTCAATATTGGCCTTCAGGATGGCAACAGGTTGCTGTGGCTGCAATTCCACCTATTCCCAAAAATGGAGAAAAAACGGTTTGTTTGCCTGTGAAATACGATGCCTTGTTCAACAAGCACATATTACTATCTCGTATTGAATCACAATATGATTTATTAAGTGTGCCGGAAATTTCTTTTACATTGGATAATGTAAGCTTCAATAACAATATTTCAATAAAGAACTCAAGTTCAGCAGAATATTTTTTGTATGATGGATGGGGCTCTGGCCTTTATGTAACAGCACTTGCAAGCGAAGTGTCGGACTACGACCCGTTTAAATTGACAATTAGCACAACAGATGACGAATCGGGAACAAATATCCTAGACGAAGCCGAAGTTACGGTTATACTTAGCGAAAACCTCTCATACTACTGGCAAAACAACAACATCATCCCGGAAGGGTTAAAACATCTTTACGACAACGCATACCTTGTTGTAAATGAGAATGTGGAGTTGAACGGCTTTGAAGTCCCTGAAGGATATGACGCAGACATTACATTAAAATATAATTTTCTGACACGAAAAAGCACAAACAATGAAATTTACTATAACACAATACAAAGATATAATCTAACCAATGATGATGATAAACTTGTCGGTGGCCTCACTATCCAAGTGGAAAAACCGGAACGAGTAGCCGCCGACCGTTTCCACGCCAACGCCGGCAACGACACTGCCGTGCTGCTAAACACTACCGCAACTCTCCATGCCACACAGATAAGCGAGGATGCCACCTACCGCTGGTACGACATCAACCGTAACTTCCTATATGAAGGTCTTAACTACAGCCCTGCCACAACCACTCAGACAACAAAATACATACTCGAAGTTACCGCAGATAACGATGGTTACCGCGATTTGGATACTGTAAAAGTTACTGTGGTGCCGGGCTGCATTCGCTCAATAACTCCCAATCCGGTTACAGATAACTGGACTACGGTTAGCTACGAGTTTGTACCGACAGTATCTACAGCGCAACTCCTAATCTACAACACAGCTACAGCTATTTTAGTGGACAGTTACAACAATTTAAGCGGAACTTCGTTAGATATTAATGTGTCCAACTACAGCGATGGCAGTTACAGCGTTGTTTTGATGTGCGATGGCATTGCTGTGGACAGTAAAGTGTTAATAAAACAATGAGTATCAATTAAATAAACAATTATCATGAAAAAAAGTAATTTATTTTTGGCACTTGCCGCGATAGCGTTTGCGGGTGCCGTAGCATTTGCCAGCTGCGAAAAGGAACAGGCAAAGGATAATGTCTCCAATCCCGGAGCCAATCCCGGCCCACAAAACACTCCTGTGTTCGACGACGACGGTTTTTATTATGACTCTGACGGTTCGACAATGTTGTTCCTTCCCCCTGTTTCAGATACAATCCATGTGGCAATAGACACAACTGCGCCTGCCGATTCCCTCAGCGCTATTTTAAATGTTCTTTCCAATTATGGAAATGTTTACAGGCAGAGTTATGTGTGGCGTAACAGTCGCTACTCAGCCCGCGAATATTTGGTGGATGTAACAAACAGCAATTTCAAGACATCGCTTTTCAGGGCCGATCTGTCGCGTTTCCAATACGTTAGATACATCAGCCAAGAACACGATACCCTGAATGATCAAGGTGATCCTCTGCGAATTTGGTTTAATGACATGATTACCATAGCGGATGCTCCGGACGCCAATGCCATTGCCAACACACTGAATAACCTTGGCATTGCCTATACGGGTATCGATACGGCTTTTTTGAATATGCACTATGTATACGTGGATAAATCCGAATCCACCATAAACGTTTCCAACCGTTTGGCTGCAACAGGTCAGTTCTCGTTCTGTAATCCCCAGCAAGTTACAATAGGATGGCTTATTTTTGATAAAAAAAGAGTGAAATAACTGTTAGCACACCTTATCACCTTCGGCGGATTGTTCCAATCCGCCGAAGTTTTTTTTATTTCTAATATTTTGCCCTTACAGGGCGCCAATCGGTATTGTTTCCTTTCCCGTGGCGTTGCCACGGTCTAACAGATTTTGGCCTTTCGGGGCGGAAAGGATAGTTAGGAGTTGAAATAATAACCACATCCAATCCAAACCGCCAAATTATATGTAAATTTAGCGGTTACAACCGCTAAATTTACAGTGTTTTTTTCGGTTACAACCGCCAAAATCACCTTTGCCCGACGCAAAAAGGGGCGACTCAAAAAATATTTTCCACGTTTGTACGTTATTTGACTAGATAACAAGAGGCAACAGCTTTATAATGGAAAAACTGATAGCGATGACCGAAAACAAAAACCTATCCCTGATAGTGGCCGTGGCCGAAAACTGGGCCATTGGTAAGGACAACAACCTTTTGTGGCATATCAGCGACGATTTGCGCCGTTTCAAGGCTCTTACCACAGGGCACTGCATAATAATGGGACGCAAGACCTACGAGAGTTTCCCCAAACGACCCTTGCCCAACCGCCGCAATATAGTGATAACCAGCAATATGGAATACCATGATGAAGGCTGCGAGGTGGTGCACTCCATTCAGGAGGCGTTGGAGCAGTGCGAAAGTGACGAACAACCGTTTATTATCGGCGGAGCTACCGTTTACGGCCAATTTTTACCGTTCGTTGCCATAATATATCTCACCAAAGTCTTCGCCACTTTCGACGCCGACACCTTTTTCCCGCCCTTCGACACGGAGGAGTTCCGCGAGGTCTCCGCTTCTGAGATTTTCACCGACGAAAAGAGCGGCCTGCGGTATCAATATGTTGAATATCAGAGAATTATGTAACCGCTATACGTTTCCGTAAACACTCATGTCCGTACTGTTGGATTTCCACACCTTAACCATTGCCGACCGCGATGCTTATCAGGCCGTGAGTCTGCGTAGCGGTCGCAGAAACTGCAATTTCACTTTTGCCAATCTTATAGGTTGGCAATTCTGGTTCCATACCGAAGTGTGTATTTTGGACAATGCCGTGGTGCTGCGCTTCACCCTCGACGGCAAAAGGGCATATATGCTGTGTATGGCTGAAACACCGCCGTGCGAGCTGCTGCAGGCCATCTGCGAGGATTCGGGCGGCGACCTTACACTACTCGGACTCGAAGACTCGGCAGCACTGCAACTTCAGCAAAATGCCTGCGCCAAAGGCATAGATATTGTTGTGGAACCTATGCGCAACCAATACGATTATATATACCGCCGCGAGGATTTGGCCGCTCTTTCGGGCGGAAAACTGAAAGCCAAGCGCAACCATGTGAACAAGTTCCTTAGCGAACACCCCGCTTTCGAGTACCGACCTCTCGTGCCAGCCCTGTTCGACCAATGCTGGGAACTGGAAAACCTGTGGCGCAAAGAGCGTGGCGACAACAATCCCGTGTACGGCGACACCATTTCGGCCGAGCAACGGGTGATGGAAAATATTTTCCAATATTGGGACAAACTTGGTATGCTCGGCGGAAGCATATACATACACAACCGCATGGTGGCTTTTACTTTCGGCAGCGCCGTAACAAACGACACCTTCGACGTGTGCGTGGAGAAAGCCGACCGCAACATCGACGGACTGTTTTCGGTTATAAACCAGCAGTTTGCGGCACATCTGCCACAACAATACGTGTATCTGAACCGCGAGGAGGATATGGGCCTCGAAGGTCTACGCAAGGCCAAACTCTCGTACCACCCCGAAATACTGCTTACATACAATGTCGTACATTTTAAATAGAATGACCTCGGCCGACGCGCCGCTCACCGTGGAGTGGATGGTGCGGCAATACGGCTTTGCCCAAGCCGAAGTTGAGGACTGGGTTGCCAACCTGCATTTCAACTGGCCGCTGAGCGTCAAAGCCATGGATAAAGACAGCGGCGAGGTGCTTGGCCTGCTCAACATGAGCGACTACCGCATAGAGGAGGAGACACCCCTCATAGCCACCGAACAGCCCGCACTGCTGGCCCGGCTCAACGCACAGCGCTATACCGCCGTGTTTTCGTTCATCGTGGCTCCGCAATACCGCGGCACACGGCTCAACTACGACATACTGATGAACATCATGCCAGAGCTGAAAGCCAACTACGATTTTGTGTTTGTGCCTGTGCTTCACCAACTTAAAACACACCAATACTGGCAACGCTGGGGCGCAAAAGAGTTCTACCGCGATGCGGAATGCGTTTACTACATGCTGCCACTGTAAACTGCAAAATCCTTATTTAGCCAAAACGCATCAAAAACACCAACTTTTGGCTGGTTTGACTTACTCAAATCAGCCAAATCATATCAAAAAAGTATATTTTTGGCTGAATAAAAATTTTAATTTGGCCAAATCAATATATTTTTGTATCTTTGTGGCTGAATAAAAAAATATTTCAAAGCTATGAAAATTGTTGGCAGAATCCAAGAAATCAGCGAATTGCAACGACTCTACGAAGCCCAGTCGCCCGAGTTAGTTGCAGTATATGGCCGTAGAAGAATAGGAAAAACATTCCTTATCAGAGAGTTTTTCAAAAACAAATTTGCATTTTACCATACAGGGGTTTCGCCCTTGGAAATAACAGGAAAAAACCTTCAAAAGCGGCAGCTGGAAGAGTTCTACATAACACTGCGTGAGTACGGACTGCGGGCTGCTGTCTGCCCTTCGTCGTGGCCCGAGGCATTCCGGATGCTGCGACAAATACTCGAAAAAAAATCATCTAATAAACGACAAGTGGTGTTCCTCGACGAACTTCCCTGGATGGACACGCCGCGTTCGGGCTTCATCACCGCTTTTGAGCACTTTTGGAACGGATGGGCGTCGTCGCAACCCAATATAATGCTCATAGTGTGCGGTTCGGCAACATCTTGGATGAAAGACAAACTGCTCAACAACAAGGGCGGACTTTACGGACGGGTAACTTACAATATGAAATTGTCGCCGTTTTCCTTGAAAGAATGTGAGATGTTTTTCAAACACAAAGGAATAGAACTCGACCGATACGACATAGTACAAAGTTACATGGCTGTTGGCGGCATACCTTATTATATGAATTATTTCCGGAAGGGATTGTCTCTTGCGCAAAATATCGACAGTCTGTTTTTCGCCAAAAATGCATACCTTGGCAACGAATACGACCGCCTTTTTGCCTCACTGTTTGGCGACAACGGCGACTCTAAATCAATTGTCAAACTGCTTGCCACACGGCGGTTCGGTTTTACCCGCAAAGAAATCACACAAAAAGCAGGCCTTTCGTCGGGCGGCACGTTGACCAAATCGCTGGCGGCACTGGTAAACAGCGATTTTATTATTCCATACACTCCGTTGGGCGCGAAACGCGAAACATATTACAAGCTGATAGATAATTTTTGTCTGTTTTACCTTAATTTCATCGCAAAAAAGACGGTTTCGGACGAAAGTTTCTGGCAAAACACTGTAATGTCGCCCGCCATCGCTTCGTGGCAGGGTTTCGCTTTCGAGGAAGTGTGTTTCTCGCATATTAGCCAGATTAAGAGTGCGTTAGGTATTGCAGGGGTGCAGGCCGATATTTCATCCCTCATCATTAAAAAGGATGGGAAAAAAGCAGGTTCGCAAATCGACCTGCTTATCGACCGCGCCGACAGGGTGATAAATCTCTGCGAAATTAAATTTTCCAACAAGGAATTTGTAATTGACAAATCGTACGAGGAAAAACTGCGTCAACGCACCGAAATAATCCGCGAACTCACCAAAAACAAAAAAAATATACATCTCACGTTTGTAACTACTTTCGGCCTAAAGAGTAATGCTTATAGCAATCGTGTGCAGAAATCGTTGAGTATGAACGATTTATTTTGCTTTTGACAGCTTTTGTGAAATGAAATATCCCATTTTTGCCAACTCCTTATTCAGCCAAAACACATCAAAAATACCTACTTTTGGCTGGTTTGACTTGCTCAAATCAGCCAAATCATATCAAAAAAGTATATTTTTGGCCGAATAAAAATTTCGATTTGGACAAATGAGCAATAAATGGGCTCTTTGTTACGTTAGATTGTTCTATCAGTTTGCAGGTATCAGCAGTAAAAAATAATGATTGGAAACATTTAAATCATGGAGATTTTTAACTTATGTTTATGAGACGCATTTTATCAACCGCCTTGTTTATAATATGTTACAATGCCTGTTTGAGTGTTGAGTACGATACAATACGTTTCGACGACGGATCTTATGCACTTCTTTGTCGGAAATGGCCTCCAAACTACTATGATTTGAGCATCGATTCCATCTCGATAGAACGAAAGACATTCACTGCTATTTGCGATGGTTGCGGTAAGAGTTCTATTTTCTTCAAAGAAAAAGATTTAATTCTTATTAAAGAAACTTCTGTTTATGAGGATATTCACTACTATTACATTATCCAAGATTGGGAGGAGAGAATGCCTGCCGAAGAATCCACAGCATTGAACCTCAGACAAAATGGACAGGAGTTATACATTACTTGTTCCAAGCAAGCACATGAAAAATTGAATATTTGCAAATTACCCACAGACAAACCCCTCACTTTCCATGCATATCTGTTTAATGTGTATTGCGGAAAAGACAATCATTATCAAGAAGTGATTATATATAAGGTAGGGATGTAGTAATAATTTCAAGAATAGAACAATCGGGAACCAGAATAAAGGAAACGAATGTGCCTTTTTTAATAAACGCCCTGTTCTTTTCGGAAACGCAGCAAAATTATTTCCATAAAAATTTCCCAAACTAAAAAAAAAATCGTACATTTGCATTACTCTAAAGAAAATAATTTAATACGTAATAAACACAAAATAAAATAGTTATAAAATGAAGACAACCCCTTTCACCGATTTGCACATAGCATTGGGAGCCAAAATGGCCGAATTTGCTGGCTACAACATGCCTATTCAATACGAAGGACTTGTGGTTGAGCACAATAATGTAAGAAACAATGTCGGAGTTTTCGACGTTTCGCACATGGGTGAGTTCCGCGCCAAAGGTCCCAAAGCAAAAGAATTTATGCAGTACGTTACTGTAAACGACGTGGCCGCCCTCACCGACGGAAAAGTTCAATACACCTGTCTGCCCAACGGCAAAGGCGGTATTGTTGACGACATGCTCGTTTACCGCATTGCCGACGACCATTATTTTATGGTGCCCAACGCCGCTAATATCGACAAGGACTGGAATTGGATGAGCAAGATTGCCGCCGAATGCGGCCTTAAAGTTGGCGAAGAGTTTGTGAACGAGAGCGAACAGTGGGCACAGTTGGCCGTTCAGGGTCCCAACGCACTGAAAGCCATGCAGAAACTCACAGCCGCCAACGTGGTCGACATGGAATACTACACTTTCCAGATCATCACCTTCGCAGGCGTTGAGAACGTGATTTTCTCCACCACCGGCTACACCGGCGCAGGCGGATGCGAAATCTACATCCCTGTGAAATATGCCCAGAAAGTTTGGGACGCAGTGTTCGAAGCTGGCAAGGAATTCGGCATCATGCCCGCAGGTCTGGGCTGCCGCGACACCCTCCGTCTGGAGATGGGTTTCTGCCTCTACGGCCACGAAATAGACGACGAGATTTCGCCCATCGAAGGCGGTCTTGGCTGGATTACCAAATTTGTTGACGGCAACAACTTCATCAACCGCGACATTTTCGAGGCTCAGAAAGCCAACGGCGTGGAGAAGAAAATCGTCGGTTTCGAGATGATCGACCGCGGTATCCCCCGCAACGGCTACGAAGTGTGCGACGCCGAAGGCAACGTTATCGGTCAGGTGCGCAGCGGTTGCCCCTCGCCCTCAACTGGCAAAAACATCGGCACAGCTCTCGTGAAATCGGCTTTCTCCAAAAAGGACACCGAGATTTACATCAAAATCCGCGAGAAACTGCTCAAAGCCGTTGTGGTTCGCATGCCTTTCTACAAAGGATAAATTGTTAAACTTTCACAATAAAAAGGGGGCACGAGTAATCGTACCCCCTTTCCTTTTTTATGGCGGTTTATCGTTGCCGAGAGGCACAACCGCCGGCCGCAGCGGCTATTCTATGCCTTGGGGAAGACAGTAGCTTGAGCGACTCTCCACACTTTTTATAATTTCTTTGAATTTTTCGGGCAGTTTGTTCCACATCGTTTTGGCGATGTCGGCAGGGATTTCTTTGTAGAAAGCCTCGGCAATGCCGCCGGTGATGCAGGCAAGGGTGTCGCTGTCGCCGCCGAGGGAGACGGCTAGGCGTATCGCCGACTCGAAATCGGTGCTGTCCAAGAACGCCACAATAGCCTCGGGCACAGTGCCTTGACACGAAGACTCCCAATGGTACACCGGGCGGATGTCGTCGCAGGTGCGGGCAAGGTCGTAACCGTAGGTTGTTGATATATAGCCCCGTATCTCCTCCTTGCTTTTGCCTGTGCGGGCAAGGAATATCGCCGCCGCGGTGGCCTGCGCCCCTTTGATGCCTTCGGGGTGGTTGTGGGTTATCTCTGCCGAGATTTTGGCTACCCGCTCGGTCTCCTCGAGGGTGTCGAACATCCAGCCCACGGCGCTTACGCGCATGGCCGAGCCATTGCCCCACGAGTTGTAGGGTCGACGTATGCCAGCAGTTCGTAATACTTGATCTGGTTCTTCACCAGCTTCAATATGTGGCGCAAACAAATCCATATTCTCGTAATATGGACAAAAAAGCCAGTTTTTGAATGATGGTCCATATCCTATATTAGGATAAGAATATCCCCATTTCACCATACTTTTTTCTAAGTTTATTACACGGTTATCATTATCATTTAATAACCATTCTGCCACAGCTATTGTCATTACACTATCATCGGTAAAGTCACATCCTACACCGAAAAAGGGGAATTGTATTTTTTTTATGTTGTTAATTTCGTACACCGAGCCCACGGTATCGCCAATTATTGCTCCTAACATTGCTGTAAAGATTTAAAGGTTGTTGCTGTTATATCAGTTCGTTCCAAAACTCTTTCGGTAGCCAGATGTTTTCCACATGGATGGCCTGCATGAACAGCGGAGCGATCTCACGAGGGGTGTAACCTGCTATGCCACAGCCAATTTGTGTGACAAGGAAAGTGAGCTCGGGATGCTCTTTGGCGAAAGCGATGAAATTCTGCACTGCGACTTCTGTCTCGCCCATCGTTCCCATGGTGGGTATGGCGTAGCTCTGTCCCTGCAGGCCCTCGCCCTGTCCCATTATGGCGCCGAATTTCAGTACTGCAGTACGTGCTGCTCCGCCGTAGTGTGCTCCAGCCGAGTTGCTACCGAACACGAATATCTGGTTTGGTTTCAGACTGTCGATGTGGTTTGGTGTGAAACGGTGTGAGTATTCGCTGATTTCCTCGTAGTTTTTGCTTGAACTGTTCATTGCGGCATAGGCCATTTTCTTTTCCGCTGCCGACATTCCTGCTACACTAAAACGCATAGCATCCATTCTGCTGAAATAACGGTTTTTGGCTTTGCGTTCTTTTTCCCAAGCATCGTTCATGCCCTCTGAGGTGTCCTCGAAATACATTGTTTGCGTAATAGATATGGATGCTGCGGTGGCTTCCACATCCTGGTTGGTGCCGATGTAGGCGAAATTCCAGCCCTCTTCGTTCTGCAGACGTTCCACAAGTGCTTTGATGTCGCTGCCCGAGTATTCGCGTGAGGCGTTCTCAAGGCCGTCGGTGATGACGGTTACAGCGGCGGTGGCATTTGGCAGATTCTGTATCTGGCCAAGTAAGCGACTGAGGCTCATTCCCATAGCGTCGTAGAGCGGTGTTCCGCAGCAGGGACGGTAGTCGCGTGAGGTGAGTTGTGCCACTTCGGCCACAGGCACGTTTTCGTAAACATACGTCTTGGCGCAGTCGCAGAAAGTGAGCAGCGAAACGTAATGCTCCTGTGTGTCCTTGTAGCGTTCCTGCGCTTCGCGTATGCCTTCGATGGTTTTGTTGAAACCCATGATGGCGGCACCTGCTATGCTGCTCATCGAGCCGCTTTTGTCCAAAATTATCAAGTTTATGATTTTCTGTTTGCCGTTGTCGGTGTAAATTCCCGGATTTTTGTTGTCTTGTGCTGTCATAATTTTAAGTTTTTAAATGATTAATGCTTTGTTTTTAAAATTCCAGACGGAATTCGTTGTTTTCTTTCAGTTTGTCGTATTTGTCTTTTTGGAAACGGAAGAGTTTGCCTTTGCGTCCGGGAGTGCCTTTTTCGGGTTTCGGCTCGGAAGCGCTTGGCTCTTTGCCTACAAACGATAACATTTTCTTCGTCAAGTGTCTCGGAACTCCTCCGAACAGAGCATCGATTTCCATCGTCTTCATCTCGTTGTGCTGGCCGTAGAATTCGGGAGCGGCATTTTCGGCAACCACGTCGTCGCCCTCGTCAACCTCTTCGAGGATTCCGGTCTGAAGCATTTTTTTGTGGAAATTGCGGCGGTCGAAATGCACTCCGAGAATGGCCTCGTAGAGCCGTTGCAGTTCGGCTATGGTGAACTCCTCGTCGAGCAGGCCGAAGCCCACCGGCTCGAAATGTATGTCCTCTTTGATTTTGCGCATGGCCTGCCGCAGTATGTAGTCGTGGTCGAAGGCCAGATGCGGCACATCGTCGATGGCAAACCACTTGGCAATGGCAGCGTCGTCGCCGCCGCGCACTTCGGAGCTCTTGGCCAAGGCGTAGAAAGCCACGGAGATGACACGTTCGCGCGGGTCGCGGTTGACGTCGGAAAAGACGCCGAGCTGTTTCATCTGCGATAGCTCGAGGCCGGTTTCCTCTACAAGCTCGCGCAGGGCGCACTGTTCGGCGGTCTCGTCCATCCGCAGAAAACCTCCAGGGAAAGCCCACATGTCCTTGAACGGCTCCACGCCGCGACGGATAAGGAGCACCTTCAGTTTCTTGCCGTCGAAACCGAACACCACACAGTCCGTTGCCACGGCCGGGTGCGGGTACTGATATGTGAATTTCTGTTCTTCCATTTCGTTCAAATTCTTTATTTGTGTAATTTTGACGCAAAATTACAACTTTTTTTGATTCCCGCCAAAAATTTTTGTGTTATTTTTACACAAATTTTATAACGCATTGATAATCAATTGTTAAATTTTTGCATTTTTTTTCAACAAAATGTGTTTTTGGAGTGATTTTTTGGAAAAATTTCCGGGTTTTTGCCAATTTTGGTGTAATTTTTACGCAAAAAGCCCCCGCAAAAACGCGGGGACTTTTTCAGTATCAGAATTATGGTCAAATTTCGAAAAACATGTGTCCGTTTATCGGCATGAATATGGTATGTTCTTGAGTTCCTCTAATTTGTGGCTTGTGGTCGGCCAGCTGGTCGCAATAGGTGCGGCGCACGTAATCGGCGTTTGCAACCACACCGCAGCGATTGCTCCAGTCGGCGAACAATTCCGTTTCCATATCGTTTACCACTGCATCGTGCTTTTCCGACTGACGTTTGTAATTGTCGTATTTGCTCCAGTCGTTTAAAGGCACATAATACTCTGCAAGGTCATCAATTTCAAGTGCATATTTCATGACGAACAGTTTGTCGGCAAGTTCTTTGTTGCCCGAGCCTGTCATGGCAATGGTTTTGTCGATATATTTTTCGATACTCAGCAGTTTTCTATCGTTTGGATAGAAGTGTTCGTCGTACATAGGATCGAAGCTGTCCGAATAGCGGGTGAGGCTCCAGCATCTGCCGAAAAAGGCCTGGTACAGTCCCACGACGTAGGCGTAGCGTGCCTCGGCTCTTGCAGAGGCGTCTTTGCCGTTGTTGCTCAAGGTTTTGAGTTTTTTCATTGTTTGGCAGAACTGAAGTTTTGTGGGGTTGTCGTTGTATTTCTCCCAAGGCGATTCTATTTTCCGGTATTTGGCTTTTCGCGAATTGCTTATCCATGCCTCGCCGAAGGGGTTGCGTTCTGTAAGATAGTAATGGATGTTCTGCGTTTTCCGGAATTTTTTGGAAACATTTTTCAGATATGCTATGGCGGCATCCCAGTTCTCGGTGCGTAAGTACTTGGTACCGATGAGTTCGTTCAAAAAGTTGTAGTCCTTGCTGCTGTTTTTTACGAGGAATTTGTCCATGTCGCTTTCGCCTCCCGATTGTAGCAGGGCCAGATGTTTTTTCACGTTTTCCACTTTGGTGGTGTCGGCATAGATGAGAAAACGGCTGCCGTAGTCGAGCGACAATTTGTGATGTTTGTCTAAGCCTCTGTTACACAGTGAACTGTAAACGTCGAGGTATGCGAGGCAGCGCTCTTGCCGACCTTTTTTTTCGAAGTGGGAAATAATCTCCTTCAGTATGGTGCGGCGCAGGATTTTTACCCTGTGCTGGGGGAAGCCTGTAATTTCGTCATACCAAAAGCTTTCGTCGTAGTAAAAACCATTTTCTGTATTCTGGTCCTTGCGTATCTGAGCCACAAGCCATTGCAGGTCGGGCAGGAGGGCGTTTTCGTAAACGGAGTCGTTTGTTGTGGTGTCGGAGGCGAGAAACAGCAGTCGCATCAAACGTATGTTTTCCTTCACATTTTTTGTGCCTTTCAACGAGTCGGCTTGCCGTATAAGGTTCAGTGCCAACGTATTGTCGCCATCGATATAGGCGAAAGCCGCTTGTGCCGATTTCCACAGGGCTGGGTTATTCGACTTGCCGTCGGCCAGTATTTCCTCGGCTGTTTTGTTGAACGCCTCGCTTTCTTTTTTTCGGGCTTTTCGACTTGTTGTATCATATCCGAAACAGTTGTCGAAATGTTGGTTGACAATGTTTTCTACGCTCAATTCAAGGTGTTTGGAGTTGGGTATGTGCTTATAGAGAGCTTTTATGTTATTGGTGTTGTAGTTCAACAAGGGATTGAAATAACCAATTTCGGCAAAGGCGACAGTACTCAGTTCTCTGTTGCCAACGGCCCCGGCGTAGTAGCTTTTGCATTGTGTGCGGAGAGCGCTGGCGGGTATCTTCCGGCCGTATTTGTCCCACACTTTTACCACCAGTTTGTTGTCCCTTTTTGCGAAAGCCATACGCATCAGTTGCAGGGCGTAGCGGTTGCGGATGTTACGGTCGGGACACTGGTCGATGGTGCCGAAGGTTATTTCGTAAGGGATGTCATTGTAAGAAGGGTCCGGTGTTTTTTCATTTTTTGTGGGGAAGTACCACACCGAGCGTTCCCATCGTATGGTGCTGCCTAAATCGCCGTTCACTATGTTCCAGTATTGCAGGGCCACGGTGTCGTTTTTGTCGATTAGATATTTGAAGAACTCGTATCTTTTTGAAGGTTTGTTGCCGGAATAGATGGCTTTCTCCACTTCATCTTTCGACACTTTTTTGCCGGTGTATTTGTGCCAGAAGGTCACGTTTTCGTCGTGGAAAATTTTGTCGTTCTTTACTTTCCAGTCGGTGTAATAGTCGTTGTGGGCGTAACTTTTTGGGTATCCGAGGTGGAAAATGTAATGAAGCGAAGGGTCCATGTAAAAGCATCCTCCACAGGCCATAGCCTTGCCCGACAGCAGTATCAAGATGATGCTAAAGGTAAAAATCTTCGATTTCATCGTTTGTGTATTTTTTTAATTGTGAGCTATTGAGGTGATATAAAATAATGTTCATTTTTTTGCCGTAGGCCTTCTGCACAAGGTCTTTGGTCTCCAGAATCGTTTTTGCCGACACTGTTTCGTGCCGCATATAACTGCTGTTTCCATCATAATTATTGTAACGCCACAGGTTTTCACCGACCCTGACAGTGTCAGCAGGAAAGTACACCCAGTTGTTCAGATACGAAAACTTTTTGTCGCTGTCGAATTCCACAATCCAGTCGTAGGTCGGCAGTGCCAACGAAAGGGGCAGGTCGTAGCTTTTCAGGTATTTCATATAAGGTTCCACGTCCTTTAAGTCGAGTATGGAGTTTTTGGTGTTGAAATCCTTGAAATCGCCTGTGTTGTAGCACATCAGCACACCCTCGTCCACGGGCGGCGGCGTCTGTTGCAGCTGGTGCAGGCGTATGGTCGACGACAGGCGTATGCCGGGGAAATACTGCTCTAGCTCCGTGCGGACATTCTTAAGAAAAGCGAAAAAGCTCTCGCGGGTCGAGGTGGTCCAGTCGCAGTCGAACTGTATCTCCTTGGGCGTGATGTCGTAGCTGTCGCACATGGCATAGATGCGACGGGCGAGGTATTGGTAGTAGTCTTTGTAATCCCTTATGGCCGAAGTGGTTATAAAAACTGTCGGGATTATCTCCACGCTGTCGGGGAGCTTGCTTCGGAGTTCCAAGGTGTACATAGGTGCGTATTTCTCGGTGACGTAGTAGTTGCACTCCTCCACGTCGAAAAACCTCAGGTACATCTTACGGATGTTGTTTTGTTTCAGAAATTCCTGTTCCTTGTTGTCCAGGTCATACACGCCTCTCCAGTAGTAAATGCCGTTCACAGTGTCGGCATACTCCACCTTGCCGCCGCAGGAGGCCATCACAAGTACGGCGGCAATAAGTGCCATTGTTTTTAATATTTTTTTTACCATGATTTTGATGTTTTGATGAAGCAAAATTAAACAATTAGCCGACACAAAACACCGTTGTTGCCGTCCAATGTACGAAATATGCCGTTTAATGTATGAAATTGCGTTTTGGAAGTAATTTCATACATTGAGAAGGGTAATAAAAGGCTGTCTTTTGCTCGAAAAAGAACGGAAAAGATACTTTTTTTGTCAGCTTGATGCAAAAAAAACAGCTCCTCGGTGGGAGCTGCGTTTATCTTTTTGTCAGACTTACTGTCGGCGGAAAATCAAGTAATTGACATTCTTCATTCTCGGGGCGCGTGGGAATCCGAGCTGCACCACATTGTCGTTGTCGGGGCTGCGGTACCAGCCGTGTGCCGTGCTTCCTACGAGGAAAATGCCGTCTTTCACGCCCAGTTTCGCAAGTGCGGTGCTGAAATCGTTCATCAGCACACGGTCGGAGGTGAAAATGACGCAGGTTTTTCCGTCCAACGTGCACAGGGCGCGGCGGAACGAGCGGTTTTGCGGGTTGTTTTCCACCATTTTTCCGTTGCTCACTGCCGGATACTGGCGGAAGAAATGTCCTCCCACTTCGGTGGCCTGCTCGAACAGGGGCGAGTTCTCGGCCATACCCACGGTGATGCTGTCGCCGAAGATGGCACAGTAGCCTTTCTTCGAAAGTCCCCACGAAAGAGGCTCACCGGAACAAACGAAAGCCCCCACTATTTTGCCTCGTTCTCTTGCCAAGTCGGCGGCCTGCGAGGCGAACAGGATAGTTCTGTCGGTGGTGTCGATTTGTCCCACATACAGTTCGGGCGACACGTTGTAAGGTGTTAGAATTCGGAGGTTTATGGAGTCGATAACAGTGTCGGAGACGGCAATTTCGGAAGATAGCGAGTTGTCGGTGTTGCAGAACCAGACTGAGTCGGTCGGGGCGTTGCTGCCTGTGCTCTGCACATTGGTTGTGCCGTTGTCGGTGGGTTCTGGCGCTTTGTCCTGTAGCAGCACAATTGCCAATATTACTATTATGGCGGCCATAGCCACGCAGACTGCAATTATATTGATAATCCGGCGCAGACGCGGTTTGCGACCTTTGTCGTCATCACCGCCAACAACGCGGACTTCGTTGTCTCCTATTTCGTACGTTTCTTTCATTGCTGTTCCAGTTCTTTCTCAATAATGTTTTTCAAATTTCGCAGCATTTCTCTCGATGCTGTCAGCGAGTGTGTGGAGCTGTGTTCGTCGGAGAGCACCAGCTGTTGTTTTGGCACGTTTATGTAGTTTATGTATTTTCGATTGATTATCAAGCTTTTGCCCAAACGGATAAAGTTGCTTCGTGTGGTGGAGAGCTGTTTGGCGATAAGTTGCTCCACCTGTCCCAGCTGCAGGGTTACTATGCGCGAGTCGCCGCTGGTGAACATAAACGACGAGTAGTTGCCATCGGACGACACAAAAACAATGTTGTCCGATGCAGTGCGTACAAGGTCCACAGAGGTTGATATGATTAGGTACTCGCTCATGTCGAAAGCCTATAACGCCAAGTTCTTCATTTTATTACACCGATATGAAAAAAACTTTCAGTATTTTCGGGATTGATGTTGCGAACCGCTGGCAATAAACCGCTGTTTTTTCCGTTTCCACAAGTATGAATATCGAACGTATTACCGAAATGGAGGGACGTTTGGAACGTCTGAAAGAGATTGTAGAACAACTCGACTCGGCGTTGGAGGCTTTCGCCGAAGCCAAGACGGATTACATTGCTTTGGACCAATACCTCGGCAGTGCCGGATGGCATTGCGACCGTGCCGACGACGAGGCCGGACTCCTGCCCGCCGACCTCAAACGCGGAGTGCTTTCGGAAGACGGAATCTGGAACGCCCTCGAGGAATACCGCGCGTTGGAAGAAAGGCTGAAAGGGGAGTAATGCAATCAGCCCCAATATTTTAGTGTTTGAAAAAAGTTTTTCCGGTTTTCAGAAGGTGCGTGGCGGCCTGCCATTGTTTGGTAACGTAACTGTCCATGCTGTCGGCTATTTCGGGGTGTTGGGCAATGTGGTCGGCGGGGTCGCCGTCGCGGTAGTGGTAGAGGGCTTTTTTGTCGCTGTCGGTGAGGTACACCAGATACCACTCTTTGCCAATGATGCCGTAGCCCGACGAGTTCATCATGCTGGAGTAGGGACGGTTTTCGCGTAGCAGGTCTATTCCGAAAGTGTTGTTGTAGTATGGCAGCCCCAGTATTCCCATGATGGTGGGGAAAATGTCGGTCTGCGAGGCCATGCAGTCGAGCGCCTGTGGTGGCACAAATGCTGGAGCGTAGAATATCAGCGGCGAGTGGAAATAGCTGATACTCAGCGGATAGGTATTGTCATTGGCGTTGCCGTGGTCGGCCACAAGCACAAACAGCGTGCTGTCGAACCATGTGCGGGTGGTGGCCTGTGCGAAGAACTGCCTCAGGGCGTCGTCGGAGAAAGCCACTGCCTGCTCCCATTCCGATTTGTCGGCATCTCGGTATTTTTCGGGTATGTAATACGGCTGGTGGTTGCTTACGGTGAGTATGGTGGCAAGAAACGGTGTGCCGCCATTGGCAAGAGTGTCCATCCTTTTTACGGCAAAGTCGAGCAGAAAATCGTCGGGGGCGCCGTAGATGGTTTTCAGTGCTTCGGGCGGGTAGTCCTCTTCGGAGTACAGTCTGTCGTAGCCGTTGGCCATCATAAATGCGTTGGTGTTGTCGAAATTTTTGTTGTGGCTTACAAAAAAGTTGGTCGCATAGCCGTTGGCTTTCAGCTCATAGGCAATGCTGTTGAAGGTCCTTACGGGGGTGTTGTACATCGGGTGCTGCCCGTAGATGGTGGGGAACGACACCACCGACGAGTAGGTGCCCAGGCAGGTGCGGTCGCCGCTGGTGTAGCAGTTCTCGAAATAGAGGCTGTGTTGCAGCAACGAGTCGAGGAACGGAGTGATGGCCTTGGGGTAGCCGTGGTGGCTCAGGTTGTTGGCCGACATTCCTTCCATTATCACAAACACCACGTTGTAGCGGTGTGCGGTGCCTTGCGGCGATATTTTTCGTAGTATGGGGTACGATGCATCGGGGGTGGTGATTCCCAATTGGCGTTGCACCTCGGCAATGGCCTCGTCGTGGTCGCAGAAATGCAGCTCCACTAGGTCCTGTCGCGACAGGCTGCGGATAAACACATAGCAGGGGTTCAGCCCCAACTGGTTGATGGTTTGGTTGTTGGAGAAGAAAGCAAGTCCCGGCTGTATGGGACGTGTCTTGAAATTGGCGTTGCCGCGCATGCCGAAAAATAGCAGCACAAGCAGCAGAAGGGTGTATATTATATTAGGTACGATGTGTTTGCTCGGAGCGGGGCGCCGGCTGCGCACAATTCTTTTCAGCACAATCCAAACCACTATTCCCACGGCAATGGCGGGGATTATCATTAGTCCGAAAGTGGGTTCCTCTACAATCATTTTGAACACCGTGCCGAAATTGCCTTCCAGCCCGTCGAAAGCCATCACGTTGAAACGGTTGCCGAAATGCTGGTAGTAGGGGATGTCGGCGGCAAGCAGCAGCAGCACGGGAATGCTCTCCACCACGGCTACAGCCAATGTTGCCACGCGCAGAGCCTTCATTTCGCGTCCCGCAAAGGTCTCGATGGAAACCAGCAGCAGGGGCAGTATCAGCAGGTAGCAGCAAATCACCGTGTCGAACCGAAGTCCCACCACAAACATCCTGAAAATGTCGGAGAAAAGAGTCACTTCCACGTTGCCGAGGTTGAGCAGCAGCTGTGCCGCACGTGCCACCGTGAATACGGCCATCCACATCAGATAAAACCTCACGGCAAAGGCGAAGTTTCTTGAAGGAAGCGGCAATCGTTTCATTATAAGGAATTTAGAATTTTATCCCGAGGAAAGCCATAAAGGCTATGCCCATCAGTCCGGTGATGATGAAAGTGATGCCCAGACCTTTGAGGGGGGCGGGTATCTGCGAGTAACGCAGCTTTTCGCGTATGGCGGCTATACCCGTTATTGCCAGCAGCCAGCCTATGCCGGAGCCGAAGGCGAACACCGTAGCCTCGCCGATGTTCTGGTAGCCGCGTTCCTGCATAAACAACGACGCGCCGAGGATGGCGCAGTTGACAGCTATCAGCGGGAGGAAAATGCCCAGACTGTTGTAAAGGGCGGGGGAGAAGCGTTCCACCACCATCTCCACAATCTGCACAATGGCGGCCACCACGGCTATAAAAATGATAAAACTGAGGAAACTCAAATCCACGCCGCCGAGGCTCTCGCTAAGCCAAGTGAGGGCGCCGGCACGCAGTATATATTTGTCCAACAGGTAGTTGACGGGCACGGTGATGGTCATCACGAAAGTGACGGCGACGCCAAGTCCGAAAGAAGTCTTGACGGTTTTCGACACAGCCAGATAGGAGCACATTCCCAGAAAGAACGCGAAAATCATGTTGTCCACGAACACCGACTGTATGAAAATGTTTACGTAGCTGCCCATCTGTAGTTAGTTTTTTTCGCAAAGCTCCTTGTTGTGAGAGCGTTGTATCCAAATTATCACCCCCACAATGACCAAGGCCATGGGCGGTAGTATGAAAAGTCCGTTGTTTTGGTAGAAACCGCCGTTTTCGGCATACCAGCCGGCGGGTATCACGCTGTAGCCCAGCAGAGTGCCCGAGCCGAACAGCTCGCGGAAAAACGACACTATCAGCAGTATGGCGCCGTAGCCAATGCCGTTGCCAATGCCGTCCACGAACGACTCTAACGGCTTGTGGCTCATGGCGAAAGCCTCCAGACGTCCCATCACTATGCAGTTGGTGATGATAAGTCCCACAAACACCGACAGTTGCTTGCTGGTTTCGTAGAAAAAGGCTTTCAAAAACTGGTCCACCAGAATAACCATCATTGCCACTATCACAAGCTGCACTATGATACGGATGCGCGGCGGTATGGTGTTGCGCAACAGCGAGATGACGAGGTTGGAGAAGGCCACCACCACCGTTACCGAGATGGCCATCACCAAGGCCGGTTTCATCTGCGCCGTAACCGCCAATGCCGAACAGATGCCGAGCACCTGCACGGTGATGGGGTTGTTCTTCCCGATAGGATTTTTTATCAGCGGTTTTAGCGACATTGCGTTAATTTATAGATAGTTGGCAATAGGCGACCTTGCCATAGCCATTTGCAAAGATACGAAATTTTTGTGAATAGTGAAAGGTGATGAGTGATTGGATTTTTGTAGAGACGTGCCAAAGTGCTCATCAAAACCAATGCGAAATATCCTGCTTGAAATGCAAATTTGTAAAAACGAAAATCGCAATTTTACGCTTTTTTGCACCCCAAAAGTCAATCTTTTGATGCAAAATACAAATCCCTACCATTAATCATCAATTGCAAATTCTTAATTATCAACTAATTACCCCCCCCTGTAAAATTGTTGAAATTTTTTTTGTTTAATAGGAAAAAAAATGTAAATTTGCAGTGTCGATTTACTTGTTTCGTTTAAAGGACTTCGGCGGAACTGTTTAAATTGGCAAATAATAATGTAAAACAAGAAGTCCGCATTATGAAAAGGAGAAAACCATTATGTGTAAAAAACTTTCTTTCGTAGCAATGCTTTTGTTGGCTGGCATCGCATACAGCCAAGTAAATCATGTTGGACGAGTATTCATACCAGATGCTCCCCAAACCCCAAATTCCGATTCCTGCGTTATCGTTCCGGTAACGGTCAACCAGTTTATGTCGGGCGAAACAGTGGAATCCATAACGGATATCAGCTCCATTTGTGTGAATATGGAACATTCCTATATGGGAGACTTGATGATATCAATAGTGTGTCCGAATGGTAACGAGGCAGTTCTTAAAGGAGATCTTGGCACAGATTCTATTCGCAGTGGTTCGGGTGGATTTATGGGCCTGCCATACGGAGGCAACAACCATCACACTTGGGACCCGACAAACCATGAGAGCGACTCAATTTACAACCCCTTCGGCGTTGGCTGGAACTACTGCTGGTCGCTCGACAATGAGTACGACAAAAGTAGAGGATATATTGGCGGAAGCAATTATATTCAGTTAACATACAATTTCGCTTCTTTGCCACAAGGATTTCAGAGTTCGTTTGGTCCGGCAGGTATGCAAACATTTTCCACCACCGACTCCAGCGACTATGCCAACAAATCGGGCTATTATTTGCCAACTGGCGATTTTTCTTCTTTGGTAGGATGTCCTCTGAACGGTGAGTGGGCAATAAAGATTTGCGATCTTTGGTCATCAGAAAACGGTTGGCTTTTCGGATGGAGCATGGATTTGAAAGGCGAACAAACCGTTGGTATTGCGCAATCTTCGGCTGTCAATGTGAAGCTTTATCCCAATCCCGCAGCCGAAAAGGTTGTGGTGGAGAGCGAAAACCTTACCAACGTAACGATGTACAATACACTCGGACAGCAGGTTAATTCGCAAGATGCAGTTTCGGGCAAGGTGGTGATACCCGTGTCCGACTATCCAAACGGCTCCTACGTGCTTCGCATCCAAACCGCCGACGGCAAAATCACATCCCGCAGTTTTGTGATAAAGAAATAGGTGTGAGCCCGGACAAGTTGAAAATTGAAAATTTATATTTTTACATAGACATATATATTTTTGATCACGAATAGCGCGAATCTCACAAATATTTGTGTTAATTCGTGCTATTCGTGTTCCTTATTAAAGATACTTTTTTTTTAATTTGGAGTTCGGAACTCATACAATCTGAATATCTGAAAATCCGACAATCTGAAAATCTTTTCACCCAAATTTGTTTTTTTCAGAAAAAAAACGTATCTTTGTGCCTTGGAGTAATTATGCGAAAAAATGCCGTTTTTGCGCGTAATGTTTTGTGCTATACGGCGTTGCGGCGTAGTTGCTTCGGCTTACGTATTTGAAAAATAAAACAAGAAATATGCTGAAAGGTAATAAGCGTAACAAATTGTGGTGTGTTGTGGCTGTTTTTGTGATAGCCGCTGTGAACACCTGCGTGGCACAGGACTGCGAAAGCCTCGTGCGTCCCAAGTTTGCCTCCGTGCCGGGGGTTTACGAACAGCAACCGCAGCAGAAAATCCAGCACTACTGCCATTTTGCCTACAACGCCTTTTATTGGTCCGACACCCTGCCGCAAAACGCAGTGGTGTACAACATCTCCGACGTCAGCAGCAAAGCTACGGGACAAAATCTGCCGCAGAACGCTAGCATCGACCGCAATACCTTCAGCTACTACGCCTACAATTTCGACGATTTCCAGTACCGCCACTACCACGATTTCATCTATTTCCGTGTGAACGTGGGCAACGGTATTAAGTATCTGGTGCTGAGGGACATCAACACCATTTTCGGAATCTGTGCGCGGATAGAAAACAATTAGTACGAAAGGGAAAACAAAGATGCAGAAAAAAATATTATTCATAGTAATGCTCCTGATGGCGTATGTGGCTCGCAGCCAAGCACCCACATACAACCTCAACGCCACCACCAATGGGCAGTCAATCACTATCACCAGCGAGGGCGCCTTCCTCTACGACGATGGCGGTGTGAACGGCGATTATTCAGCAGGCAAGGATTACCACATTACTTTCTGCGGCACCTGCCAGCTCAACTCCTACCGCATGGGTTTCACCTTCCTCAATTTCGATGTGGACCCGAGCGACACTATCTTCGTCTACGACGGCCCTTCCACATCCGACAGGCTTATAATAAAAGCCAACAACAGCAACTCCATGCTCAACAAACGAGTGTATCCTACCACAAACAATACAACAGGTTGTCTTACTGTGCGTTTCAAAACCAACGACGACAACAATAATGGCACAGGTTTCGAGATTAACGTAATATGCGGATTCCCTTGCGAGAACAGCTATCCCGTTATCGAAGATACTTATTTTAAAATAGTTAACGGACAGAGGCTTGCATTGCAAACAAAGATGACTTTCGATCTCGATTCCAACGAGACCGGTGTGGATACTATGTACTACAAGACCATCGACATCTGCAAAAACGACAGCATACTGCTCAAGGCGCACGGTGTTTACGCCACCGATTTCGGCTACTATACCGGCGACGACTCCTCAACTACTTTCCAATGGTCGTTCACTCCCGACGACTCGCTTTACGCTAGAGGCGCCACCGAAGCTGGTTTCCGTTTTCCCGATGTGCGCTGCTACACAGTGAACCTGATGATTACCGACAAAAAACTATGTGCCTCCACGCAGCTCGAACAGGTGCGTGTGCGTGTGGCGCAGAACCCCATAAAAACCATCTACCCGCTGCGTACGATATGCAATAATATCTCGTTGCCTATCGATGTGGGCTACAGCGTCAACTCAACCATCAACATATCGAAAATCGAATTCAAAAACGAGGCAACAGCCACCAACTGGGTGCGCACCTTCATCCCCGACGGCCCTTATTGTGCTGTACAGTGCTATAAAGCGCCGGTTACATTCAACCAGTTCCCTTCGGGCAAAAAGTTGGAATCGAAGGAGGATATCTGCTCCATCTGTGTTAATATGGAGCACGAGTATATGGGCGATATAAGCATCGCCATTGTGTGTCCCAACGGAAGTCAGGCTATGCTTAAGGCACAGCCCTCGGGCACCTGCGGAGGTGGCGGCGGCAAATTCATGGGTTTGCCATACGGAGGCAACGACCACCATACATGGGATGGCTCCACCGGTACTACAAGCCAGTACCATCCGCCACTTACACAAGCGTGCGATTCGGTGTACAATCCCTATGGTGTGGGCTGGAACTACTGCTGGTCGCTCAACAGCGACTACGACAACAGCCGCGGATGCGTGAACAACGGCCCTAGCGTAAACGTAACACACAATTTCGCCGCCATACCGGCAGGATTTGTAAGCACCTATGGTCCTGCGGGCACCAAGACTTTTTCCACCACCGACTCCAGCGACTATGCCAACAAATCGGGTTATTATGTGCCCACCGACGATTTTTCGTCGTTGGTCGGCTGCCCACTCAACGGCCAATGGGCCATCGAGGTTTGCGACCAGTGGGGCAGCGACAACGGCTGGGTGTTCAGCTGGAGTATGGACTTGTGCAACATACAGATTTCCGACTGCGAGTACCAAGTAGGTATCGACACCATTATCTGGACACCGGGGCAGGGAGTTAAGATGGATATATTGACTGGTTCACAGGCACGTATCTATACCCCCGACAGCGCCGGCACATTCCCAGTGGGCATACGTATTGTGGATGAGTTCGGATGTGTGTGGGACACCAACACCACCATCACCACCGTGTGGAACCCGCAGCCTAAACTTGGCCGCGACCGTACCATCTGCGATGTGGAGCAGGTGCGCCTCGACGCCGGCGACGCCCACTCACATCTGCCTACCTACTCCTTTATGTGGGAGCCCACTTTCGACACCACTCAGGTGATAGTAACCCCGGCCTTCACAGGACAGACCACCACCTACGAGGTGGAGGTTACCAACCACGACGAGGGCATCTACTGCCGCACCCGCGACACCGTTGTTATAGAAGTGTCGCCGCAGCCCACGGCCAATTTCGAGACTAACGTGTATCCCCTCGAAGGATGCTCGCCCTTTATACTTAAGGTGGACAACACAAGTATGAACGCCACCCACTACCGCTGGGAGTTCGGCGACGGCATCATCTCCACCGAGAAATCGCCGCAGCACGTGTATGCCGCAGGCGAGTACCGTCTGAGACTCTACGCCATCACCGACAACGGATGTCAGGACTCGCTGATTTACCCCGGTCTGGTGCGCGTGTTTGCCAGCCCTGAGGCTGAGTTTGGCTGGAATCCCGCTTTCCCGCGCGTTCAGGAACCCACAGTTAAGCTGAAGAACAAAACCACCCCCGACCTGCCCGATAACCACTATCTGTATGAGATACAGTACGACAAAAACGAGAACATCACCGTTACCACACTTGCTGCCAAGGACACCACCTACACTTGGGAGGGCGATATCGACGAGCTGCCAGGATTGTACAAGGTGAAACTGATAGCATTCGCCAACAATACAAGTCCTACCGGCAATATAGTGGAGTGCCGCGACACAGTGGAACATACCATCCAGATAGTGAACGACTTCCTGCAGTTTCCCAACACCGTCACACCCAATGGCGACGGCATCAACGATGTGTTTGAGATAAAGAACCTTATCGACGGCGGCGGTTTCCCGATTTTCGAGCTCTCCATCTACGATGCAATGGGCAAACGCTTGTATTACAAGAAGAATATCTCCGACCCCAGCGATTTCTGGGATCCTTCCGAAGTGCCTACGGGAACATATTTCTATCATTTCATCGGCAAGGGACACAACGGCGATGTGCAGCGTAGCGGAGCCATCCAGGTACTGCGGTAGCTGTGGCCGTAAGAATAGAACAAAGCAAGTGTCATATTATGTGGCACTTGTTTTTTTGTGAAAAAACACGTAAATTTGCAAAATGTATCTCCCCGTGCGAGGGATTAAAAATATTTGAAAATGAGCATATTGCGTAATAAATTAAATATATTGGCCATAGCAGTGGCCTTGTTTTTGGGTTCAGCGGGACCTCTTTTTGCACAAATAACGCTTCCGCAATCCAATTTTCAGTTCACATTGCCCGAAGGCAAATGGAAATATCTCGAAACGGTGAATGTCGATGCCAACACCCATGTTTACCTCTATTCGAGTGTGCCAGTGGTTTCGAAGGACAACGACACCACACTGCCGTTTTTACGTGTTTATGTGAAAAACAATATCGGCAAGGACAACTCCGTAGATTTCGCCATGCGGCGCTTTATGAAACAGCCCTTCATCATTGTTGACGATTTCTACGAATCGCCTTTACTGCCCTGCAAGGACGCAATCGGTTATGTGGGATTGTACAAGGACGACGACAGTGTCATGCGGAACAAGTTCTATATGCTTTATTTTGTGAACAAATCCACCTTGGTGGAGTTCCGTCTGGAAACCACCGAAGAGTCGTTTGCCCAAAAGCAGGCCGAGTTCGAGCAGATAATGAAATCCATAACACTGAACTAACCTCCAATCCAATACTTCAAAGGTTTGATAATGCGTTTGTTACGTTATTTTATATCGTTTTCGCTGTTTGCATTTTTGCTGACCTCCTATTTTGGCACCTTTGCCCAGGACGACACCACCCGTTTTGAGCATTATCGCAAGCAGTACGCCAAGCTTCACGACAACTACCTGCGTTCGCCCGAGGATGTTGCCAACATAGCAGCCCTTGCCTATTTCTATTCCGAGCCCGACAACCCGATGCGCAACCTGCCATTGGCCATGGACTATATACAAGTGTCCGAATCCCACTACAGGGCGATGATTGGCGACCAAAAACGTTACCGCGAGGTGAACCGTTTGATAAAGAGAGGTTTCACCATAGTGGGACTGCGTCAGCGACGACAGATGATTATCGATGAGGCCCGCAAATATGTCAAAAACGGGGTTCAGCCCGACGAAACGGAGGCTTTTATGCGCGCTTTTCCCGACGACAAATTGATAGTCAAAGAATTGGCACAGCAGCGGAGCGTTTACTCGTACAACAAAGCCATAGAGCTGAACACCGAAAAAGCCTACAAGGAATATCTCGACAACCCCGCCAACACATATAACCGCTCCACGATAGTGGAAAACCTTAAACAATTGCTCAAAGGAAGGATAAACGCCTGCACTACGGAGCAAAGCGTAGATGAAATTTTGGCCGAATACGACTATCCCGAAATAAAGCAGCTGGCCGAAGCCCAGAAATGTGAAATAAACTACCGCACGGCAGTGGAGAAAAACACATCCGATGAGTATATCCGTTTTTTGCGCCGCTACCCTTCGAGCGACAAATATACCTCGGTGCTTTCGGCCCTCGACACCCTTGTGGTGAAAGAGTTTTACACACTCTCCACCCCTCGCCAGTATGCCGATTTTGCCCAGAAATACAGCGAACTCTCCATCAGCGAGCAGGCAAGGGACAGCCTTGTGGCAATGATTATCGACCGTCAGAACAGCGATGCCCTGCATATCTACCTTACCGAATTTGATGCCGACGAGCATTACAACGACGTGTATAGGGCTTATTACGAGCGCTTTGCGAGCGAAGGCAACCTTGCTCCCATTCTCTTTTTCGAGAAAAAGAATCCCGAATTCCCGTTCAAATTTCGTATCGACGAAGACAAACAGATTGCGGTAGAGATAGACAAAATACCTTTTATGCAGCCCTTTTCCGAGGCGGATGCCAACAAAAACTCCGACTGGCTGAAAAAATATATGGGAAAAGGCATCAACTTTGTGATACTCCAACGCCTGATACAGCCATACTTGGTGCATTCCAACTGGAAGGCCGCCATAGCCTTTATGGATAAGAACGAGATTTGTTTCGAAAATAAACAAAATGCCAAGTTTTTGGAACTGAAGAATATACTCTCCGAAAACGTGAAAGTGAAACCGACAGAGGTTTGCTCTGTACGCGGCAATCTGTCGCATCCGTTCCAGACACGTTCGGGAAAGATAATAGTGAACAAAGAGTCCAACATCGGAACTCAGATAGTGTGCATCGAACCGCAGAAAGGTTCGAAAACAGCCGAAACCGATGTGGTGTTCGACACTGCCGACGGGATAGACATCACATTTTTCAGTCTCTCTGCCAACGAAAAGACAATGCTGGTAGGGCAGAACGGCAACATCTTTGCCGCGACAAGTAAAAACGGAGTGTGGAAACTGAAAGACCTCGAGATAGAAGGGCTGAACACCGTGCTGTACTACGACGGCGACGCCTCTTTCACCCCCGACGGAATGGGAATGCTCTTTGTGTCGGACCGCAAAGGCGGATACAATGTCAACGAGTCGGGAACCCTTTACCACGGCGACACTGCTCTTGCCACCGATATCTATTACATACCCCGTGTGAAAGGAGGCTGGGGCAAGCCCATAAACCTCGGCCCGGTGGTGAATTCCGCTTTCAGCGAACGCTCTCCTGTGCTTAGCAAGGATCTCACCACGTTGTATTTCACCTCCGACCGTACCGGAGGGATGGGATTTTACGACATATATATGTCAACACGCAAAAACACCCGTTCGTGGACCGAATGGAGCGAGCCGGTGAACATCGGAAAAATAGCCAACACCGGTTTTTCAGAAGCCACACTCTCGCTCTCTCCCGACGAAACCACACTCTATTTCACCTCCAACAGCCCCGCGATGCAGCGTTATGCCCTGTATAGTTGCAAAACAAAGCACGGCACTGGCAGCTTTTTCCTGACAGCCTCTGTAAACTGTCGCCGGATAAACAACTTGCCCGATTTGCAGATTGACGTAGTTGATGTGCAGACCGCTGTAGAAGAGCATCATTACAGTATGAAAGATACCATTTCATCGTTCAAGTTCGACATCTTTGCGCAGAAAGATTATATCGTAAATTGCTCTTCGAAAGGCTATTTTTACCCCCTTATCATGATTGGAGGAGAGAACGGCACATCGGTGGAACCGCAGGCATTCAGTATAAAAGCCTGTGTTGCAAATCATACGCGCATACCCCTTGCCACAGTGCAGTTCCAAGACAGCACCGCCAAATTGCTCCCCATCTCCGATTTTGAGTTGATGCATATTGCCACGCTTTTGAAAGCCAACCGCAACCTGAAAGTCGAGGTGATAAACAATGTTTCCGCTCCTGACCCTGAACAGGCTTACGAGTTGTCGCTCGAACGCAGCAACGTCTTGAAAGAAGCCTTGTCGAAACTCTACATCGACCCCGGCAGAGTGGTGGCATCCGGCTACGGCAATGTGAATTTCAAAAAGAATTCATCGGTGAAGCCTGTCGAAATTGTTTTCTTTGAAGAATAGCACACGCTATCTTATTTATTAACAATGTGTTGGGAATTTCTTTTTGCAAATTCCGTTTTTCCTACTATTATTTAATGTATTTTTGCCAATGTCAAAAACTGGCACTTGGATTGTTTTTGTTCAAGTAATATATTTGTAATCAGAAATATACGTAGATATGATATATAAAAGCATAACGTTCAACGGCAAACAGATTCATTATCAGGACGAGGGGCAGGGCGACAAAGTGTTGGTGCTGCTTCACGGTTTTATGAACAGTCTGGAGATTTGGGCCACCTACACCTATTCCTATATGCGTGATATGCGTGTTATAGCCATCGATTTGCCCGGACACGGCAGGTCGGACACCTACGGTCCGGTGCATACCATGGACTTTATGGCCGAGGCTGTGAAAGCCGTCCTCGACACTGCCAAAGTGGAGCAGTGCGTTATGCTCGGACATTCGATGGGCGGATACGTAACTCTTGCTTTCGCCGAGAAATACCCATATATGCTGCGCGGGTTCGGGCTTGTGCACTCCCACGCCATGGCCGACAGCAACGAAGTGGTAAAAAACAGGCTTGAAACAATCGATTTGGCCAAGATCAACCGTCCCGGTTTTATCCTCAATTTCGTTACAGCTCTGTTCGACGAAAGCAAACGCGCCACACTGCACAGCGAGATTAAGGAGGTTGGCGACATATCCATCGAGACAACCCTCGAAAGCATAGAGGCAGCCCAACGCGGTATGGCCGACCGCCCCGACAGGCTATCGGTGCTGGAAAATGCCGACATGCCGGTGCTTTTCATCTACGGCAAAAACGACCCGCGTATCCCTGTGGAACTGGCAATGGCCCAGGCCACACTGCCCTCATATTCCGAAATAATGCTCCTCGACAAAGTGGGGCATCTGGCCTTTATCGAAGAACGCGACTTTGTGAAACCTCGCATAAAGAACTTCGTGTACAACTGCTATCTGTAAAAGCGGACACTCACCCACAAAAAACTGTCTTTTTATGAAAAAATGCCTCTTGTTTTTTGCGATAGCTATGTGCGTCGCAATGTCTGGAATTGCCCAGAACAGTTATTACTCCAAAAACAAAAAAGCCATAAACCAGTTCGAGAAAGCTATGAATGTGCTGTACAGCGGCAAGTTCAAGCAAGGGATACTGGAGTTGGAGAAAGTGCTGACAATAGACCCCAACTTTATCGAAGTGCCGCTGACACTGGGCGATTTCTATTTCGACTCCAAGGACACCGTACAAGCCCTTCAGAACTACGAGAAAGCCACCCTGATAAACGAGAGCTATTACCCTATTGTGTGGCTCCGCATCGGCGACATTTACAAAGAAGCCGGGGAGAACGACAAAGCCGAGGCCAGCTACCGCAAATTCCTCTCTTACGAGAAAAAGGACAAAAAGAACATAGGTCTTGCCACTTTCAACCTTGAGGAGATAGCCTTCCGCCGTTGGGCCTACGCCCACCCGGTGCCCTTCGACCCCAAGAATATGGGCGCTGCCGTGAACAGCCGCTACGACGAATACCTGCCGTCGCTCACCGCCGACGAGCAGACCCTTGTGTTCACCCGCAAGGTGCCGTCGCGCGAAGCTCAGCCCGCAACCAACGAGGAAGACCTTTTTGTAGCCATCAAAGAAGACGGCAAGTGGACTGCCGCCGAACGTATGCCCGCACCGCTCAACAGCGACGGCAACGAGGGCGCCGAGTGTGTGTCGCAGGACGGACACGTGATGTTTTTCACCGCTTGCGACCGCAAAGGCGGGCAGGGCAGCTGCGACCTCTACCTGTGCACGCTCAAAGGCGACAAATGGTCGGCACCGCGCAACCTCGGAAATCCTGTAAACACAGGCGGTTGGGAGACACAGCCTTCCTTCTCCATCGATGGAAAGACACTGTATTTTGCCTCGAACCGCCGTGGCGGAAAAGGCGGCAACGACATCTGGAAAACCGTGTTCCGCAACGGACGCTGGTCGGAGCCCATCAACCTCGGCGACAGCATCAACACCCCCGGCGACGAGAAATGCCCTTTCATCCACTACGACGACCAGACACTTTACTTCGCCTCCAACGGCCATAAAGGGATGGGCGGTTTCGACATCTATTACTCCCGTAAAATAGACGAGAACACTTGGAGCAAACCAAAAAACCTCGGTTACCCCATCAACACCAAGGACGACGACGCAAGTATGATAGTGAGCCCTTCGGGAACCACGGCAATATTCTCGTCGGACAGGGCAGGAGGGCTCGGCGGCCTCGACCTTTATCAGTTTGAACTGTACAAAGAGGCTCAGCCATTGGCAGTTACCTATATGAAAGGCATAGTGTGCGACCAGAAAACCAACGCCAAGCTCGCAGCCACAGTGCGTGTGATAGACGTGGCCGACGGCAAGGAGATTGCCACCACAAGCTCCGACCCCGTTAACGGTAGTTTTCTGATTAGCCTGCCGGTGAACCGCAACTACGCCATCAACATCTCGTGCGACAAATACCTTTTCTACTCCGAAAACATCGAGCTGCAGAACGGCACCCCCGACAAGCCTTTTTTGGTGAACATCTTTATGAAACCCATCGAAATTGGCGAGAGCATAGTGCTGAAAAATATTTTCTTCGAAACAGGCAGCGCCGAGCTGAAAAACGAGTCGGTGGCCGAACTTAACAAGCTGGTGCAGTTTATGGTGAAAAATCCCGACATACGCATCGAAATAAGCGGCCATACCGACAATGTGGGTTCCGATGCCATGAACCAGAAACTCTCCGAGGACCGTGCCAATGCTGTGGCCAACTACTTGTTCGACAAAGGTATAGACCGTCAGCGTGTGCGTTCGGTGGGCTACGGCAAAACACGTCCCATCGACACCAACGACACCGAGCAGGGCCGTGCCAACAACCGTCGCACTATGTTCGAGATAATCAAATAACAACCGATGAAAAAGACTTTCTGCTTTGCCGGCGAAACGCTCCCTTTCCAAGCCAGTTTGGATGACTTGAAAGACAGACTTGTAGAAATACAACAGCTCATTGCCAACTATCAGGAGGTGGAGAGCGATTTGGACAGCGACGCCTATATGGCCCGCGGCAACGGCTTTTGCGACACCAAGTACAGCGAGGATTTTCTCGACGGCCGCATTGCCGACCTCAGTGCCAAGGCCGAACAAATAGAGCGGTGGATTGCCGATTTTTAGAGATGATATCGTTGCGAGAAACGGATATTTAATATCTTTTGTCGAATTCGTTTTTTTTGTGTAAATTTGCAACAGTCTAAATAAGGTAGAAAATGCTTGTAAAAACACTGAAAAAAACTGTGGCAACGTTGTTTATGCTGTTCGGTGCCATTGTGGCTACAAGTTGCGGCGGCAGTCCCGACAGCGGTATAGAGCCGTTCAACGGTGTTTATTACTGGCGTACCACTTTCAAACTCGACTCTGCTGAACGTGCTTTCCTTTCCGAGAATGGCGTAAATAAAATGTATGTCCGTTTTTTTGATGTAGATTTGAATCCTGACACGATGTCGGTGGAGAAATGTGTCCCGGTGGCAACCATCGATTTTGCCGACACTTTTCCTCAGGGCGTTGAGATAGTCCCCACGGTGTTCATCACTCCGCAGGCCATAGTGCATTACCGCGATTTTGCCAAATTGTTAGCCCGCCGCCTGTACGCTATGTGCGACTCATACCACATCGCGCCCAACGAGGTGCAGTTCGACTGCGACTGGACAGGCACAACACGCGACAGCTTTTTCGCCTTTCTTGAGGAAATACGTGTCAGCCTTGTATATTATTTCGAGGAAATCCGCATCTCTTCCACCATACGTCTGCACCAGCTGCAACAACCGCCGCCGCCTGTCGACGAGGGGGTGCTGATGTGCTACAACACGGGCAATTTCAGGGATTTCCGTACAAAAAACTCCATACTCGACCGGGATGACGTGGAACCTTATATGAAATACCTGAAAAGCTACGACCTGCCACTTTCGTTCGCACTGCCCGTTTATTCGTGGAATGTGGAGTTCGACAGACACAAAAATTTCCTTCGGCTTGACAACGGACAGTACGATTTTTCCGACACAAACACTTTTAAGCCATTGGGCAACAACACTTATCTGCGCAAGCAGGAAGGCGAGCCGGATATATATATAAGGTGCGAGAGTGTGGCTGCCTCAACTATTTTGGAAGTGAAGGAAATGCTGCGGAAAAACCGTGGGCATAACTCCAATATTATTCTTTACCACCTTGATTCGCAACAAATTAAAAAATATTCAAAAGATGAGATTGCCGATTTTTACCGTTAGTATGATACTGCTGTTTTCAGCTTGTCGTGTTATGGCTTGCGGCGGTTTTTTCCGCATGGACCCCAACGAGCATTATATCTTTTATCTGGGCTATCCCGAAGAAAAATATACCGAGTGGAAAGCCCGTACCGACAAGGAATTCCGTGCCGAGAACATCGATTTTTGGTACAAATACGTCAACAAGAAAGTCTCTGCCAAGGATGTGGAGGAGGCCATCTATTCCGGACAGCTGCCGTCGTCGCGATACAAGTTTTTCGGATACCTTATCGAAAAGAACGACACTCTGGCTTTGAAATACTGGAGCATTGTGAATGCCCCCGACAACTATAGCTGGAACACGTCGGAATGGTACTACCCCACCAGCAAGGAAACGCACACAGAGTCGAGTTCCTTTGTTTCCAACAAATTGAATATCAACACTGTATCCCAATGCAACGACAAGGGTCTCCGCGACCGTTTCGCTTTTCAGCTGATACGCAGGGCGTTCCATACTGCAAGTTTCAAGCTTTGTATCGACGTGTGGGAGAAATACGGCTCCGCCATACCCGAAAGTTCGTTGCGTACGCAGTGCAAGAGCTACTATGCCGGGGCGTTGTACTACACCGACCGCGAAGCCGAGGCCTCTGTGGCTTTCGCCGAGATAGGCTATTTCGAGAAATGGCTCCACTACGACATCGACGTGCTGAGGCAGGTGTACCGTAACCAGCCCAACTGCCCGAGTCTGGAATTTATCGTTCAGCAGATTGTCAATGCCTATTTCGACAAATGTAATGCCAGAGACTTAGGAATGGCCGATCAGGTGACTACTATGAAGAAAAAGAACGAGTTCGACGCTCTTGCCAACGAGGTCCTTGCCGACGGCAAAACCAACAATCCCGCCCTTTGGAAATCGGCGCAGGCCGCAATGGAATATATCGGTGGCAATAAGAGTATAGCCCTAAAACTGATAAACGAAGCCTCCAAGATGAAAGGCACCGATGCCGTGAAAGAGAACGTCCGCCTGATGCGTACGGTGTTCCTCGCCGCCGACAACACCACCGGCAAAGCCTACGAGAAAGCCCTTCTCCCCGACCTGAAATGGCTCGTTTCCAAGGTGAAGTCCGACAAATACTACTGTGTAGAGCATTATATGTGTTTCGAAAATTTCGAGGGACTAGCCCAGTTCCGGATGAAAGTGTTCAAACGTGTTGTCTTGGTCGAGATTGTGTCGCATTTCGAAAAACTCGGTCAGCCTGAGCGATGCCTGGCCTATCTAAATATGTTCGCCGAAGCCACGGGAAACACTCATCAAGTCGAAATCAAACCCCTTCCAAAAGATGCCGACCCCGTTGCTTGGGGAGCTTTCCACGACCCCGCCAGCGGACAGTTTTTCTACCACGAGGGCTCCCGCACCGACTACAGCACGCGCTTTTTCGTTTATGCCGACACCGCACGTCCCGAGACATTAAAAAAGTACATGGCCTTCATCAACACCAAAGGCAAGAGCGACATGGACAAGTTCCTTCTTTCCAACGGATACAAGGACCTCGATTTCTGCAACGAGCTGCTGGGTACCAAATACCTTCGCATGGCGCAGTGGGATTCGGCTATCGCATATCTAACCAAAGTGCCGGCGAAATTCCTTATGTCGCAGAACATTGCCGGATACCTGCCCCAACACAACCCGTTCCGCGAGGAGTGGATTACCAACTACAGGCAGGGACGCTACGACCTGCCCATTTTGCCCGCCGAGCTATACGCCGAAGAACCTACTAAGCTCAATTTCTGTCGGATAATGAAACAACTGCAGGATTACTCCAATAGTTCCGACCCAACATTGCGCGACAATGCACGCTATGCCTACGCAGTGGCCATGTACCAGATGACTCAGTCTCAGGGATGGCCGCTCACCCAGTATTGTTACGGTGTTGTGAACACGCTTCCCGACTTGTATTATGAGGCAAATATGAAGACCACCCACACGCAAGTTCGCGAGTTGGCCGACAAAATCATCTCATCCTCATCCGACCGTACACTCACCGACAAGGCTTTCCTTCTTAAATACGTCCTCCTGTGGCCCGAGGCGGAAGCCATTTTCAGCTACAAGTACTACGACTGGGACCATTGGGACATCACCGACAAAAAACGCGACCGTTACTACCGCCTCTGCGTCAATGCACTTGTCAAACAATGGTGCAGCCACAACAAAACCACTCTTTCCGAGGACTACATCTATCTCACTTTCTGCGACACTGAGCAGGACCACAGATAGACAATCATATCAAGCTTTTGTGAAATAACTTATAGAAATGAAAAAACTAGTGTTGATATTCAAAACGATTGCAGTTGTTATGTTTACAACTGTTGCGATGCTCACAATTTCTTGCAACAAAACGGAACAACAGTCGTCCGCTCCCGGCGATATATTATATATACAGGGCAGCGAGGTACCCGAAGATATGAGCCTCGACTCGTTGGGGATGTCGTTTTTGGCCGATTACCTGCCGCAATGCCTCAACTCCGTTGCGGGGCACGACGAGCGCGACACCATCTGGGGTAAGTTTACCGGTCGGGGCATCGACACCCTGCATGTAGAATCACGTGAAGTGAAGACCGACGACACCACATCCAACGTGGAATACTACGCCGTTTCGTCGCGTAAGACCATACCCGAGGTAAAACTCCATGCCGCCGCACATCGCAAACCCAAGCTTGTGTTCGAGGGCGATTTGGATGGCAACGGCATCGACGAGTGGGGGTACCTAAACACGGGAGTGTCGTCGCAGTGGCGCACCTATAGGGTGTTTACTTGGTACAAGAAACAATGGCGCTATCTTGTGAAAAGCGACAGACTCGAAACCGCCGAATGGTTCCGCTGCTCCGGTAACGAGATAGTGGAAAAGGGAGGCAAAAAAGGATATGTGAAGATTAATTACGGTATCGGCAACATCGACGACGGTAAAATCCTCGACACTGTAGTAAAGGCAACTTTCACCAAGATAAAGGATTGAGAGGTCAGTAGTCAGTTGTCGGTTGTCAGTTGTCAGACTTCCCCTTGCCCCCTCGCGGAGTGGAAACTTTTATTCTGCTATTTCTGCGAGAAATTTTATTTCAATTTTCAACTATAAACTATCAACTTTATCGCAGTCCCTGAGCTTGTCAAAGGGCCGCCCAACTCATAACTAAAAAAGGCCGCCATAATATTACGCCCCTACATTTTCAATTACATATAAATTGTCCGGCAACCGCCCTATCTTTCAACTTTCAACTCTCAATTTTCAACTAAATCAGTATTTCCGGCAAGTCGAGGTCTGTGGCCAGTTTGCGCATCAGGCGGCTGGCGTCGCGGATGGACTGCCGTGCCCAGCCGAGTTTCACGTCCATCTGCTCGTCGGGAGTGAGGTGCCAGTCCAGGCCGGGGGTGGAGCGCATCTTCTCCGTTAGGTAGAAAGTGCACAGCGCCGCCGACACCGATATGTTGAAACTCTCAGTAAATCCGTACATCGGTATTTTCACGTAGCCGTCGGCGAGGTCGATGGCCGTTTGCGAAAGTCCCGTAAGCTCGGTGCCGAACACAAGGGCTGTCGGTTGTGATATGTCCAAGTCGGCCAGCATCACGTCGTTTTCGTGGGGCAGGGTGGCTATTATTTTGTATCCTTTCTGGTGCAGGCGCTCGAAAGCGGTGCGGGTGTTGTCCTCGCCCTGACGGTTGTAGCGGTAGTAGTCCACCCATTTCGAGGAGCCCAGCGCCACGTCGGGGTTCAGCTGGTACTCGTAGCGGTTTTCTATCACATGCACGTCCTGAATGCCGAAACAGTCGGCGGTACGGAGCACGGCACTGGCGTTCTGCGACTGGTATATATCCTCCAAAACAAGGGTAAGGTGTCGGGTGCGGTTTTGTATGTTGTTGTCCAACAGCTGTCTGCGGTTTTCGGTGCAGAATTCGGTGAGGGCGTTGTAGAGCTGATGTTTCTGCTCGAAGCTGTATAGCTCGAACATCGGGCGTTTGTGCGATTTTATTTCGGACATTGTTTTGTTTTTTATACGGGGGTTACACCCCCGCTTGTGTTCCGTCGCTCCTTCGGAGCTTTATTGTAGATGTTTATTGTTGCGATAGGTCGAACATTACGTCCTGAATAAATTGGTTTAGCGGATGTGTGACGCGGGCCAGTTCCGCCACATGCCGCAAAAATCCTTCGGAGGTGGCTGTTTGGTTGCTGATGTAGCTTTCGGAGAAATAGTGTTTGTATTTTAGCAAGTCGCCGTCGGGGAACTTCGGGTCGAAGCCTTTGGGCACTTTTTTCAGCATCTCTATCTTTGCCAAAACCGAGGGGAAATATTTTTTGTACTCCTTGTTGTCTATGATGGCTTTGAAAGTATCGGTGTTGTAGTAAATCTCCTTGCGGATGGCGTCGAGGAGTTCGGGGGCGGGCAGGTATATGCCTCCGCCAAACTGCGACTCGTCGTTTTGTATGTGCAGGTAGTAGCCCGGGCGGCCGTGCTGTTTCACCCCGCCAGTGGCAATGTACACCGCAAAATGCGTCTTGTAAGGCGTTTTGTCGGGCGAAAACCGCAGGTCGCGGTAGATGCGGTACATGCAGTTCTGCGCTTTCTGCATCCCGATGCTGGGGTCTATCTTGTAAATTTCCGGTATCAGTGCCTCCACAAACTCCAGAAAATCGGCGCGGGCGGCCTCGTAACGATCCTTGTTGGCCATGAACCACTCACGGTTGTTGTTCTGGCTCAGGTCGTTGAGGTATTCGTAAACAAAAGGTGATATATGATCATTCATCTTTATTTTAATTTACAATTGACAATTTACAATGAACAATTAGTTTGTAGTTTGCAGTGTTGAGTTTGCATTTTCAGTTATATTTTATATCTTCACGTCTTCACATTATTATCTGAAACTTCAACTAAAAACTATCAATTTCCAACTATCAACTATTAATTTTCAATTTTCAATTTTCAACTTTCAATTTTTATAAAAGTTCATCTCCTCCACGTATTTCAGCACGGGGTCGGTGAGGATGTATTTAACTGATTTCCCGTTTTTTATACACTCGCGTATGTAGCTCGACGAAATGTTGAACAGCGGCGAGTTGATGAGGTGCACATGCGGATGGTCGTCCCACTGTGTTTTGGGGCTGTCCACACGCGGGTACACGCAGATATGGTAGTTGTCGATGATGTAGCGGTAGTTGTGCCAGCGGTGGAACGAGGCAAGGTTGTCGGCACCCATTATCAGGCAGAAATCCTTGTCGGGATAGCGTTCGCCGAGGTGTGCCAGTGTGAGCGAGGTGTACGACGGCCGCGGCAGCGAAAACTCTATGTCGCAGGCGCGGAAACGCGGGTTGTCCTCGATGGCCACCTTAAGTATCTGCAGGCGGTGATGGTCGGGCAGGAGGTTTTTCTGCTCCTTGAAAGGGTTTTGCGGCGAGAGCACAAACCACACCTCGCGCAGCCCGGCCTCGTCGAGCACGGCGTTGGCAATAGCCAGATGCCCCACGTGGATGGGGTTGAAGGAACCAAAATACAAACCGGTTTTCCCTTCGAGCGGTTTCATAGGAAAAAAGGGTGGGGATTTGCGGACAGGGACCGCCGATTAGTAGTATTTGTAACGTGTTACAAAGCCGATGCTTTTCAGTTTCTTGCCGCGGAAAGTATAAACTTCGGAAATTTCGTTGGCACCCGACGACACGCGCAACACGTTGATATTGGCCAAGTAAGCCCTCGGGTAGGTGCTGAAAAACTTGCTGAACACCTCTTCCTTAGTCATGCCCACCTTGATGCCGTTCTGCAGCACTATGTTGGTGTCGGTGATATAGCCGTCAACCATTTCCATCTTGTTGGTGTTGATGGCTATAAAGGCATCCACGTGGCTGCCGTCGAGGCGGCTGAGGGTGTTCACCGAAACGTGCAAGGTGTCGAAAAAGTTCTGATAGCCCGACTCGCGGTACCAGTCGATACCCGAGCGGTGTACGTAACTCTCTATCTTGCTGTGTTTTCCGAGGGGGTAGATTACATATTCCGACAGCGAGATAACCGTCATCGTGTCGGTGTAGTATTTTATGTCCTTGACCATATATTCGGGACGGGCGAAAGTTTTCATCCGTGCCGAGATGGCTCTTTGCGACAAGTTTTGCGAAAAAACCTCGCCAAGACTCAATATTATCACTGCAAAAACAAGAATTTTTCTCATATTTTACGTTGTTTTTTTACGTTACTATTCTCATTTTCAGCGCGTAGGCACCGAAAGTGTGCAAAAACCAAAGTTTACAACACAATCTGCAAATATACGAAAAAAATCGTGATTTAGTGTGTTTGGGGGTGATTTTTGTGGATTTTTATGTGGTGTTTGCAGTCTTTGTTGTCTGTATTCAGGTGGCAGTCTTTTGTTTGTATCCGTATTCAATCAAAAGTTCATCCGCAAGATATTCATCGCTGAAACAGTGCATGTCGGCAATGCCGTTGCTTATAAGGTCGTATGTTTGTGAATCGTAGAACTTACCAAGGGCTTCTTCATACGATAGTTCGGCCTGCTCCGCAAATAGTTTTACGATACGGGCATATTTCATCTGTAATATGGTGGGATTGGCTTGCATGGCTATAATTCTTTTGATGACTGGAAATGCAGGTATTTGTCAAGCGCGTACTGTGAAGTGATGCATATCTGATGGTTGGGTTTCTTGTACTGCAACTTGTCAAGGGCTTGTTCGCGTGTATAAACTCCTGAAAAATACAAATCAACGGTATCGAACACTTGGTCGTCGGCAATGCCGCCCTCTAAAATGTCGTAAGCCTTGTGAGGTAAACCTTTGCGACAAGCCGTTACAAAATCGAGCCATTCGCCGTCGTATGCAGAAAAAATTTTGTGGAAGCAATCGGTTCGTTCGTCGTCGAGCAAATAAGTGTTGAGAATTGCCGTTTCGCCGCGTCTTATGAAACGTTCGCCGTAACGCTCCGCCTGCTCGCGTAGCGGGGTTAGGTAGAATCCGATACCAAAATCAAGCCGGGGACGGGAGTGCAACAAATCCGGTTTGCGTATTTCTATAGTGGATGTATGATACAATGTCATTTCAATGCCCCTTTCTTTTGCATAAACGAAACCAAATCCTCTACAATATACTCTTTAGAGAATGTGTGGAGCACATCATAACATGGTACAATATAGCCGTTTATCATATCAGCATCTTGCATAAGATGATAGATGTCTTTTGCGCTTCTGTTCAGATATGTAGCTACATTGTTGATGCAGAATATTGTAAAATTCAATATCTTGAAATCCATAGTGTTTCGTTTTTTATGCATTAGAGGTGGCTTTGCCATCGTTGTCGGCACCAAGCTCACAATCTGCAAATATACGAAAAAAATCGGGATTTAGTGTGTTTGGGGGTGATTTTTGTGGATTTTTATTTTCTGTTGGGTGGTATTTTGAACAACAATAAGACTATGAAAAAAAAAAGCGGATTGCCGAAACAACCCGCTTCTCTTTTAAATTAAAGCTGCTTTAATGAAGATTTATCCATTTGGAATAGAACAGTTCGCCTCTCATATTTCTTCCTCCTACCATTATGCCATAGTAAACTTTTACCAGAAATCTTTTTCTCGGCACATTGTTTATTGTAGCATCAACATTGTATTCGCACGTACAACTGGAGCCTTGCCCGAAAGAACGGACATCTATTTCGAGAGTGTCGCCAATATAATTGCTTGCTACTGTAAAGCTGTCCAAATCACAATCGGCTGTACAGTCCGGCCATTCAAAAAATAGGTTATTTCCGTTCCAGTCAAGCGTAAGTATTCCGCCGATAGTGTCCTTTTTCTCCACGCCGCTGTTTAAGCAATCAGAGTGGTGCACGTCTGTTACCAACAGATTCTGGCTTTGCGGTTCTACAACTGTTGTGGATGAGGTGTCAGGCTTTTCATTTTTATCCTTTTTGCACGATGCAATTGCAACAACGCTTGCCAGCATTATCGCTACTGTTCCAATTAAAATTATTCTTTTTTTCATAACTGTTATTTTTTATTGTTTGACAAATAATTTACTATCTGTATTTACTCCATCACATACCAAAACAACCAAATATGAGCCTTGTGCATAGGCCGTCACATCAATTGTTTTATACGTTTCTGTATTAAGAATGTTGCAAGAGCCCTGCAAAGTTCCCAATGGTGTTGCATTTATTTGTTGAATTTAGGACCTCTGTTTTCCAATCTATTCCACCACTATTTTCTGCGTTGCCGTGCCGTCCTTGCCGGAGAGTATGCAGGAGTAGATGCCTTTGGGCATACCTTTAAGCTGAAGCGTGAGTTGCGGCTCGTGGCCTGTGAGGGAGAGTTGCAGCACAGTGTAGCCGGCGGCGTTTACCAGCCTCAGAGTGTGGAACTGCGCCTCGCCGAACTCCAATGTTACGCGCTCGTTGGCGGGGTTGGGATAGGCGGCAATGCGGGGGGCGGATTCGGGGGAGATGGTAGCGTTTGTTGAAAAGCACTCACTATTTTCCAAATTATTCAAATGATAAACCAATGTCCCGTTTTGAATATTGCAGAGAAGCACATTGTTGGGACACATGTCACAAGTAGGTGTCTCTCCATTGTAATACAACAGCCCGAAAGAAGAACCGATACCTTCTATCCAAGTAAAGTCCATATTTTCAAAATGGATTCTTTTGCGTAGAACTCCCCCTATATCGATGGTGTCGATGAGGGAAACGACTTGGGCATCGGTATTTGTCATTATTTCATGGTCGATAGTGTCTCCGACTTTTAGAGAAAAGTCGTAAAGCATGCAGGAATAATTGTTTGAACTGATAACGTGAACATCTTCGCCATGGGGCGGTATTTCCCCACTATACCAAACACGTCGCAAACTGTCTTCGTAAAGGCCCCCATAAAAAATTGCGTTGGCTGTGTCTCCATTATAGGAGAAAAACAGTTTTTTGTGAAATATACCAGATATTATAGTGTCTTCACCATTTAAGAAGAATGTGTTACGGATGTGGAAATAGTCCAGCATTCCATTTCTATTCCCTACCGAATCGTATCGTTCGCACCAATAAGCCCTGCCGGTGGGGAAAGGAACAGGCTGATAGGTTTGCTGTGCTTGGGCGGCGGTCAAAGTTGCAACCAGCATTGCTATCAATAATAATACTTTTTTCATAATTATTTATATTTTAATTGTTTATTCCTGTATTGACTTCAATAACGCCACCATTCTCAACTTCAAAGCCATTTTCAAGAAATACATTTTTTTGAGCTTTTAATTTCAGTGTGGCGCCATTACGTATAATCACATCGCGGTAATTTGTACTCATATTATTTGTAATTTTAGTTAGTTATTTGTAAAAGTTCACAAGGTTGTTGTTAGGCATTTGCCCTAGGGTTGGGAAATTCCGATTTCGGTGAGAAATCGGAATTTCCCAACCCTGAATTGAAGGAAAATGGCTATATTTGCAAAGGAAAACATTAATTTAAAAACAG
>JAFSOU010000038.1 GCA_017443265.1 Bacteroidales bacterium | reverse complement strand
GTGAAAACTGTTCAGCTGATGCCCGGAGTGCAGTCGGGTGGCGAAGGCACAACTGGAATGTACGTGCGTGGCGGCGGTCCCGACGAGAACCTCTACCTGCTCGATGGAATACCGCTCTACAACGTGGACCACGCTTTCGGTTTCTTTTCAGCCTTCAACCCCGACGCCATCAAAAACATAACCCTCTACAAAGGCAGTTTTCCGGCGCGTTTCAGCGGACGGCTCTCCAGCGTACTCGACATCTATTCCAACAACGGCAACGACAAAAGCTACCACGGCTCGGCAAGCATAGGCGCCATCTCGGCGAAAATCAACGTAGAAGGGCCTATCATTAAGGAAAAGACTACTTTCAACTTTTCGGCGCGTCGCTCGTATCTCGATATTTTTACACGTCCGGCGATAAAGATATTCTCCGAAACCGACGTTGATGCGGGTTACAATTTCTACGACATCAATGCCAAACTGACACACAAATTCTCCGACCGCAGCCGCCTGTTCGCCAATTTCTATCTCGGCAACGACGTTATCTCTATCGGACTGAAAGAGAGTGCGTTCGGCAATATGGACATGCGTTACGTGTGGGGCAACATCGTTACCTCGCTGCGGTGGAACTATATGATAAACCCTAAACTATTTGTAAACCTGACAGGCTCGTACACAAGGTATAAGAACAATATCGTGTTTGACATGAAAGACTACAACGACCGCAGTGTTACGTTGATGGAATTTCAGTACAAATCGGGTATTCAGGACCTTGCCACACGTGCCGATTTCGATTACCACCCGTGGGAAAAACACAGTATAAAGTTCGGAACCACATACACTTACCACATTTTCACCCCCGACGTGCTGGTTTTGGAAAGCACCGATTTCGACACCAACATGGGCCCCGACCCCACTTTGGCACACGAGCTCAACACCTATCTCGAGGACAGCTGGGACATTTCGTCGTGGCTTCGTGCCAACATCGGTGCCAACTACACCGTTTTCAACGTCAACGGCACCACCTACCAGTCGTTGCAACCCCGGGTGGGACTTCGTTTTCTGGCCAACGATGACTTGTCGTTCAAAACCGGCTACGCCCACATGACGCAGTACATACATCTGCTTTCGAACAGCAACGTAAGCATGCCCAACGACTTGTGGGTGCCCGCTACCGAGAAAGTGCAACCCATGACTTCCGACCAGATTGCCGCCGGCGCTTTCTACAAATTCCCCGATATTGTGGAACTCTCTGTCGAAGGGTACTACAAATACATGCGCAACCTGATAGAATACAAGGATGGAGCCTCGTATATGTTTGCCGGAGACACGTGGGACAATATGGTGTGCAGTGGCGACGGATGGTCGTACGGAGTGGAGTTTATGGCCAAGCGCGACGTTGGACGACTTAGCGGATGGGTGGCCTACACATGGTCCAAAACCGAGCGTCTGTTCGACCGCGAAGGGCAGACGCTGAACAACGGCGACCCCTTCCCAGCCAAATACGACCGTCACCACGACATATCGATAGTGCTCACTTTCAAGGCAACCGAAAAGATAGACCTCTCCGCCACGTGGGTGTTCAGTACCGGCAACGCCATGACCCTCGGCCTGCAAAACTACAAACCCCTTGGTGGCTACGAGGTGGACTACCTCACTTACGTAGAAAAACGCAACAACTACCGCATGCCCAACTACCACCGCCTCGACCTCAGCGCCAATTTCTACCGCAAATTCAAACGAGGTGAACGCACCATAAACATAAGCATTTACAACGCCTACAACCGCCAAAACCCGTATATGCTTTACCAGAACGGCAGCGGCACAAAACTCAAGCAACTGTCGGTTTTCATGTTGATTCCGTCCATTGCATACACTTACAAATTTTAGGGAGGAACGGATATGAAATACATAAAACAATATTCTATACTGATTTCCATCGCATTGCTCGGCCTCACTTCCTGCATCAAGGAGGTGGAGTTTTCCGGCGAGGAGACCGCCCCGATGCCCGTTTTGAACTGCGTGGTGGCCCACGGCGACACCGTGGTCTATGCCGACCTCAGCAAAAGTCTTTTCTTCCTGCGTCGCGGCGATTTTGCACCTCTCACCGATGCCGAGGTAACACTCACCTGCAACGGAACGCCATACCTCATGACCTTGGTTGGCGACAGCGTTTATTGCCTCCGCCACACCTTTGCCTCCGGCGATGTGGTGGCAATATCCGCTGAGGTGCCGGAATTTGGCACACTTATCTCCGAAACCATGGCCGTTACTACCGCTCCGACCATTGCCGATGCCTACATCGAACATGGCGACGAAGAGTGGGAGCAGAGCTTTACGCTGAAGATAATGAACCACAACCCCGGCGGCACCTACTATCAGATTTCCGTCTATCGCGATTCGGTGATGGATGCGCTCGACAACCCCAACGAGAACCTGTCGTGCTACGACTCGCGGCTGCTGCTCACCAACACCGATTTTCCAAGTGTCAACTATGGACGTTTTCTGGCTTTTCCTGCTGCCAATATCAGCGGCGACACCTGCACTTTGGTTATCGATTTGGTAAGTACTCCGATGTCCAATTTCAACTACTATGTCGAAGTGACGTCGGTTAGCGAAAGCCTTTACAAATACCTCTCAACCATGGAAAACTACCTTGGCTCACGAGGCAACCCTTTCACCGAACCGGTGCAGGTTTACACCAATATCAGCGGCGGACTTGGCGTTTTCGGGACCAAAAACAAATCCGAGCGGAAAATCGATTTCAGGATGAGATAAGATAGTCGTTTTTTTTTGCGACAATTGGTTGATTTGTAAATAGTTGTTTTTTCAAATTCTATAGTTTGAAAAAAGTTTTACGATTTGACAATAGTATTTTCAAAAAAAATGTATATTTGCAAAATATTAACCAATACCTTTCAATTATGGCAAAAACATTACAAATTTTATTTTTAGGGCTGGCCATAGTGCTGAGTGGTAGCACAATGGCACAAAACAAAAAGCTGCAGCGCGACGCCTCAATGGAAAGGGCTGCAATGACGAAAAAAGGTGTGAAAAAGATGAAAAGACATAAAAAAGCACCGCTTTTCACCAAAACCACCTCAATTTTCAGCGAGGATTTCACTAACGCTCCCGACACCGCTTGGCGTTATTACGACAACGATGGCGACGGCTACACATGGGAGTACGATTCTTATTACGAGAACATGGTGTCCTATTCGTACGACGATTACAATTATGAAGCATTGTATCCCGACAACTGGCTGATAACTCCGCAGATAACTATTCCTGCCAACGGGGCTGTTCTGTCGTACGGATATTTCGCCTATGATGAGGATTATTATTCGGAGGTGTATTCCGTTATGGTGTCTCCTTCGGGCAGCGACAACATCGACTCTTTCTATGTGCCAATTGTTTCCGATGATATGCTTACAAGCGATGCTTATATGACTAATACGTTGTCGCTCAATTTGTTTGCTGGTCAGACAGTGAGATTGGCCTTTGTTCACCACAATTGTTACGACGAGTGGGGTTTGGGTCTCGACGACATAGAGGTTTATTCTCTCGACTCGGTTGACTTGGCCGTTACAGGCACCAATGTAAGACCAGTATCTCAGTCAAACGCATCGGCTACCATAACAGCCGATGTAGAAAACTTGGGCTTTGCCGCTATCAACAACCTCACAGTTTATTGCGATATAAATGGAACTGTTACAAACGCCACCATTGCAAGTCTTCCAAGCATGCAGACGGCTACAGCATCTTTTACCGGCATCAATCTATCCAATTTAGGATCATACAACATGAAATTTTATGTGGCGGATCCCGATGATGCTGACAACACTAACGACACATTGAGTGTTACAACAACCGTTTTGCCAGCATATTCCCTCACATGGGATTTCGAAGGCGACACCAATTTGCCCGCCGCTTTCACAACAGGTCGTTACGACAACGGTACTGCTTATAGTGAAGGATTCTTTCCAAACAACGAGGCATGGGTAGTGTTTGATGATACAGAATATGATTATCTTGAACCCGGATTTGAAGGGGGAGTGAGAGTGGCTATGGCAGAGAGCTGGTTTGATGAAAATGATAATGGCTTATATAAAACTGCATATCCCGCCAACCGTTGGCTGATAACACCGAGTATTCGTCTCACCACAGGCAACTACTTCGTTTGGGATGCATATTCAATGGATTCCGAATATCTTGAAGACTACAAGGTCCGTATTTCCACAACCAACACCGATACGGCTTCATTCACCACCCTTGCAACTATTATTGAGGAAGAGGACACTTGGCAACGTCGTTTAGTCGATCTTTCGGCCTACGCCGGACAAGATGTTTACATCGCAATTCAGTACATATCCGATGATATGTTCAGACTTCTGGTCGACAATCTAAAAATCGCCGGACTGGCTACTCCTACACCCGACGGTCCCGAACCTGAAGGCCTCGAAACCGCCGATGGCAGCGACATCAACGTGTATCCCAACCCCACGACAGGTGTGATTACCGTTGCCGCAGCCAACATCATCCGCATCGAAGTCATCGACGCCATGGGCCGTGTGGCAATGACACAGAACGGCAGTGCCAACACAATGAACATCAGTGCTTTGGCCGAAGGAGTTTACACACTCCGCGTGGCTACCGAAAACGGCGTTTCCATGAAACGTATAGTCAAAAAATAAGTCGCGAAATACCGCACAAAAATCACGAAGTCCCTGCCCGTCGCAGGGACTTTTTTGTTTTAAACGGATAAAAGATATAAACAGGTTAAGTGTGGAATGCGAGTGGTTTACGTTGGTTTTTCATTGTTTTTGTGTAAAAATTCACTTTTTTTTCGTATTTTTGCACATTATTATTTAACAGATGGAAGAAATTTACAATTGGTTTTTGATTGGAATGACGGCGGTAGCCGTGGTGGTTTTCGTGGCATTGTATTTTGTTGATGCGGGCTACGGCATGTTCTACAACAAGAAATGGGGTCCCTCCATATCCAACAAGGTGGGCTGGGTGCTGATGGAAGCCCCCGTGTTTTTCGCCATGCTCGTGCTGTGGCTTTTGTCCGACCGCACCTGCTGCTTAACTTGCATTATTTTCCTTCTGCTTTTCGAGACGCACTATTTCCAGCGCACATTCATTTTCCCTTTCCTGATGCGTGGCAAAAGCCGCATGCCGCTGTCCATTGTGCTGATGGGCGTTGTTTTCAACCTGCTCAACGCCTGTATGCAGGGCGGATGGATTTTCTTCTTCTCGCCCGAAGGAATGTATTCCCCGCAATGGCTCGGCACGCCGCAGTTTATCATCGGCACGGTGATTTTTGTTGTCGGCATGGGCATCAACATGCACTCCGACAGGGTTATCCGTAATCTGCGTCAGCCCGGCGACACCCGCCATTATTTCCCCACCAAAGGCATGTACCGCTACGTAACCTCGGCCAACTATTTCGGCGAGTTTGTGGAGTGGTGCGGCTTTGCCGTCCTCACTTGGTCGTGGGCCGGAGTGGTGTTTGCGGTGTGGACTTTCGCCAACCTAGGCCCGCGCGCCGCACGTATCCACAAACGCTACCTGCAGGAGTTCCCCGACGAAATGGCAAAGTACCACCCAAAAAGGATAATACCGTTTATATACTAAAACGCTTTTTTCTGCGTTACCAATTAAAACAGTTGCCCCATGGCGACCTTGTTATTATTATAACTAATGGAATCAGAGATATTTACACCTTGCACCATAGGTCCTATAACGCTGCGCAACCGCACCATACGCTCGGCGGCGTTCGAAAACATGTGCTACGGCAACCGTCCGTCGCAGGATTTGTTCAACTACCACACCGCCGTGGCTCGTGGTGGCATAGGCATGACCACAGTGGCCTACGCCTCGGTAAACCGTAGCGGAGTCTCCTTCGACGGACAGCTGTGGATGCGCGAAGAGATAATCCCCGCCTTGAAAGAACTCACCGACGCTATCCACGCCGAAGGCGCCAAAGCCTCCATACAGCTCGGACACTGCGGCAACATGACGCATTTCTACACCTGCGGCGGCATCCCCGTTGGCGCTTCCACGGGTTTCAACCTATATTCGCCCACTTTTGTGCGTGCGCTGAAAAAGAAAGAAATTCTAGCCCTTGTTGAGGATTTCGGCAAGGCCGTGGATTTGGCCCGCAAGGCCGGTTTCGACTGCTTGGAGATACACGCCGGACACGGCTACCTCATCAGCCAGTTCCTCTCGCCCTACACCAACCACCGCCGCGACGAGTACGGCGGCCCGCTGGAAAACCGTATGCTTTTTATGCGGCAGGTCATCACCAAAGTGATGGAGGTGGCCGGTAACGACATGGCTGTGGTGGTGAAAACCAATATGTACGACGGTTTCCGCAGCGGTATGCAGGTGCCCGAGTGCATCGAGGTGGCCAAGGAATTGGAACGTCTTGGCGTTCACGCACTTGTGCTTACGGCGGGATTTGTCAGCAAAGCCCCCATGGAGGTGATGCACGGCGCAATGCCGCTCAAGGCCATGGCGTACTACATGAATCCGTGGCGTTTTTGGTGGCTTAAGCTGGGGCTGAAGTTTTTCGGCCGTATGATGGTGCCCACCGTGCCTTTCAAAGAGGCCTATTTCCTCGACACCGCCAAACAGTTCCGCAAGGAGCTGAAAATGCCGCTTATCTACGTGGGTGGACTGGTGTCGAAAGAAAAGATGGAAGAGGCTCTCGGCGAGGGTTTTGTGGCTTTGCAGATGGCTCGTGCCTTGGTAAACGACACCGATTTTGTGAACAAACTGCGTAGCGGCGAAACCACTCGCAGCGCCTGCAAACACTCCAACTACTGCATAGGCCGCATGTACACGCTCGAGATGAAATGCCACCACTGCGTGGAAAACCTGCCCAAAAAACTGCAAAAAGAAATCGACGAACTGGAAAAACAATAGGAGATATGAAAGAACTGATATTCGCTACCAACAACAAACATAAACTGTCGGAAGTGCGTCCGATGCTCGAAGGCAAAGTGCTGATACACAGCCTGTCCGAGATTGGTCTTGAGGGCGACATTCCCGAAACTGCCGACACCCTCGAAGGCAACGCCCTGCAAAAGGCGCAGTGGGTTTACGAGCGCACCGGCCGCGACTGCTTTGCCGACGACACCGGACTAGAAGTGGACGCCCTCGGCGGCGCTCCGGGAGTGTACTCGGCACGTTATGCCGGCGAAGGCTGTTCTTTCGACGACAATATGGACAAGCTGCTTGCCGCCCTTGACGGCGTGGAGAACCGCCGTGCACGTTTCCGCACCGTCATCTGCCTGTTGGAGAACGGTCAGCCGCATTATTTCGAGGGCAGGGTAGAGGGCCGCATCCTCACCGAGAAACACGGCACCGAGGGCTTTGGCTACGACCCAATCTTCCAGCCCGACGACTCCGGCGTGCCTTTCGCCGAAATGGATATGGAAAGCAAAAACCGCATCAGCCACCGCGGACGCGCGATGGTGAAGCTAATAGATTACCTTAAACGTTGATATATGTCCGAAAAAAAACACAAATTGGAGATTATCCCTGCGGACATACTGCAAAGTGGCTCCACATCGGGTTCTTACATTCTGGTGATGTACGAGCCGACATCCAAAATCAGCATTCCTATACTGATAGGCGAACATGAGGCGCAGGCCATAATCCTTGCCAAAGAAAATATCGCTATGCGCCGCCCGCTCACTCACCAGCTGCTGTGCAACATTTGCCGCGAGTTTTCTTTGGAGGTGATCAATGTAATTATCGACAAATTCAGCGAAGGTATTTTCTACACCACCATCACCATCTCCGACGGCATCGGCGAGCCGCGCCGAATCGACAGCCGCACATCCGACGCCATTGCCATAGCTCTTACTTGGCATGTGCCTATATTCATAACCCCCGAAGTGCTGGCCGAAACAGGAATAAAACACACCGATATGGATAACGACGGCACCGACGATGCGGATGTAGAACAACCGACTTTGGAGGAACTCGAAGAACAACTCCAGCAGCTGCTCGATGACGAAGAATACGAGAAAGCCGCCGAAATACAGGCAAAAATCGACGAAAAGAAAAAAAGTGATTAGTAAACTGCAGACTCAAAACCGTTTCTGACTACCGAAACAAGTAACTTTCAACTCAAAAATGCTTCTGCCGAAACTCAATTTTCCAGAATATACTTTTTCTGTCCGCCAAACCGACGGCAAGCCGGAAATTTTCGACATGGCACGGAAAAAGTACGTGGCTCTGACGCCCGAGGAGTGGGTGCGACAAAACGTTGTGCATTATCTGCACAATACTTTGGAATATCCCATCGAGCTGATACAAGTGGAGGGCAGTATTGTTTTTAACAAAATGCCAAAGCGTTGTGATATAATAGTTTACAATGCATCGATGAAACCATTACTTTTGGTAGAGTGCAAAAAGCCCGATGTGCAGCTACAGCAGAAAACTTTCGACCAGGCGATGATTTACAACATGGTTCTTGATGTTCCGTATATACTGATTACCAACGGTTTGCAGAACGTTTGTTTTTCTTATGACAAAACTGAGGGAAAAGTGGTGTTCCACAACGGCATACCCGACTGGGAGGCGTTGCAAAAAGACGGTTGAACACCTTATTGTTTGTCGTTTGGAAACAAAAACGGAGTTTCTACGTATTTATAGGTGTTTTTTTTCAATAAAATAATCGAAAAAAGTGATGAACGACGATTTACTGCATGGTTTTGAGAGCCTTTTCAACGATATGATAGAGGCTAAAGCCGAATTTATACCCATCATAAGCGAGACCGACGAGGAGATGCTGCTCAGCGGCGAAGCCCCCGATGAGATTGCCATACTTCCCCTGCGTAGCAACGTGCTTTTCCCGGGAGTGGTGATGCCCGTAACCGCCGGCCGCAAAAAATCCAAAGTTCTGCTTAAAACCGCCGAGAAACGGCACCAGCTCATCGGTGTGGTGGCACAGAACAACAACATCGACAATCCAACAGAAAACGACCTGCACACTGTAGGCACCTTGGCCAATGTGTTGAAAGTCCTGAATATGCCCGACGGTAGCATGATGGCCATTTTGCAGGGCGTTAAACGTTTCGAAATCAAGCAATTCACACAGGATGAGCCCTTTTTCGCCGCAAAAGTGGCATATCTGTCCGAGTCGAAACTGCCGCCCCGCGGCAAGGTGTTCAAAAGTCAGCTCGAACAGCTGCGCACCATGTACGACCAGCTTTTAAAACAGACTCAGCATATCCCCAACGAAGCCAGCTTCGCAATACGCAACATCGAAAGTCCCCGCATACTGCTAAATTTCATAGCCTCGCACCTCGAACTGTCTCTCGACGAAAAACAGACAATACTCGAAATCGACGACTTTGTGCTGCGTGCCAACAAAGTTTACGAACTGCTCACCCGCGAGCTTAACGCATTGGAAGTGCGCAACGAAATCCGCGAACGTGTGCACAACTCGATGGACAAGCAACAGCGCGACTATATCCTCAGCCAGCAGCTGAAGACCATTCAGGAGGAGCTTGGCGAGATCCCCGGCGAACAGGAGATTTACGAGCTCGAGCAAAGGGCGAAAAAGAAAAAATGGAGCTCCGATGTGGCCGAAATATTCGACAAGGAACTGCGAAAAATGCGCCACTACCAACCGCAGTCGCCCGACTATTCGGTGCAACTCAATTACCTGAATCTTATGCTCGACCTGCCGTGGAACGAATTCTCCACCGACAACCTCGACCTCGACCACGCACGCAAGGTGCTCGACCGCGACCACTACGGGCTTGAGAAGGTGAAAGAACGCATCATCGAATACCTTGCCGTATTAAAACTCAAGGGCGACATGAAATCGCCGATACTATGCCTCGTAGGACCTCCGGGCGTGGGCAAGACATCCCTCGGCAAATCCATAGCATCGGCAATAAACCGCAAATACATACGTGTGGCTCTCGGCGGATTGCACGACGAAGCCGAAATACGCGGCCACCGCAAGACCTACATCGGTGCAATGCCTGGCCGCATACTCCAGAACATCAAGAAAGCAGGCACCTCCAACCCCGTTTTCGTGCTCGACGAAATAGACAAAGTTACGGGTATGACACACAACGGCGACCCCTCGTCGGCACTGCTCGAAGTCCTCGACCCCGAACAGAACACCGCTTTCCACGACAACTACCTCGACATCGACTACGACCTCTCCAACGTGATGTTCATAGCCACCGCAAACACGCTATCCACCATACAGCCGGCCCTGCTCGACCGTATGGAAGTTATCGACCTTTCGGGATATATACTCGAAGAGAAGAAAGAAATAGCCAAACGGCACCTCATACCCAAACAGCTGGCCGAACACGGGCTGAAAAAGTCGCAGCTGTCTTTCTCGTCGGATGTTTTGGGAGAGATAATCAACGAGTACACCCGCGAGGCCGGCGTGCGTCAGCTCGAAAAGGCCATCGCCAAGATTATCCGCCACAACGCCGTGCGAATAGTGCAGGGCGAGGAGGTGGAGAAAACTGTCAAAAGCTCGTCGCTGAAAGAGATTCTGGGTCTTCCGATACACCGCAGCGAGGAGCGCACCACCGACAGCATGGGCGTAGTTACAGGCCTTGCGTGGACCAGCGTGGGAGGCGAGATACTGTTCATCGAGTCGTCGCTGAGCAAGGGCAAAGGCAACCTGACTATGACCGGCAACCTCGGCGATGTGATGAAAGAGTCGGCCACATTGGCATACGAATATGTCAAATCCAAAGCCGACGAACTGGGCATCGACCCCGAGATGTTCGAAACCCACAACGTGCATATACATGTGCCCGAAGGCGCCACCCCCAAGGACGGCCCGTCGGCGGGAATAACCATTTTCACTGCCTTGGTTTCGGTATTCACACACCGCAAAGTGCGTTCCAATTTCGCCCTTACCGGAGAGATAACCCTGCGCGGACAGGTGATGCCCGTGGGCGGTATCAAAGAGAAGATACTCGCCGCCAAACGTGCCAAAATCACCGATATAGCACTTTGCTCCGAAAACAGGCGCGACATCGAGGACATAGACGAGGAATACCGCAAAGGCCTCAGATTCCATTATGTGGACACCGTTGGCGAGATAGTGCCGCTGGTACTCATTTGAAATATTGTAAACCATTGATACTCACTATGAATTTTTTTGTCAAGCACGCTTTCAGGGTCGTTGTCTTAGCCGCCATGTTTTTTTCCGCATCCGCTGTGTCGGCACAGACAACCAGCAAAGCCGACGCCGCTTTCAACAAAGCCGAATATGCAAACGCTTTGCAACTGTACAAAAAAAACCTGAACAACGAAAAACTGTCGGTTTCCGCCCAATCGGCGATATGCCACAAGATAGCCAAGTGCTATATGGAGCTGGACTACTACCGTCCTGCGCGACAGTGGTTTGAAAAGATGATGCAGCAGAATCCGAACAACACGGCCATTTACCCGCTTTATGCCGAAATACTGCGCTGCAACGGCAGCTATTTGGACGCTTTGTCGTACTATTATCGCTACAGCTCAGCCGTTGACGACACTACGAAGCTCGAGAGCATGCGTTCGCTTTTGCTCTATCCTGTAGGCAACAATTACCAAAATCCGTTTGTAACACTAAACGGACAATATTCCATAAACACTTTCGGCAAAAAACGCGGACTTCAGTTTTTCAACGGAAAACTGTTCTATTCCACCACCGGATATATGCTCGACCCTTCGGCATCCGACTACAACGACCATATCAACGACTACCACGTTTTCCAGTCGGATGTGTCGGGAAAGACACTCGCCAACTCGTTGCCGGTGAGCGACATACCTGTTTTTGTACGCAACAGAGTGCTTTCGTTTGCAGTCTATCCAGGAACAAACGACCTGTATTTTGTAGCACTGAACAAAAAAGGTGTGCCGACACTCTATATTTCGCAGTACATCGACAGCACTTATTCCAACAAAAAAGAGGTGAGGATAGGAGGGAAGAGCCTGCCCGTGGAGTCGCTGGCTTTCACTCCCGACGGCCGAAAGATGATTTTCTCGGCCTACATCGAAGGGAAAGGCTCCGGAAACAACGACTTGTGGATGAGCAAGCTGGAGGGAAAAAACTGGCAGGAGCCTGTTAATATGGGCGGTGTCGTAAATTCGCACGGCGACGAGATTACGCCTTTCATCAGTGGCAGCACTTTGTTTTTTTCGTCGAACGGACAAACCGAAAACTACGGCGGTTTCGACATCTACAGCGTTTCGCTCGACTCTCCCAAACCCGAAGTTTGTAACCTGAAGATGCCCTACAACTCATTTGCCGACGATTTCTGCCTTGTGCTTTCGCCCGATGGCGAAGGAGGCTTTCTGGTAAGCACGCGCGACACCTCGATGCTCGACGACAGAATCTACTCTTTCTCCGAGAAACCCAACTACACTTTCTGCAAAGGTTTTGTTTACGACAATAGCGGCCGTTCCCTCGAAGGTGTTAACATCACTATTGTGGACACCCTTTCCGATAAGGTGCTTTATATGACCAAAAGCGGGAAAAACGGAAAATACGGTTTCTTTTTGGACAGCGCCAAACCTTACAGGCTCGAACTGGAGAAGGAAAACTATTTTCCGCTCAAGATAGAGGCCAATCCTCCGAAACAAGGCGATGAAACGCTTTCCAACCCCACCAAAAAGGAGAATATTATCCTTGACGGTTTCGAGATGAACAAACCGTACAAAATTACGGGCATTTTCCACCATACTGCCGATGTGGAGGTGCAGAACACCCTTCGTTTGTCGTCGCTGGCCACTTTCCTCAAGGACAATCCCAATCTGGTGCTGTATGTGCATCTGTTCGGCTACCTGTCGGAAGAGGAGGATTTCAACGAAATTCTCAACAAAAAGCGCATAAGCACGTTGCTGGGTTATTTGCAGGATCACGGCGTGATGTCGTCGCGGGTGAGGTACGAAACATACGAGAACCTGTTGCCGACGGATTTTCCCGATGTGGAGATTAAAACAGACAAGACATATCTTCTTTACTTTGTAATTTGTCCTCAAAAAACACGTCCAGTGTTGCCCAAAACCAAGGAATTTCGTAGGCTTTAGCTCCGAAAAATGGCGTTCGAGCAGCGTCGGTGTCACTTTTTTTTGAATTAGTAATAGATTACAAATAAAACAATTAGGAAGAAATACCGTCGAAAACGCAAAAAAAATTTGTACGTAACGAAAAAAAAACGTACTTTTGCAAACGTTTTTGAAACACTAAAAGTTCGGGGTGTGGCGCAGTTGGCTAGCGCACTTGCATGGGGTGCAAGGGGTCGAAAGTTCGAGTCTTTTCACCCCGACTTTTTTTATATGGACTTTGCGTTTTTTTCTTTGCAGAAAAGGTTCAACGTCACGAAATCCGTCCCCAGTTTATTTTGTTCCGCTTTTTGTTGATATGCCTTTTGAGGCAGCTGTTCTGTTGTGTTGTCAGCTGTGGGTCGGCGTTGAGTATCTCGTTAACGGTGTCGCGTGCCACACGTATCATATTCTCGTCCTGCACTATGTCGGCGAGTTTCAGGTCGATGACGCCGCTCTGCTGTAGTCCCTGCAAGTCTCCCGGACCGCGCAACTTGAGGTCGGCTTCGGCAATTTTGAATCCGTCGGTGGTTTCAACCATCGTTTTTATGCGCGCCTTGCCCTCGGTGGTGAGTTTTTGCGATGTCATAAGTATGCAGTAAGACTGCTCGGCGCCACGTCCCACGCGACCCCGCAATTGGTGCAGCTGCGAGAGTCCGAAACGTTCGGCGTTTTCTATCACCATCACCGAGGCGTTGGGCACATCCACACCCACCTCTATCACGGTGGTGGATACCATAATATGTGTCTCGCCTTTCTTGAAACGCTCCATCTCGTAGTCTTTCGCATCGGCTTTCAATTGTCCGTGCACTATGCTTATCTGGTATTGGGGCTGCGGAAAAGCCCTCGAAATGCTTTCGTATCCGTCCATCAGGTCTTTAAGGTCCATTTTTTCCGACTCTTTGATGAGGGGGTAAACCACATAAATCTGATGTCCGGCCTCGATCTGCCTGCGCATGAATCCGAACACTTTAAGCCTGTCGCTGTCGTATTGGTGGATGGTTTTGATCGGCTTCCGTCCCGGCGGCAGCTCGTCGATAATGGAGCAGTCGAGGTCGCCGTACACCGTCATTGCGAGGGTGCGGGGTATGGGGGTGGCGGTCATCACAAGCACGTGTGGCGGGACGGTGTTTTTTGTCCACATCTTGGCGCGTTGTTCCACGCCGAAACGGTGCTGCTCGTCGATGACCACGAGCCCGAGGTTGGCAAACACTACGTCTTTCTCTATCAGGGCGTGGGTGCCTATCAGTATGTTTATATCGCCGTTTTGCAGACGCTCTTTTATTGTCTTTTTCTGCGACGGTTTTGTGGAGCCCGTCAGCAGTTCCACACTAACGCCTGTGTTTTGCAGAAAACGGCTGATGTTGGCAAAGTGCTGAGTGGCAAGTATTTCGGTGGGCGCCATAATGCAGGCTTGGTAGCCGTTGTCGCAGGCAATAAGCATGCAAAGCAGTGCTACGAGGGTTTTCCCGCTGCCCACGTCGCCTTGTAGCAGGCGGTTCATCTGTTTGCCGGTACGCATGTCGCTGTATATCTCGCGCACCACACGTTTTTGGGCTCCGGTAAGTTCGAAAGGCAGGTTGTTGTTGTAGAAATTGTTGAAAATGTTGCCTATATGGTTGAAAACCAATCCAGTGCTTTTCTGCTGACGTTCTGTTTTGGCATACAGGTATTCCAGCTGCATAAGGAATATCTCCTCAAATTTTAGCCGGCGCACCGCTTTTTCGTTCGTCGCACTGTCCTTTGGAAAATGTATGTTGAACATTGCCTGTTCGCGCCCCATTAGTCCATAACGGTCGAGGATGTACTGCGGCAGTGTTTCGGGTATTTTGCCCCGAGCATCGCTCAGTAGCACAGCCATCATTTTGGAGATGCCTTTGGTGGAGAGTCCGCGCGATTTCAGTTTTTCGCTCGACGAGTAGATGGGGATGAACGACTGCGCCACGGAGTCGCCGTCGGGTTTCACAGGTTCTAGTTCGGGGTGGGCTATGTTGTAGCTGCCATTGAAAAGTGTGGGACGGCCGAGCACAAGGTATTCGGTATTGGCCTTGATGGAATCCTTCACCCATTTTATGCCCTGAAACCACACTAATTCAACACATCCCGTTTTGTCGCGCAGATAGGCTGTGAGACGCATCTTACGGCCTTCGCCGATGGTTTTTATGTCGGTGATAATGCCTTTGGTGACTATATAGTTGTTTGTTTCGGAAATTTGGTTGATGGTGATGAACCGTGTGCGGTCGAGGTAGCGGAAAGGGTAGTATTCGAGCAGGTCGCCGAAAGTGAAAATTCCCAGCTCGCGCTGCAAAAGGGTGGCACGTGCCGGTCCAACGGTGCGCAGGTATTCTATGGGGGTGTTCAGATATGTGTAGTCTGTCGGCATTTTTGTGCGTTTTGGTTTTGCAAAGATACGAATTTTTTT
>JAFSOU010000037.1 GCA_017443265.1 Bacteroidales bacterium | reverse complement strand
TATAAAAAAAATTGATATTTATAAAAAACACAGTAATTTTGCACATTATTAACAATAAAACTGCCATTATGTCAGTTTTATTTCGTATATTTGCAAAGTGAAATAAAAGCACTTTTCAACTTAACTATTTGAACATCTGTAAAATATGGATATACAATCTATTAAAAGAAAATATGACATAATAGGGAATTCTCCTCTGCTGAACCACGCTATAGAGATGGCCGTGCGCGTGGCCCCAACCGATATGAGCGTGCTGATAATGGGCGAGAGCGGCGTGGGCAAGGAGATTTTCTCACGCATCATCCACGACAACAGCGACCGCGGACGCAGCTCCCGAAACAAACTGATAGCCGTTAACTGCGGCGCCATCCCCGAAGGCACCATCGAAAGCGAGCTCTTCGGCCACAGAAAAGGCTCTTTCACCAGTGCCGACACCGACCGCAAAGGCTATTTCGAGGTGGCCAACGGCGGCACCATCTTCCTCGACGAAGTGGGCGAGCTGCCGCTCAGCATGCAGGCCAAACTGCTGCGTGTGCTCGAAAACGGCGAAATACTGCCCGTAGGCTCCTCGGTGCCGCAAAAAGTGGACGTGCGCATAGTATCCGCCACCAACGTGGACATCGAGCAGGCCGTGCGCAACGGCAAGTTCCGTCAGGACCTCTACTACCGTCTGTGCCAGATTTCGATAAAAGTGCCAGCTTTGCGCGAACGCAAGGAGGACATACCCCTGCTTTTCCGCAAATTTGCCGCCGACGTGGCCGACCGTCAGCATACCGACCCCGTACGTCTCTCCGACGACGCCAAGCAATACCTTGTCAACTATCCTTGGTATGGCAATGTGCGAGAACTCAAGCATTTTGCCGAAAGCATCTCCGTGCTTGAATACGACAGGACCATCACTCGCGAGACTCTACACAACTATCTGAAATACAACGATTCGGGCAATGTACCCACCGTTTATAAAAACGGCGACAGCTCTACCGAAATGACCGACCGCGAGCTGCTGCTTCGTGTCCTTTCGATGGGTAACATGATTCACGAACTGCACAACGAAATAAACGAGCTGAAAGACACCATTTCCGAACTAGCCCGTGGAGGAATGCCTGTAAAACAGCCCATTACACAACACCAAGTTGATGCCGTACCAACCATCATCGCGCACAACGACGACATGCCCGTACACTATATCTCGCACTCCGACGAACCCGAAGAGTTTACCGACACCGAAGTAATTGAAGATGAGCCCCTCGCTCTCGAAGAACGCGAGAAACGAGCCATAATAAAGGCTTTGGAGAAACACCACGGCAACCGCAAACCCGCCGCCGCCGACCTCAACATCTCCGAACGCACACTTTATCGTAAATTGAAAAAATACGGAATCGAAAAATAAAAAAATATCTGTTGATTATGTTGTTACCTAAATTGAATTACAGTGGTGCATACCAATGGGAGTTGCCCGCATCCAAAAGCCTCTCCAACAGATGGCTGATTGTCAACTATTTGTGTGGCGAAAAACTGGAGATAGATAACTTGTCGCAAGCCGACGACACAATGCTGCTCAAGCAGATGCTGGAACAGCTTAAGAATCGGAAAGACAACACTTTCCACTGCAAAAACGCCGGAACGGTGGCTCGTTTCATAACAGCACTGCTGGCAACACAGAAAGGCACTTTTGTGGTTACCGGCGACGAGCGAATGAAACAACGTCCCATGGCGGAACTCCTTGACGCACTGCGAAGTATCGGGGCTCGCATCCGTTGCTTGGAACAGGAAGGCTTTCTGCCCGTGGAAATTCGCGGCACACGACTGAGAGGCGGCTCGGTGCGTCTTTCGGGCAAGGGGAGCAGCCAGTTTGCCTCCGCCCTACTACTTGTGGCCCAAACCATGGAACAGCCTCTGACAATAAAATTTGACAACAAACCTATGTCAAAGGCTTATATATCGACAACCTGCGAAGTGCTAAAAGCCTGCGGACACGATGTGTTGCAAAAACCGTTAGAAATCACCGTGCGGCCATTAAGCAAGGTCAATCCGTTCACCGTTGTGGTCGAAAACGACTGGACATCTGCATCATACGCATACAACGTAGTGGCTTTTTCGCCCAACTCGAAAGTCTTTTTGCCGTGGCTGTTCCCAGTATCTCTGCAAGGCGACGGAATTGTGTGGCAATGGTACGAACGACTCGGCGTACACACCGATTTCTCCGCAGAAGGCACCGTGCTGACCAACAGCGGTTGGCATGCCGAGACAAAACAGACCTTCAACTGCTCCGACAATCCCGATTTGGTACTATCGTTGGCCGTGGCCTGCGCCGGACTTGGCATAGAAGCCGAATTTACCAAACTCAACACATTGAATTTCAAAGAATCCCGACGGCTTGACGCACTTTTGAAAGAACTTGGCGAGATTGGATGTCGCAGCGAAGCCGACGGCGAGAGCCTACACCTTTTCCCATCGCAACTATCTGTAAAAAAGCTCGTTAAAACCTACAACGACCACCGCATGGTGATGTCGTTTGCAACTTTGGCCTGCCTGCACGACGGTGTCGAGGTGGAAAATCCCGACGCAGTGGCGAAATCTTTTCCCAACTTTTTCGATCAATTATTAAATCCCCAACAGATATGACAAATAGACTGCTGCTAGCGACCTGCCTGTTACTGACTTTCTGCAGCGTTTCGTGCGCAAATGCCACAAACCAAAGCGTTGCCGAAAAAAACGACTCCACCCTACTTGTCAATGCAAAATGGAAAATCGACACCATAGCCGACGGCGTTGTATATAAACGCGTACAACTCGCCAACAACGAGATTTTCAATTCCAACCAATACATCTGCGTTTTGGAAATCATGCCGCAGAGCAAGGTGCGACTTGCCTTTGCCCACAGGCCCGAACGCACCCCGACTTCGGCCATAGCCCGCGACAGCAATGCCTTGGCCGCCGTCAACGGTTCTTTTTTCGATATGGACCTCCACAACCCCATCTGCTACCTGCGCATTGGCGGAAAACAGGTGGGCGAAAACACGCCACAGAAAAGCGACACCGTAAACCGCAAATATTACCAGTACGCAACCATAGTGCTCGAAAACGGCCGTCCCATCCTCTGCGTGCCCGACAGCAACCGCCATTGGGAAGAACACTATTTCGACTCCACAGTGAAAAACGTGATGACCGCCGGCCCGATGCTTATCATCGACGGCAAGGCCGTGCCACAACGCAACGACCGCACTTTTGTAACCTACCGCCACAACCGCACCGCCATGGGTTTGAAACCCGACGGCACCGTGATACTTTTCACCGTCGACGGACGGATGAAACTCTCACAAGGAATGTCGCTCACCGAACTGGAACAAACACTGCTGTGGCTCGGATGCACCAACGCCATAAACCTCGACGGCGGCGGCTCAACAACCCTCTACCTGCGCGGATACCCCGAAAACGGCATTGTGAACTACCCCACCGACAACGGACGTTTCGACCACAAGGGCGAACGCAAAGTGTCGAACGTGATAATGATTATGGAAAAAAACGATGAGGACACGACCGTCTACGGCGCTTCAAAAACCATTCATGCACAATTCCCCGGCGGGGAGGACTCGCTTTACAGCTTCATTGCCAAAAATCTCCGTTATCCATCCACCTGCGCAAACGTATCCGGACGGGTATTCGCTCAGATTTTGGTAGAAAAAGACGGCAGCATTTCCAACGCAAAAATCCTGCGCAGTTTGGGCAAAGACTTCGACGATGAGGTATTGCGCGTAATAGGCCTGATGCCCCGCTGGATTCCGGCCGAACACAACGGGACAGTTGTAAGGACGAAATACGTTTTGCCCGTTATGTTCAAAGTCGAAAAATAGTAAGCCACGTCAGGTGCTGCAAATAATATTTTTGATGGAAACCAATTAATATTTTGCGATAATCAAACGTAACACAATCATCGCGGCAAAGTGTATCTCTGCAGCGAGTGTCTGTCCCCAAATACAAACATATATTTTTCCGTAATGTCATTTGGCGTGACACTATATGGCATTAGCAAAGTTAGTATTGACAATTGCTGCGTTTCAATTGGACAACAAACCATATCATATTCAACAAGATGACCTTTGATATTACCCACAAAACCGACAAGAGTTTTATTCGCCTTGTCCATTTGAAACTCCTTGGCAATGTTATAGCCTGGTATTGCATGCGTTGCCCTTAGCCAATTCGAATCGGAGGAGTATTCAAATAATGTTATAGTATCCCTTGAAGTGTTGGCGGCAACAAGCACTTTCCCTTCAGCTATCTTTGTAATGCACTGCGGATTACATATAGTAATCTTTTTTACACAACTATCGGATTGAACAACCAACTGATTATCATAAGTAATAGAATAGATATTGCTTTTGTCGCAACAAAAACCATCCGACATCTCTTTATTATTAGTTCTCTTTTTCACTACGTAGTTGTTCAAACTTGTGTCAACCTACAATAAACAATAGACGGAATCGAGATAAACATTGCTGCATATTTTCCCGTTTTGTTCCCAAACATCTCCAATAGCTTGGGCAACAAAATCCGACACTTTTACAGTGTTGTTTTGACAGTTGAAACACACAATCCGATTAACCGAATAATCATCCTCGCTATTTATATAGCAATAGATGTTTTCTCCAATCGCAACCGACTTCGTACCGCTAAATAGATAATTCTCAACACTGTTGATCTTATTCCAATTCTCACCACCGTCAAGAGTTTTGTAAATCACCGCCTCCGCTTGCATATACATATACCCGACATTTACAAACGCATATCCAACATCGTCTGTAACAAAGTGCAAAAATATGGGTTTCGCATCCAACCCCTTGCACGGTATTAATTCACACTCCATCTCGCCATTTCCGTTTTTAATACCGCACGACGCAATCAAAAGACAACCGATAAGTGCTAATATTTTTGCTGTTTTCATGTTTCAAAAAATCCTTGTTACAAAAGCAATGTTCGACACTGCAAAAGTACGAAAAATTTCCGAAACATACCACACTTTCATAAAAAGACAGTCCAAAAACCGCAGAAGAGCCTCATCTACAAATTCATGAATAATTCACGGCAATTCGTGTCTATAAAAGCAAAGACACGTTAATTTCGGAATCATTTTCGAAGAGATTATCATTTATTATCCGTTGGCTCTGGCGGTGGCAGAATCGAATCAAAGTCCTCAATGAGAAAACCAGTGAATGAGTCCTTCCCCAAAAACGAATTGAATCTATCCCTTATATCCAAAAGCGTAATATCATCACAGATTTTTTCAGAGGAATTCTCAAGAAGTAAATGTCTAATCAATATAACATCAATTATCTGTCCAAATACCGATATCTTATTTTGCACAAGACAATTCTCCAAGTCAAATTGGGAAGCGAAACATTCTGCTTGCTCCCGTCCATTTATCAATCTCAAATACAATGCGGGCCTTGGTTCCAAATATCCATTGGTATCATACATCGGATAATAATCCGACTTTAATTCATCTTTCAATTCGTTCAAGCATCCATTAAATGCAATGTTTTCAGATTTACCGACTCTGAATTTATAAGTTCCCTTAAATGGTTGCGGGGCCTTGTTCCAAACAATGAAATCGCAATTATCTGAAGGAAAATAGATTGAAACCGTCCACACATCTCCAACTATGCGAAGGTTGTATATCAAAGAAATAAAAAGTTTATCCAGATATAAGCAATTTGCAAGTTCAACCGTGTCGAAATTCGAAGCCGTCGAGATAAAATTATGTTTTACATAATTGCCACTTTCAAAGTCGCTTCGAAAATCGTATGTCTTGCATGCGGTATCTTTCACTTTTTTGCTTTCAGAATAGTATGACACATAATCATTATTCAAATAAAAAATAACGTTATTTGTCTCGTCGTCATAATAATAACAAGCATCGTCGCACCCAGTTTCTTTTTTCGAACAGGAAACAACGCATACAATTACTATCATTATTGCTGTTATTCTTTTTATAGACATATTGAGGTTCTCCATAAATCAAAAATAATCTTGTTTTCTAAACAATGTTCGACACTGCAAAAGTACGAAAAAATTCCGAAATTCGCCACAATTTCATAAAAACACCATCAACAAATCGCAAAAAAGCCTCATCTACCAATTAATGAAAAATTCGTGGCAATTCATGTTCAAATAAAAAGAAAAACCTCCCCGATTTTCATCAGAGAGGCTAAAAACAAAAGCGTATGAAAAAAATTTATTTCTTTGCTAAGAATTCTTTCACTTGGTCGCTGGGCACAATGGTTTCTTTGAAAATGTAAGCACCGGTTTTGGGAGAACGTTCAGTTCTAATAACCTTTGCAAAATCCTTGCCCGAGGATGTCTTCAGTGTTGCAACTACTTTCTTTGCCATAACTCTTTACTATTTAATTTCTTTGTGTACAGTTACTTTTTTCAGATAGGGATTGTATTTCTTCAATTCCATACGACCCGGAGTATTTTTTTTATTCTTGGTGGTGATGTAACGGGACATACCGGGTACTCCGCTAGCTTTCTGCTCTGTGCATTCAAGTATAACCTGAACTCTTGCGTCTTTATTTTTCTTTGCCATTTTTCTATCAATTTGGGACTGCAAAAATACTATTTTTTTTCCATTCTGCAATCTTTTTTTTCTTTTTTTTTCTAAATTCTTTACAATATATTGATTTTCAATAATATCAAAACGCTAAAAAAGTATCATTTTTCTGTAATCCGGCTGTTTTTTTTGCTTTTACGGAGGCAATTTTCACCATTTTTCACCTCTAAGCTTTCAAAAAAAAACTATTGCACCAGTCGGCTTTGAGCGCACTGCAAAATCCGCTTCGATTCCTTGTCGGACACGAAAGCCACGATATGGCATTTCGCCGGAGCCACCTCTTTGCCGTTCGGCCATGTTTCGGGCAGTGTATAGCTGAAAGCGCCCTTGCGGCACTCCCCTGCCCTGCCTTCGGCCTCGATGTCGGTGCCCCACAGGTCGGTGACGGCTGTGCGCAAAACGTGGTTGTACACGTAGTTTTCGATGTGTGTGGAGCCGGAGGCCTGTTTGCCCACGATGGAGTCCTCGGTTACCACCAAAGTGAGTGTCATAGGACTTTCCACATCCTGCAAAAACTCGATATTTGGCGTTATCTGCACCTTGCGAGTAGAGGCGTTGTAGCTGGTGGTCAGTTCCATGGCCACGCTCTGGGGCCGTGCCAGTTCGGCTTCGATGGCGGTAGCCGCGGCGTCGGCGGAGAGTTGTCCGCTGTTGCGGTTTATCAGTATCTTTGGCAGACTGGTGATACCGAAATTGCTCACCCATGCGTTGCCCACCTCGGTACGCAGATCCTCGTTGCCATTATAAGGTTTAGCAAAAGCGTCCAATGCGTGTACGGCCACCACCACAAGGCTGTTGCCGTAGGTACCTTGCAATGCAGATATCACAGTGTCGGCCTGAGGACAGTTGGTGCAACGCATACCGGTGTATTTCTCCAGAAAAACGCTGTTGGCGGGCGTGGCTATACGGCTGCCGTCCTGCCAAGTGGCAGTGCTGCCTGAGTAAATCAGGTACTGGTCTTCTTCTATCTTGTCGCAGGCGGCGAAAAACAATGCCGCGGCTGCTATTGTCAAAAATAACTTTTTCATTGTTTGCTATGGTTTAAAAACTGCTTGTAAGAGAGAGTGTGAGTCCGTTGGAGGCGGGCACCTGACGGCATACGCCGCCTATGCACAGTAGGCCTTCGCGCTGTTTGCCGTAGCCTATCTGCAGACGGGTGGTTTTGTGGGTGTAGCCCGCCGAAATGTTGAAATAGTGCTGTCCGCCGCCGTTGTAGTTGTACTGGTCGGAGAGGGAGACAAAGAATTTCGACGTAAAGTTGTATTCCACCAGAGCCATGGCCCAGTCGCCGCTACGTTTGTCATCGGAGGTGTAAGGCACATTGGTCTTGAGCCACTGCAGCTCTCCTCGAATCACGTTTTTGCTGTTTATCTTGTAGGTGAGGTCGGCCACAGCCACATTGTTGTAGTGCATATCGCCCGAATGGCCTTCCACCACGGGGTTGAAGCTGATATAGGCGTACATCAGGTTGAGTTTCATCTTCGACGAGAGTTTTTTGCTTATCTCCACGTTGAAATCCTCGTAGTAGAGCTCGTCGCCGGTTTTGAAGAAACTCGACTTGTATCCGTCGGTACCCATTTTCCCTACGGGAACGGTGTCGGCAATCTGCTGTTTGTCGATGGACATAAGGCGTGCGTAGTTCACCTTGACGTCGGTGCCGTATTTGCCGCCGAGCCAAGTACCTTTCTTTATATTATAAGCGATGTCGGCCTGCAGCCCCATCTCGCCGTTCACCTGCGTTGCGTACGGGTATATGTTCATCAGGGCGTAGGTATGCTGACGGGTCATAGCCGGCAAGTAGTTGATATACAGCATCTCGCCTGTTTCGGAGCGTTTGGATTTGAAACCCATATTGTCCACACGTTTGGCCTGCAGGTTGATACCCAGTCCGCGCTGTGCGTACGATGCCGACACCAGCAGTGCGTTGCCGCCTTTGTAGATGTAGCCGTTGGTGGCGTTGGGGTCCTGACTCTTGAAAGCGTATTCGGTTTGCAGGTTCCAGCGTCCGTGGCTGAGGTCGAAGCGGAACGAGGCGGCTCCCACATTGAGCGGCAGGTTGAGCTTGTACTCGCTGTTGGCCACGTCGAGTATGGTTTCGTCGTCCTCGTATTTGCTAACAAAGCCTGCACCGAGAGTTACACGTGTCTTTGCTTCTTCCCATTTGGAAATCAAACTATTGAGGGCCAGTTCGCCGTCCAAGCCGCGCACAATGCCGGGGCCGTAGTCCCAGTAGTAACGCTGTTTTCCCACCATCCCCTTGAGGGTAATGCCTTTGTAGGGACGGAATTTAACGTTCACACCCATCATGGCATTGTCGAGGCCGAGGTTGCGGTCCTCGTAGCTACGGAAGATAAGGCCGCTGCCGTACTGTTCGTAGAAATTGCCGAGGGTGAACTCGTATTTGTCGTTGGTGTATGCCACAAATTTGTTGGCAAAGCCGTAGCCTTTGTACTGTTCGTCGAAACCGAGCATGGGGTTGAGGTACGACTCGAAACGCAGTCCTGCCGTGAAATTGCCGTTGGTGTAAAGTATGTTGCCGAACACGTTGGAGAGGAATTTCTCCGGCACGTTGGCGGCGCCTATTGCTGTGTCCTCGCGCGACACCTGTGCGTCGATCTGCACGTTGCCCGTAACCTTCCCGCCGAGGATGGTCTGGGCTTTAAGCGGGAGGGCGGCACACAGCGCCACCGCAATCCCGACAAGTGTTATCTTTCTCATTTTCAAAATATTATTCAGAAATATCCTCACCTTTGTTCAAACGACGGATTAGCTCTATCACCTCTTCCTCGCTGCCTTCCACAAAGGCAGTGTGCTGCCACACTATGTTGCCTTTGCCGTCGATGATGAAGGTGTGCGGCACGTTGACCACGTTCATGGCGCGTTTGAGGTCCTGATTCTGGTCGATATACACCTCGTAGTCCCACGAGCTGCTCTCGGCAAGGGTTTTCACGCGTGCCGAGGTGCGTGCGTCGTCGATGGACACGGCCACCAGCTTAACGCCGGTCTCCTCCTGCCAGTCGGCATACACCTCTTTGATGGTGTTGAGCTCGCGCAGACAGGGTTTGCACCAAGTGGCCCAGAAACTGATTATCATAGGCTTGCCATCGTTCTGAATTTCAGAAGTTTGCACAGCCTGACCATTGACATTTTTTATTGTAATGTTGGCGGGCATGGTGCTGAAAGTCTTTTCCTGTGCCAAAACGGCCACAGAGAAAATCAGCATTGCCGCAATAAACGAAAGAGTCTTTTTCATTACTGTAAGTTTTTGTATATTAATAATTTCTGTTTATTACAAATTCCGAAAGCCGTTGCAGGGAACGTCGGCAGGCGTTGTCGGGTAAAGTTTCGAGATGTTTTTGTGCCTCGCCGGCGTATTCGTCGATTTTCCGCAACGAATACTCTATGCCTCCGCATTTTATCACTTCTGCGACGATGAAATCCACGTCTCCGTCGGAGAGGATGTCGTTGGAAAGAAGTTTTCTCACCGCCTCGGCGTTGGCGGAGTTGCGCAGCAGATATAGCAGCGGCAGTGTGGTTTTGTGCTCACGCAGGTCGTTGCCCAAGGGTTTGCCGGTCTCCGTGCCGATGTAGTCGAGCACGTCGTCTTTTATCTGAAAGGCCATGCCGATGGAAAGACCGAACTGTGCGAGTGCCGCCTGTGCCTGGCTGTCGGCTCCGGCGCAATAGGCTCCGACACGGCAGCAGTGCGACATAAAAACGGCTGTTTTTTTCTCTATCACAGTGAAATAATCCCCTTCGTCGGCAATATGTTTGTTGGTAACATACTGCTGGATAAGCTCGCCTTCGCCCATATTCTGCGCCAGCTGCGCTATGTCGTCAACCACAGCCATGTCGCCTGTTTCGGCACAAAGCCTCAGCACCTGCGAAAAGAGATAGTCGCCGGTGAGCACGGCCAACTTATTACCTTCCAAGGCGTTGAGCGTACTGCGACCATGACGCACGTTGGATTCATCCACAATGTCGTCGTGGACAAGAGAGGTGATATGCAGGATTTCCATCGCGGCGGCGAGTTTCACGGCTTTTTCGGAGGGTTTGCCGAATAGTCCGGCAGAAAGCAGTACAAGCAAAGGACGGATACGTTTGCCAGTGTCGGCGCCGAGTTTCGACAGACAGTAATCGACGTATGCCACGGTGCTACCTGTATATGAGGCATACACCTTTTCGAAAGCATCGAAAGACTGCTTTACGGGTTCCCTTATGTCCTGTATGTTAGGCATATTCTTGTTTTGTAAAAGGCTTACGTTAATTTTTCTGCCGTGTTTTGAATTTGCAAAGATACGATTTTAATTTCAATTATTGTGGCAAAAAACCAACTTTATTGAATTAGTAAACAAAACGATGCTTTTTCTTATGTCGAATGGGTGTTTCATGTCCAAAAACGGCAAAAAAAAATCCGCCCTTGTGAGGCGGATTATTAATCTTTATAATATCAAGGTTATCGTTTGACTACTTTTTTCAGCACCACGGTGCCTTGTATGCTGATACGCAGCGTGTAAGTACCTTCGACGAGATCCGACAGGTCCATATTTATCACATTTTCGGCAACGGCCACAATACGGCCCCATGTGTCGAGGACTTCCACCTTTTCGGCGAACTGTGAAAGAGTGATGAAACCCGTTGTGGGATTGGGATAGATATCGACAGCGGCACTCTTGTCTGGAGTGTTGACACCTTGACCGCCGGCGGTGAAATAGGCCGTAAGCGACACGTCGCCCGAAACGGTGAAATGACGCGGATTGTCGGTGTTGTTGTCGCTCCAGCGGCTGAAACGATAGCCCTCGTTGGGCACGGCGGCTATACCTATACGCAAGCCCTGCGGATAACTGCCCGAGCCCACTGTTACGCCCTGCGCATTGTTGGCAGAGGTGATGTTGAAATTGTGCTGTGGCAGGTTGACAAATGCGGTGTCGTGGATAGTGTCGTGCACCGCCACGTTGATATATGTGGTGTCGTGGACAGGTACATTGACGTATGCAGTGTCATGGATAGTGTCGTGAACGGTTATGCCCCCGGTTGCACGTGTAGCGAAAGTTGCCACAAGCTGGGTGTTGGCATTGATGGCGAAACGGCGCGGATTGGCAGTGTTGTTGTCGTGCCAACGGACAAAATAACGTGTGGAGTCAACCGGAATTGCTATAGCCGACACGGTGTCGCCGGCGTAGTATCTGCCGCTTCCGAAGGTGGTTCCCAGCTGCGGATTGGACGAAACAACAGAGAGTGTGTAAGAAGTGACGGCGGTGTAAACAGCCACATATTCGGGATAGTAGGTGTTGGGCTGTATAACGAAAGTGCGTGTAGGAGTGTTCACGCTGTCGCTCCAGCGAACGAAGGAATAGCCCGGAAGTGCAAAAGCCTGCAATGTAACAGTGTCGCCGACATTGTAAGCACCGCCACCAAGCACATAGCCATGGCTTGCGGTGTCGGGACGGGCTTCGACCACTGTCTTGGAGCCGGTTGAGACATTGAAACCAAACACCCAGAAGCAATCGTATTGATACAAATAATTATTGTCGGTCGCATATTCGTTATATAAAGCGGCACGTATAAATGATGACCTCCAGTTTCCGATAAAGTAACTCCCATCTACCAACGAGGGAATGGGATAGTCGGTCCTGAGCACAGAGTCCTTGTAATCCACTTTGTACAGCAATTGTGTACGTCCAGCCGACGACAGAGTTATCCAAAACGTGTTAGAATTGATAACATAGGGGGTTGTAAGTTTCACCTCCTGGTAGCCTGGATAAGTCTGACGGTAGTTTTGGGTGTAAACCGGTGTGCCGAGCACATTGGAAAGACTATCGCTAATGCCCCGAGCCATTTTTGCAGTTATGGTAGGATTCTCGTATATCTTAATCACAAAATTGCTGTCCATATAGGCCGAATAGTTAGCTGTGTTGTTGTATGTGCGGTAATAGATACTTGTTACAGTGTCGCCGGGGTTGAAATTGCCGAACTTTTCGGGGCGTATGCCTATAAACAAACCAGAATCGGCGGGAGCGTAGTAGTCAACGTCGGTATTACCATATTGTCCCGAAATGCTGTTGGTGCCATAACCCTGCGACAGCAGCACTCTTACAGTATCGTTGTGCTGCACCACCACTATCTCGCCTCGGCGGTTGTAGCCTGTAGTATTGGGGAGCACTGTTACTGTGATATTTGCCAAAGTGCCCGCACCCGCGCCGGTGTTCGACGAAAGGGATATCCACGGATAAATAGTTGTAGCGCGCCATCTGTTGGTGTCGGAGACAGCAGGACGTATCGAAAGTGTCTGATTGCCTCCAACAGGAGAGAACGTCATCGCTTGTGGACGCACTACAAGGCCGCTGTTGTTCGGTTCTATGCCGATAATGGCGGCTTGACTGGCGTTAAAGGTGTTGGATTGGTTAGAGCCTATTCCGCCGCCACCCGGTGCCAGATTGTTGGATGCAAAAAAGCCATTGTAGCTTCCGCCCCACCCCCAGTTGTAGTGGAACAATCCATAATTGTCGTAACCGTCGCAGACAAAGGCATGTCCACCACCCGTACCGGAACCTCTGTAAAGAATAGGACGATTGGCGTTAAGCTCGCTACGCAGAACAGCATCCCATTGGGCATCACTAAAACTACCCCTGTATGCGCTTTCGAGAGTATTCTTATAACCAAAATAAGTCTTAAAAGCATATTCTGCCGTTGGTGAATAGTCACCGTTGGTGTAGGCAGAACTACCTCCACGCTCCGACACTCCGTACATCATCTCCACAGCCACTCCACAGTGGTACGAAAGCAAGGCCACAGCGTGAATCTGGGTTTGTGTACTTGACATAGAAAGAATCGTAGGCATATTGGCCCAGTCGTATGTGGTGTTTCCGAAATTGACATTTAGCATACCGTGGTCGCTGTTTCCATCATAGGAATAAGCGTGGTAAGTTTTGGTCCCTGTCCCGCGTGTGGGGTAGTTCCAGTATTTCATAATCTGTGCCATTGCAGTAGCGACACATCCGACAACAGTACGCTCACCGTAGTTACTGTCGTAAGGACAATAGTTGTTGTAGAGCGGCGCCTGATTCCAAGCGGTGGTCAGAAGCGGACCAACCACAGCATTGTTGTTCGACTGGGTACCGAGGGGCACGTCCAAAACGCCATTTTGCGAATTCGGCGCAGGTGTCTGTGCCTGATTGCCAATAAGTTGATTCCATTGTGCACGCACCTCCTCGGTAGCCTGCACATTGTTGCTAACGCAGTAGGCTATCTCGCCGTCGTAACCACGGAACCAGTCCAAAGCGTTTATCGGGATTTCATCGCCTGCAACGTTTGTTGTGGAATAGGCCAGCACGGGCTGAACACGGTCGTCGGCGGAGATAACCACGAATCCAGCCTTGTCGGTGCGTTCCACTATGTAAAGATTTGAAAGGCCGTTGGCTCTTGCCACTGATGACACACGTAACGCCCCTGTGGTTTTCACCGATGGATCGTGTTTTTGCAGGAAATTCTTTGCCACAACCTTGGCTGTATTGGTATCAACGGGTGCCGAATTGGCACAAAAAACCGATGCGGCCATAACAACCACCGATACCACTACAATTTTTATAGTTAACTTTTTCATTATCAATGATTTTATATTAACAGTCTCCGTTATTTGAAACTGCAAATATAACATTTTTTTTTCAAGTTTCACACTTTTATTTTCTTATAAACAAAAAAAGAACGTTGTGGTTCACAACGTTCTTTTTGCAATGTTTAATTTAAAACTTTAGAAAACAATCACTTTGTTGGCTGTGTTTCTGTTTTTTACCACGTACACGCCTTTGGCGGGCATCACCACGGCGCTGTTGCCATGGCATATAGCCAGGTTGCGTCCGGAGAGGTCGTAGATGCGGAACTCCTCGCCGTTGTCGGCAGTGATACGTATTGTGTTGTTGCCTGTGGCAAGTATCTCATAGTTCGACTCTGCTTCGGTGATGGCCACGGAGCCCTCGTCGCCTGCATTGATAGCTGTGTTGGGTGTAGCCTGGTAGCAAATCTTAACCCAGTTCACTGCCGACGAAGAAACATTAACCATAGCCCAGCCGTAGTGCACTCCGTCGTTCATGCGCAAACGGAAGCCGATGAAATACTGGCTTGGATAGGTTTCGTTCACCATGCAGTCGCCCTGACCTTCCCAGTTGCTGCTGGGTCCGATAGCTGTGCCTTGTGTGAGTGCTGCCGCATAGTCCCAACCCATCGACGAGTTGCAAACGTTGTTGCCGCCGTCGGTCCAATTGTAGATTATGTAATCGTTGGTGACCATGTTTGTGCCGAGCTTGAATTCCAGATGTCCATCGTTATCGAAATCCAAACCGTAAGTAGTTGTTGAGGATCCGTCGTACTCCACGAATACTCCAGTGCCGATGACACCTTGTCTGATTTGCGCAAGCGAAGTGCCTGCAAACAGCATCAATGCTGTGGCGAAAGCCATTGTAAGTGTACTTTTTCTCATTTTTTTGTTCGTTTTTTTGAATTTGAATTATATAACACAATAGACACCGCCAACAACTTTTCGCTACAACCTTCGAAAAAGTTTTTTCGAAATTGGGTAGAAGTTCACAACATTGTTGTTTCCCGAAATCGCAGTGTCGGGCGCAGAAAAAAAACAATCTTGCATTGCTGAAGATACAGAGCATCACAAAAGACATATCCGTATGCAGCATCTGAAACATTGCCAGATTATGTGCAAAACCGCCATTACCATAGCCAGAAACTTGCAGGCCCAATGATAACAGCGGTTTTTTTTTCAAAACTGCAAAATTACGAAAAATATTCCAAACCACAAAAAAAAGTAACAATCACAGTGCTGAAAGCGGCGGATTGCAACCCCACATCCACCATAGCCGCACCCGGACTCACCGGCAACCCCGCCGCAACAGGCGAAATATTCTCCGACACGGCTCCGTATATCAGAAGGGCACCAAAGCATATTGGTGATGCCACACGAAAAGAATTTCCGAGCCTTCAGAGTCTGCTCGATGTGGACATGAAAAAATACCGCATCGATTACTACAATTTGGACGGCGGATTTCTCCAGACAAGCAGGGAACGCATCAAGGAAGGGCAAATGAACAAGCAGGAAACAGAAAAATTTGGCAAAGAATACAGTATGTGTAAGAATCTTGCTTCTAACAACTTCAATGTTACCTATCGCGAGTCTGTGCAAGGTAGCTACGATGTAACTGTAAATGGAGTGCCTGCTGAATTAAAGAAAGTGGATAGTTCAAAACAAATCTATCGACATGCTCGCAAGGCATTTGAGGAACAAGGTGCAGAGGCTGTTGTAATCGAAATAAAAACGCTGGATGCGGAAGCGTGGCAGCAACTAAATAAAATCAAATTAAAAGGCTGGAAATGTTACTTCTTTACATCTTCAGATAAAACCATCAGACAGCCATAAAATACGAAACCGCCTTGCGGCGGTTAAGAGCGGCATGAACCTTGCGGCACACGCCTATTTCGATTTGCAAAATTACGAAAAATATTCCAAACCACCAAAAAAAAATAAAAAAATGAGCAAAAAAGTAACAATCTCAGTGCTGAAAGTGGCGGATTGCAAATCCTCCACGACGGACAGGAAATTTTGAATTTGTTTAAACTGACTTATGGGCATTTTTTTTCTTTTCGGCTGATTTTTAGTCACATCCGAAAGAAATGTTGTTGTCCTGATTTTGTACGGATTTTTTTAGTTCATCCGTGTAAATGTCTGATTTTTAGTTTCGTGACCCCGGAGGGACTCAAACCCCCGACCTGCAGAACCGGAATCTGCCGTTCTATTCAACTAAACTACGGGGCCGGTTACGCTATCGATAACGGAATAACGCACTTTTTATTGTCTTAGTATCTGTAATGTTCGGCTTTGTAGGGCCCGTCCACCGGAACACCGATGTAATCGGCCTGTTTCTGAGTGAGTTTGGTCAGCTTGACACCGATTTGGTCCAAGTGCAGACGTGCCACCTCTTCGTCCAAAGTCTTGGGCAGACGGTACACTCCCACCTCGTAAGGCTTGGTCCAAAGTTCTATCTGCGCCAGTGTTTGGTTGGTGAACGAGTTGCTCATCACAAACGAGGGGTGTCCTGTGGCGCAGCCGAGGTTCACCAGTCGGCCTTCGGCAAGCAGGTATATGCAGTGTCCGTCGGGATACACGTATTTGTCCACCTGCGGTTTGATGTTGATTTTTTTGATGCCGGGCCAAGCCTCGATGCGTGCCACCTGTATCTCGTTGTCGAAATGGCCTATGTTGCACACAATGGCCTCGTCTTTCATCTGTGCCACGTCCTCGGCGGTGATAACGTCGCAGTTGCCGGTGGTGGTAACGTATATGTTGCCCTCCTTGAGGGCTTCCTGCAAGGTGGTAACCTCGAAACCTTCCATGGCGGCCTGCAGCGCGCAGATGGGGTCTATCTCGGTAACGATGACGCGGGCGCCGTAGCTGCGCATCGACTGGGCACAGCCTTTGCCCACCTCGCCGTAGCCGCACACCACACACACCTTGCCAGCAATCATCACGTCGGTGGCGCGTTTTATGCCGTCGGCCAGCGACTCGCGGCAACCGTACAGGTTGTCGAATTTCGATTTGGTTACGGAGTCGTTCACGTTGATGGCGGGTATCAGCAGCTCGCCGCGCTCCATCATCTGGTACAGACGGTGTACGCCGGTGGTTGTCTCTTCCGAAACGCCGCGCAGCTCCTTAAGTATGTCGTGCCATTTGGTGGGGTTTTCTTTATACACGTTGCGCAGAAGGTTGAGAATTACGCCTTCTTCGGGATTTTCGGGAGTCTTGTCGAGCAGTTTGGGGTCGTTTTCCACGGCAATGCCTTTGTGCAGAAGCAGTGTGGCGTCGCCGCCGTCGTCAACTATCAGCTGAGGTCCTTTGCCACCGGGGAACGAGAAAGCCTGCAGCG
>JAFSOU010000036.1 GCA_017443265.1 Bacteroidales bacterium | reverse complement strand
CATTGGAACATACATACTGAAAATAACCGACTCCAATGGGTGCGATTTTTTCGACACCACCCAAATCGCTGAACTGCCACCCTATACCGACACGGCACGGGTAAAGGCTACCTGCAAGGACCTTTGTTCAGGCGAAATAAGTGTCCTCCCCATAGGCGGTGTGGCACCATATACATACGCTTGGAGCAACGGAGGCAGTTCCTCGCAAATCGACTCGCTTTGCAGTGGTGTTTATTCATTGCTAATCACCGACAGCGTGAACTGCAGCATCACTGATACCTTTTTTGTGGATATCTACAGCGCTTTCGACAGCATGCGTGTGTGGGCCGACGACACTGTTGTGTTCCGTGGCAACACCACCCGCCTGCACGTAACGCCGGTGCCCGCCGGTTCGTACCAATGGGAACCTTCGGCTACCTTGGGCACTCCCGACCAGCCAAACACTTCGGCAAGCCCGCAGGATAGTATCTGGTATTACGTTACCGTAATCGACTCCCTTGGCTGCGAATATCGCGACAGTATTTTCATGCCCTGTATCGATGTTATCTGTGGACGGCCTAATGTGTTCATCCCCAACGCTTTCTCACCCAACGACGACGGCAAAAACGACCAGCTCTGTTTCCAAGGCGAATGGATTGTGTCGTTCCATATCGCCATTTTCTCGCGCTGGGGCGAAAAAGTGTTCGAAACCAACGACATAAACGAATGCTGGGACGGCACTTACAAAGGCCGCAAATGCCAGTCGGGCGTGTATATGTACACCTGCGACATCGAGTGCGAAGGACATCAAAGTACCTATTTCAAGGGTGATGTAACAATAATTAAGTAACTATGACCGAGCATCTTGCACATCAGCTCCGTGCATGGGCGGAACACTACAACAACCGCGAACTATTCCTCGCCAACGACCCTATTCAGGTGCCAAACCGCTACCGCGACGCCCAACTTCAGGACTTGGAAATAAGCGCTTTCCTTACGGCTTACCTCAGTTTCGGAAATCGCAAGCAAATTGTAAAGACCGCCCTCCGTCTCGACGAGATGATGCATCACAAACCTCTGCAGTACGTTCTTTCCGGCAAGTGGGATTACGACTTCCCTTCGAACAACACAGCCTCTTTCTACCGCACCATCAGCCATCAGGCTATGAACGCACTCTTTGCCACCCTTTACGACATATACGACCTTTTCGGAAATATGCAGGATGCAATGTGGAGCGTGCCCCCCTGCAGTGCCGAAAACCTGCCTTTCCATAATCTGTGCCACCTTTTCGGTGTTTCCGACAAAAGCCCGCAGAAAAAACTCAACATGTTTCTCCGCTGGATGGTTCGTACCGACGGCATCGTGGATTTCGGCGCATGGCGCAATTTTTCGCCTGCCGACCTTATTATCCCCCTCGACACCCACGTGGCGCAGATGGCCTGCAAACTCGGTCTTGTGCCGTCGCAGACATATACCCTGAATACAGCAAAAAACATCACCCGCAGCCTTGCCGAAGTGTTCCCCGGCGACCCGTGCCTCGGCGATTTCGCCCTTTTCGGCTACGGAGTTGAAAACGATTGACGCCTATGACCGAAGCCTTCCTTCATTATTGCTGGAAACACCGACTGCTTGCCAACGAGGTTTTTACCACTGGAAACCAGAAAGTTGTCATAATTTCTATGGGTGAGGTGAACAACGACGCTGGTCCCGATTTCTTCAATAGCAAACTGATGATTGGCGATACCGAGTGGGCTGGCAATGTGGAGATTCATCTGCGTTCCTCCGACTGGAACCGGCACGGACACTCGGCCGACAAGCGTTACAACAACGTCATTCTGCACGTGGTTTACGAAAACGACGCCGAAGTGGTGCTCGAAAACGGTCGCCGCCCCGCCACCTTGGAACTGAAAAACCAGTTGCGTCCCGGAGTTTGGGAGAACTATTGCTCACTGCAACGCCCCTCGGTTGACGACACTATACCTTGCGCAAAAGTGTTGCCCCAGATTCCCGACTTCACTATAAAATCTTACCTCGAGCGTCTTGCAGTGGAACGGCTGGAGCAGAAGTCGGAGGTGGTGAAGCGTCTGCTAACCGAGTCGGGCAACTCGTGGGAGACGTGCTGCTACTGGGCTGTGGCTCGCTTTTTCGGCGGCAAAGTCAATGCCGTGCCCTTCGAGCTGTTGGCCAAATCCATCGATATGCGTGTGTTTGCCAAGATAAAACAGTCTGCGTTCCGCATCGAAGCACTGCTTTTCGGGCAGGCGGGCATGCTCGACGGGGATTTCTCCGACGATTACCCCAATGCATTGAATAAAGAGTACGAGTATCAGCGTAAAGTGTACAACCTCAGTCCGATAGACGGTTACCTCTGGAAATTTTTCCGTGTGCGTCCTTCGGGATTCCCCACCATACGTATAAGTCAGTTCGCCGATTTTATTTTCAAATCCAATGGACTGTTTTCCAAGATGTTGGAAACAACCGACATCAATTCTTTGCTTTCCTTTTTCAGCGTTTCGGCATCGGAGTATTGGCAAACACACTACCATTTCGACAAACCTGTGAAAAGCCGGTCGAAAGCCTTGGGCGGCGATTTTGCCGAATCGATAGTCATCAATGCGTGGGTGCCTACGCTTATGCTCTATGGCGTTGAATATCAGCAACAAAAATACAAGGACAGCGCTTTGCAGATTCTTTCCAACCTTCCTTGCGAGAATAACGCAATAATTAAGAAATGGTGTGCGGCGGGACTCAAGCCCGAAAACGCCCTTCATTCGCAGGCTTTGATACAATTATATAATGAATATTGCCGAAAGAAACGTTGTCTCTCGTGCCAGATAGGTTATAAAGTATTGGTTACTAACGTTTAATTGCGTTTTTTTTCCAAACACACGCTTGCCGCTCCCACCTGTCCGCCCAGCGGAGGGTTCAGTTTAGAGACCTTAATTCGCACGCTCGTAACGGTAGGGTAGAGGTCCAAAATTTTTCCCGCCATACGGTCGGCCACATGTTCCAGTAGTTTCGAAGGAATCTCCATCTCCTGCTTTATGGTCTGATAAACAGAAAGATAGCTTACGGTGTCGTCAAGGTTGTCGCTCTGCTGCGACTTGGTGGTGTCCACCTCCAGCCATGCATCCACACGGAAATGCGTGCCTATGGCGCGTTCCTCCTCAAAACAGCCGTGGAAAGCGTAGAAACGCAGGTCCTCCAGTCCTATGGTAGCCATATTACACAAGGGTGTCGAATTGTTTGAGGAAACGCAGGTCGTTCTCGAAATACAGACGCAGGTCGCGGATTTGGTATTTCAGCATTGCCATGCGTTCCACACCCATTCCGAAAGCGAATCCCGAATAGACTTTGCTGTCGATGCCGCTGGCTTCCAACACGTTGGGGTCAACCATGCCGCAGCCGAGGATTTCAAGCCATCCGGTGTGTTTGCAGATGTTGCATCCCTTGCCGCCGCAGATGTTGCACGAAATGTCCATCTCTGCCGAAGGCTCGGTAAATGGGAAGTACGACGGACGCAGACGTATCTGCGTGTCGGCGCCGAACATCTCTTTTGAGAAATAAAGCAACGTCTGTTTCAGGTCGGCGAAGGAGACGTTTTTGTCGATGTAAAGACCTTCCACCTGATGGAATATGCAGTGAGCGCGAGCCGAGATGGCCTCGTTGCGGAACACGCGTCCCGGAGCTATGATGCGTATGGGAGGTTTGCTGCGTTCCATCTCCCTCACCTGCACCGACGAGGTGTGTGTGCGCAGAACCACGTCGCCGTGCTTACCCTCTTTTTCCACAAAGAAAGTGTCCTGCATGTCGCGCGCCGGGTGTTCGGGTGGGAAATTCAGGGCAGAGAACACGTGCCAGTCGTCCTCTATTTCCGGTGCTTCCGACACGGTAAAACCGATGCGCGAGAAAATGTCGATGATTTCGTTCTGCACCACCGAAAGCACGTGGCGGCTGCCCAGTTCGGAAAAGTCGGTGGGCATTGTAAGGTCGCAGTTGTCGGCACTGTCGGCAGGGGTGTCGCCTATGGCGTTTTTCAGCTCCTCAATCTTGTTCTGGGCGGCTGTCTTCAGCTGGTTGAGCAGCTGGCCTATCTCTTTTTTCTGGTCGTTTGGCACGTCCTTGAACTGTCCGAAAAGTTCGCTTATGATGCCTTTCTTGCCAAGGTATTTTATGCGGAATTGCTCTATGTCGGCAATTTTGTTCTGTAAAGCCTCGCTTTTCAGCGACTGAATTTCGTCAATGTAGTTCTGTATCTTGTTTTTCATCGTTGTATATAGTTGTAAATATTATTCTTCGATAATTTTCATGGTCATTTTAACGTCTTCCATGGGGCGGTCGTTGGGACCGCATTTCACTGCGGCTATTTTGTCGATGACTTCAAGCCCCTCGACAACTTCTCCGAAAACGGTGTAGTCGTTGTCGAGCCATGGCGAGCCGCCTATGGTGCCGTAGGCTTTTATCTGCTCTTCGGAAAAGGTCTTGTTCATCTGTGCGGCTATTTTTTGCATTATAGCTTCGTTGTAAACCTTGCCCTGTACTATGTAGAACTGCGAGCCCGACGACTCTTTCATCGGGTTTACGTTGTCTCCTTCGCGGGCAGCGGCAATGACGCCTTTTTTATGGTAGTATTTCGTGTTGAATTCCGCAGGGATGGTGTATCCCGGACCGCCGTTGCCGAGCATCACGCCGGGCTGTGCGTTACGCGAATCGGGGTCGCCTCCCTGAATCATGAATCCGTTTATCACACGATGGAACAAAAGACCGTCATAAAATCCCGATTTTACCAATTTTATGAAGTTTTCGCGATGCAAAGGGGTGTCTTCATACAGCAAAATCTTCATATTTCCGTAGTCGGTCTGTAATAAGACATAACTTTTTTTGTTGTTCGTAACGCCTTTGGTATCAGTTTTTTGTGCAAAAATTCCAAGCGTCAGAAATAAAAAAAATGTTACAAAAACAACTTTTTTTGTGTCCATATCGTAAAAATTTATTACCTTTGCAAAGGTAAAACAAAAAATCGATTTACGGAAGACAAAAAGTAATTTTTTATGAAAAAAAGTTTCTTGATTACGCTTAGTGCATTGGTTATTAGTGCTTTCGCTACTATATTGTTCGTTTCTTGCGACAAAGAGACCGACAGCACTGTTCAGGTTGTTGTTATCGACGAGGAAACCAACCAACCTTTCCAAGGTGTTAACGTGAAGATTTCCAAGGACAACAGCGAGGTTAGCTACGAAGGCGTTACCGATGCCAACGGACACGTGAAAGCCACTTTCAAGGCTCCCGCAATCTTCGACGTGAAAGCCACCTACGAAACAGGTATGACAGACCCCTCCACTGGTGAGAGATTCTACCGCGAAGGTAAAAACAGTGTGCGTCTGGAAGACGGCCAAACTGTTGAATGCAGGGTTGTCGTACTGAAAGAAATGCTTCGCCACTACTAATCTTATTGCATTATGCCGAACCTTTTTAATGAAGCCGACATTGAACAAATGTCGGCATTAGGCATTTCATTGGATGCCTTGGAGATTCAGTTCGAAAATTTTCGCAAGAAATTCCCTCCCATACGTCTTAACGCCGCCGCCACCATCGATAACGGGGGCATCGTGCGTGTGCCGGAACCCGAACGGCAGTCTCTTGCTGCATCGTTCGACGAGAAACGTAAAAATCTATCCGTACTTAAATTCGTGCCGGCTTCCGGAGCCGCTTCACGTATGTTCAAGGATCTGGCGGAGTTCTCGTCGGTTTATTTCGGTGTGAGCTACAATTTCGACAAGGAATATCCTGCCGTCAAGGTGTTCATCGACAACCTTTCGAAATTCGCCTTCTACGAGGAATTGGTGGAAACCATGAAAAACAGCGGCCTCGACATCAACGACTATCTCCGCCGGCACGACTATGCCACCATCATCAATTGCCTGCTCGGGAAAAATTTCATGGGCTACGGCTCCCAACCCAAGGCACTGATTCTTTTCCACAAATACGACGGTAAGCCATATCCCGCTATTGTAGAACATTTTACCGAAGGAGTGCGTTATGCCGAAAACAAAGGACGGGTGAGGTTGCACTTCACCGTATCGCCGGAACATAGGGACGATTTCGAAGCTACTATCGCAAAACTGAAACCTATTTATAAAAATGTCGATTTCGAGGTGTCCCTTTCCGAACAGAAACACTACACCGACACCATCGCTGTTGACGAGTACAACAACCCTCTGCGCGACGACGACGGCCGTCTTATCTTCCGACCCGGCGGACATGGCGCCCTGCTCGAAAACCTCAACGAGTGCGACGCCGATGTGGTTTTTATCAAAAACATCGACAACGTTACCCCCGACAATCCTTTCAAAAAGTCGCCCGACCCCGAGCCGGTGCTTTGGAAAAAGGTGTTGGGCGGAATACTCATCTCCTTGCAGGAAAGAACTTTCAAGTATCTGGAACAGCTCGACACCCAGTGCGACGCTTCCAAACTCGACGAGATTGCCCACTTTGCCGAAAAAGAGCTGAAGATTGCCTTGCCGCAGTCCTTTGCCGCTCTCTCCGCCGACGACAAGAAGGCTTGGCTCCACGCCAAACTTAACCGTCCGATGCGTGTGTGCGGCATGGTGCTCAATCAGGGCGAGCCGGGAGGCGGACCTTTCTGGGTGGAGGATGCCGAGGGCAACACCAGCCTGCAGATTGTAGAGACAAACCAGATAAACCGCAAGGATCCCTCGCAGGAGGCCATACTGCAGTCGGCCACACATTTCAACCCCGTTGATTTGGTGTGCGGTCTGCGCAGCTACAAAGGCCAACCTTTCGACCTGCTGAAATACCGCGACCCCAAGACGGGTTTCATTACACACAAGTCGCAGGGCGCCAAAACATTGAAATCGCAGGAACTGCCCGGACTTTGGAATGGCTCCATGGCCGACTGGATTACCGTTTTTGTGGAAGTGCCACTGTGTACTTTCAACCCGGTGAAAACAGTGAACGACTTGCTGCGCAAAGAACATCTTTCGTAGTTTAATAAGATTCTTGGAATGAAAAAATTCATCATTATTGTAACCATAATTGCCGTCGTTGTAGGGGCGGTGTATATCATTTATAGCAAGGAAGAGAAAAAACACTATGCCAAGCACGACAGGCTTGCGAAAAACGAGCTGGCAATGCTGCGTTCGGGCGACATCATACTTCGCAGGGGGTTCGGCTTGGTGAGTGCCTCAATCGCTACTTCCCTTAACGAGGATTTCTCGGTTTCGCATTGCGGCATCGTCGATGTGGATAGCAACGGCAATGTACGTGTGATACATTCGGTGTCGTCCAGCTTGTCCGATTTCGACGGTTTGCAGGACTGCACTATCGACGAGTTCTGCAAAGAAAGCAAGGAAAACAGTCTTATGGTGGTGCGTTTCCGCGATACCGCCGATGTGCCTCTCGCCAATCTGGCAAAGACAGCACAGACCTACCTCGATCGCAAAATTCCTTTCGACGGAGTGTTCGACATCACCCAAAACGACGAGATGTACTGCTCGGAAATGGTGTGGAGCGCACTGAAAGAGAATTATGGCTACGACATTTATCCCGACAAATCAAAAACGGCAGTGATCAAATTCGGACCTTTTTTCGACACCGTGCATTTCCAACGGATAATAAACCACCACAAGGACTGACGGTATTGAAATTGCAAAAAAAAAGACGGGGCTTTCCGAAGTCCCGTCTTTTTTATTCGTTGTACACGTCTTAATTTGCCAGTTTCGATTTGTCGGGCTTGCCGAAATTCATGCCCAACGATATGCGTATTGTGTTGGCAAGGGGATTCTGTGTTTTCGACAGTGCCAGCAGATACGACAGGTCGAAAGTGAACATGCTGTAGCGTATGCCGCCGCCGAAGGTGATGTACTGGCGTCCGCCCTTGTTCTTGTGTTCGTAGAAATAGCCTGCTCTAACGGCAAATAACTGACTGTACCAATATTCGGCGCCCACCGATATCTGTATCTCCTGCAATTCCTCTTTGAAACCGTTGGGGGCGTCGTAGAACGACTGGAATACGCCCTGCATAACGCTTATGTCCTCGGCGCGGTCGTTCTTGCCTGCTATGATGTTGCCGTTCTCGTCATATACTGGAGGTGTCGGAACCAGCAGTTTGTTGAAATCAAGCATCATCGAAAATTGGTTGTAGTCATCTACGTTGAGGGTGTAGCGTCCGCCTAAACGAAGGTTGGCGGGCAGGAAATCCTTTTCATTGTCGTCGTCGGAATATGATATTTTGGAGCCGAGGTTGGAGATGAACAATCCCAAGGCCAGTTCGCCGGGCATCGACGGGGTGGCGTTGAGCTTGTTCTGGTAGTAAAGTCCGATGTCGGCGGCAATGGCGTTGCCGGCACGGGTTGATGTGGTGCCTACATCCTGACCTTGTGTGAGGTCGGAACGCAGGTAGCGGCCCGAAGCGCCAAGGGAAATCTGGTCGGTAAGTTTCATGGAGTAGGATAGGTCGATGGTGAATTCGTTGGGGTTGTATGTGCCCAGATCCTGACCTTCTTCGCTGGTGAAGTTCACATCGCCTACAGAATAGTATGTTACCGACCCGCCTATGGTGCTACGGTTGTTCACCGAGTAGTATCCGCCGAGGTAGAGCAGGTTCATGTCGCCTACGCCGAGTTTGCGGAGCCACGGGGTGTAGGTCATGGCAAACCCTGCCTTGTCCTCCACAAAAGCCAGCTTGGCGTTGTTCCAGTGCTGCGAGTTGGCGTCGGGTTTGGAGGCAACACCCACGTCGCCCATTCCCGAAGAGGTGGCGTCGGGCGACACCATTATTATTGGCATTGCGGTGGATATGTAGTTTTGTCCGCCTATTTCTTTCTTTTGGGCGTTGGCCGAAAATGCAAAGGCTATGGCTGCTGTAATTGCCAGTAGTTTAGCTGTTCTTTTCATTTGAGTAATTTTGTTAGATACCTAAAACGCAGTATGTCTTTTTTTATTGTATGTCCGTTTTTTTATTTTTGTAATATCACTTTTGCCGATTTGGTGTCCTGCTCGCCGTTGGCAAAGGTAACTATGGCGCGCATAAAATACACACCGTTTGCCACTTTGCCGCCCGACTGGTTGCGGAAATCCCATTCCACATCGCCTACTACATACGAGCCGTCGCTGATGGTGGGTTTTATGTTACGGACTAGGCGTCCCGCCGCGTCGAAGATGAATATCTCTGCGTCGGTGGGTGAGTCGGAGCCGTTGTGCTCAAGCTGTATGGACACTCTCTCCTTTGCCGGGTTGGGGTAAGCGAAGAATCGTCCTATCTCCGGCTTCCCTTTTTTCACCACAAAGGTGATTGTTGCCGAGGCGGAGTAGTTGTACACGTTCCATGCCTTGAGGGTTAGGGTGTGTGTGCCTTCGGCGAGGTTGTACAGTGGGTAACGTATGTATCCGCGTGTGTTGTCGTTGATGTCGGTCTCGAAGAAATCGTTCAGCACCATAATTTCGTTGGCGTTGCCGTCGAGTATGGCGGTGATGTCGTGGCCAATGCCGCTGCCCACCGAGTTGATGCCTACCTTGTCGCTCAGTATGGCGAAAATGGCAGGGTTGTCGTCGGTGCAGCCGCCGGAGATGAATAGACTGTCGTTCATATAAAGATGTACCACGGGGCGGAACACCACGCTGTCGGCATCTTCGTTGAAACCTCCGAAAAGTATGTTTTTGTAGCATCCCGTTGCATTGCTGATGCCCGATTGTGCATAGTGGCTCAGTTTGCCGAAATCGTATTTGTACGACACGTCCTTTGGCACGAGGAATGTGTATCTGAAGTGTCCGTTTATGATTGTGTCCGATGTTTTTGCAAGGATGCTTTTCTGCTGGGTGAAAGGCGTCTCGGTGTCGTCGTTGTCGTTGGCAAGGGTGTAGTAGGTGGCCACACGGTCGTAAGTGGTGGCGTAGATAATGCCGTTGAACGAACTGTCGATAATGCCGTTGGCGTTGCGAATCTCACCTTCGATGGTTACTTCAGAAAGCACGTCGGCGGTGTCGGCTATGCTGTCGCGAACTGCTTTGTCGTTGATGCGTGTTACAACAGCTTGCTTTTCAGGTAGCGACAGCTTGAGGGCGGGGTCGCCTATCAGGTTGATGGCGTGGGACGACGAAGATGAGTTTTTGGCATTCATCAGTGCGTCGCCGATGGTGTTTTGTCTGCCGTTGGCGGTGTCGAGGGCGTCAACGCATATCTTGGTGTCGAAACTGCGGCTGTGGCTGATGGGACGCGATGCCGCCACTATTGCTATGCCGCCGCCGTTGGGACTTAACACGAATTTTTCGCCTCCCGACAGGTTGTCGGTCATGTCGAATTTGCCGAAGGTGCAGGTGCTCGCCATAAAAAACGGCAAGGCGTATCGGTTGGTGTATGCGTCGATGTCGTTGCCGTCCATATAGTGTTCCGAGCCAATGTTGCCGGAAGCCCCGTGTCCCACGAAGTTGAGCAACAGACAGCCATAGTTGATGCTTCGGGTAAGGGCGTTTTTGGCATCGGGGTAGAACGAGCCTATGGCTCCCGACTGCTGCACGTATGAGTCGGCGTAGATTTTCTCTATATTAAAGGTAGGGAACTTTTCGGTGATTTTTTCCGTGGTGTATTCCGACGAAAGCAGGAAATCCACATCGCCTTCGGCTCCAGGGTCGGCATCGTCGGCGAGGAACACCAACGAGTTGCGCCAGTCGCCTTTTATCGATGGCATCTCGAAATCCTTGCGGGTGATATAGTTCTCTATTTTGTCGGCCAACACCTGAGCTTCTGCAACCGTCCGTGCTGGCAGACGGCCGATGCCTATCTCTATCGACTCGCGGGACAACCCCGACTCGTTGTTGTGGAGGTATCCGAAAAAGTCGTCGCCGGCAGTAGAAACGCCATCGTTGTCGAACGAAGTCTCGGATTCGTATGTTATAACGGTGTTCTGGTTGTTTTGCAGCAGGTTCCGGTTGTCGTACGAGGCTTTGCCAAAAATAAGCAGGTGCCTTGGTGCGCTTTCCGAGGCGTCGGCACAGCTCTTGTCGAAAAGCATTTTCATAAGGCTGCGTATGGCAACAGCGTCGGGTTTTCCCGATGAAAATTCGTTATAAACCTGTTCGGGAGTAACCACCTCCACCGACAAACCGTCGTAGATGCGGTGCAGGTCGGCGATGCGGTTGGCTTGGTCGAGGAAATTCTTGTGCGACACAATAACCAAATCCACCGAGCTTAGCGCGTGAAGGTTCTGGTTTGTTACAGATTCGATACGAAGCGGCGAATAAAACGAGCTGCCGTCGAAAGCAACAAATTCGCGTGTGTTTCCGTCGTGGGCGTCGAAATATAAAGTGTCGCTGCCAAAAGTTCCGGCCATGCTTCGTGCATTGGTTAAGTCGGTAACGTCCCAAACACGCACATTGCGGTTGCAGCCCGCTATGGCGTAACGTACAGCGGAGAGGGAGTCGTCGGTGCCGAAGTTGCGGAAATCGGTCTGTCCTTGTCCGAAACGCAGTTGCGACACAGCGTTTATCTCGATGAAATCCAGATAACCAGCGGCAAGGCTTTCGGAATAGTTGTAAGATATGTTGAAAGTTGCACTGTTGCCCCCCGATACGGTGAAATCGTTATTGTCTATTGCGTATTTGTTCACCAAATGATGGAAATATACTGTGTTGCGTCCGTTGCCCCAGTCTATGGTGAACGACGAGTTCTGTGTCGAGATGCTTGCAAGAGCGTAACGTGTGTGCACCCTCGAGCCGGGCACCATGTTCGGCGCTTGTAGTGTGAAAGTGCGGCTCGATGTGGCTGAGGAGAATTTCTCGCCAACCCAAATCTTACCGGTGTTGTGTGTGTTCACCAAATCGTTGTTTATTACAGCACGGCTGATGTATGTGCTAGAAATGTTCAACGGCGATGTAGCGGATTCAATGGTGTCGGTGATGCGTTTTGAAGTGCCGATGCCGTTGGTGAAAGTGAAAAAGTAATAGTTTTCGGTGGCGTATGGGTGCACCGTGTATTCGAACCAGTTGGTGTTAGGGTTGATACGCCATACGTTGGCGGATTCGGCATAGAATAATATGTAGTCGTTGTTGTTGAAAATTCCGTCGTTGTTCTCGTCGGCCACATAGATGGCATTCTCGGCAAGGTCGGAAATGCGCGGGTCGCTGTTTTTTTCGGGCAGAGGTCCGCCGCCGTTGCCGAACAGTGCCAGGTCGTTGGTGTTTTTTCCACGTGCCGGGACTCCAGCACTCTCGAAATCTGAAACGGAAATCTTGTAAATTCCGGTGGCGTTTACTGCAATCCTGAACCATTCGCCGGTGGCAAGCACCGAATTGGAAATGCTTTTTTCCCGCAGGGGTAGGGGATTCGCCAAAGAGTCGGCCCAATAGCGGATGGAAAAGGATTTCACCTTGCGGAATCCGTCGGCGGTTTTCACGTAAGGCATCACCATTACACAGAGTTTAGCGGAATCACCTATTATTTTGGTATAAAACTGATAATGAAGCGTGTCGGGAATAACGGGACTTATTTTGTCCAGAAATACCTCCTCGGCGTTTGAAACAAAATCGAGGTCTGCATCGTATAACACCCCAACACACCCGACAGCTTTTTTGGAGCTGCACACAGTGGCTAACTCTTTGAAATAACAATGAACGGGAAACGTTTCTTCCACTCCGCTCCCTTCGAACAGAACCGAGGTGAAAGTAACCGAATCGGGGATTGATTTCCAGCCAACGGTTACGCGGGTGGAACCCTGCTGGGCAAAAGCCGGGACAAACAAGGCGGAAACAAGCAGCGCTAACACAGCTTGAACCCCTTTGCGGACGAAATTTTTTATATGCTTTTTTGATGTCATAAACAAAAAAATGTTCGGAGTAATAACTATAAAGAATAAAAAAAATTGTGTGTGCGTAAAAAAAGGTGAAAATTGACCAAAAAAAACAGAAAAGGTAAAGAAAAAACGACGACATAATAAAAAAAATGCAATTTTACGATATTGAAAGACAGTGTTTTAAAATTTTTTTTCGGCGAAATGACGAATAATTGAAAAAAAAATCGTAATATTGCTAATCATTTGTAGAAAAAAAATACAGCTTATGAAGATGAGAAAAATACAGAAGATAATAGTTGCTTTGGCAATGGTATTTGCTGCCAGTCAGACAGTTAGTGCACAAGACTTTGTGTTCTCTCAGTTTTATGCAAATCCTTTGTATTTGAACCCGGCTCTTGCTGGTTCCAAAGTCTGCCCACGTATATCGTTGAACTACAGAAACCAATGGCCTGCTTTGGTCAGCTCGTTCCAGACAGTTTCGGTGTCTTACGACCAGTATATCGACGCTCTCCATGGCGGTATCGGAGCTATTGTTATGAACGACCGTCAGGGCGACCACGGCGCATTGATGACAACGATGGCAGGCATTATGTACTCCTTCCGTTTCCAAGTGTCGCGCTACGTGTTTGTGAACGCAGCATTGCAGATGAGCCTCGTGAATCTGAACCTTAACTGGGACAACCTGCGTTTCCCCGACCAGATTGACCCCACTTTCGGCTTTATCTACCCCACACAGGCCACCCAGCCCGACAACCTTAACAAATGGTATCTCGATTTCGATGCTGGTGCCGTTATCTACAGCGACGCTTGGTACGCTGGCGCCGCCGTTTCGCACCTCACTCAGCCCAGCAACGGTTTCTATGGCATCAGCGACCTGCCGATGAAATTCACCGTGCACGGTGGCGGACTTATCAACCTTGCCACCGACAAACGTCGCACATCGTCCCTCGCTCTGGGTACGCCTATCATCTCCCCCAACCTCATCTATCAGTACCAAGGTGGTTTCAACTACTTCAACTATGGTCTGTACCTCGACTGGGAGCCCTTTATCGTTGGTACTTGGTTCCGTCACGGACTTGAAAACGCCGACGCTTTCATATTCCTCGTAGGCTTGCAGCACAACTGGTTCAAAATCGGCTACAGCTACGACGTAACGGTGTCCAAGCTTGCCAACAACACAGCAGGATCGCACGAAATCAGCCTCGGTTTCACACTGCCCTGCCCCGAACGCAGAAAGAAAATCAGAGCAGTCCGTTGCCCGTCCTTCTAATACGGCAGGCGTAATTGCTTGATAATAAAAAGAACAAATCAACTCTGTTTTATTATAAATGGAGTTGATTTGTTTGTGATATATAGGTTAGTATTATGAAACAAATCCTATTCCTATTGTCCTTGTCGGTTCTGATGGCGGCCTGCTGTACCAATCCTGCGGAAAATGCACAAATATTTGATGAAGAGGGTTCGGTAGTTGGACTTGACGTGTCGCATCACAACGGCGATGTCAATTTCGAAAAATGGAAGAAAGGCCGTAATGTCGAATTCTGTTTCATAAAGATTACGGAAGGAGTCCATTTTGTCGATTCGTTGGCGGATCATCATTATCGCAAAGCCAAAGAAGCAGGGCTTTATGTCGGTTTTTACCATTATTTCAGACCCCAACGCTCTGGCAAAAAGCAATTTTTTGTTTATGAAAGCGCAATTGGATAAATACGATTATGATTTGATACCTGTAATTGATGTTGAATCGAAAAATTGCGATTGGAAACATCCTGACGCATACAAAAATCTGGATGAATTTATGGAATCATTTTACAAATGCTATGGATATTATCCAATTTTATATACTATTTATAAAACGATATTCGATAGATATCCACAATGTATTACTTGGGGTGCCATAAATGCTAAAAGAAGAAAAGACATAAGGCAAAGAGTGTATAAAAACATAGATATTGATTATTGTGATGATTTGTGTTCGATCGCAATTCCCAATGATGTAGAATGACCGATATTTTTTTAAATAAATAATTGAAACAATAATACTATGATGAAAACAGCCAAAACACTGTTATTCGTATTTGCTTCGGCCCTTGTAATGGCCGCATGCGGCAAGGACGACAACAGCGGAGCCGCTATTGGCGGCAACACCCCTCAAAACGGTGGGGACGAAGAGATAGACTGGGACGACCCCCAAACGGGACAGAAAGCCACTGTGTATATCGAAAATGTGAAATTTGAGATGATCTATGTGGAGAAAGGCACTTTTCAGCAATTGGTGCCACATTATAGGCAAGACCCTCTTGCAGGCAGGGTGTTCGACACGGCTATTTTTGAGGAAATAACAATCGAAGAGGACTTTCTGATTGGAAAATACGAAGTTACACAACGCCAGTGGCTTACCGTGGCCGACAGCAACCCCTCGGAATTCCATTCCGACCTCGATTTGCCCGTGACCAACGTGGATATGTGGACTATGGTGCATTTTGCCGACACTCTGCATCAGCGTACTGGCTACCCCTTCCGCCTGCCTACCACCTACGAGTGGCAGTATGCCGCCATGGGAGGCAACAAATCGCTGCATTACCTCTATGCCGGAGGCAATAACATAGGCGAGGTGGCATGGTATGCCCAAAATAGCGGCGGCACAACCCACCGCGTGGGACAGCTGAAACCCAACGAACTGTGGCTGTACGATATGTGCGGCAATGTGAGTGAGGCGACGACAGGCAATGGTGCATCGGAGCGCGGAGGGGCATTCGACACCGAACTGAACCTCGACAATGTCGATTTCCGCAACGACCTGAAAGTGCAGAAATGGTTTCTGCTGGCACCCACCAATTGGTTCGTCCGTAGGGATAATAACCTCGGATTCCGTCTGGCAATGTCGGCATCCGACGCAAAAAAAGCCATGCAAAACAAAGTAAAAGCCACAAAAACTAAATAATAATGCAAAGAGATTTGTTGTTTTAAGTTGTTGATATTGCGGTTTTTATAACAAGTATCAGATTAATGTGAACATTAAACAAAATAAAATTTGTGGAATCTCGTTTTTTTTTCGTATCTTTGCAGGTTGTAAATTGCAATAAAAAAACGCAAAAAAAGAAACCTTTTTAAAGCAATAGACGTAAATAGAACAAATAAACATAAAACTGAAAAGTTATGAAATTCGTTAGATTATTCTGTTTATTGGCGATAGGAACTTTGCTGATAACAGCTTGCGGCAACAAACAGGTGTCGCAGACAACTGGCTGGAATTACAACGATTCCAAATGGGGCGGTTTCGAAGTTTCCCCATACACTGAACAAATGACCGGTCCAGGACTGATATTCATCGAAGGCGGTTCGTTTTTGATGGGAAGAGTTTCCGACGACCCGCATCACGCATGGAACAACTCGGAGCACATGGTAACCGTTTCGTCGTTCTATATGGACGAAACCGAGGTTAGCAACGTGTCGTACCGTGAATATATCTATTGGATGAGCAGAGTGTTCGGCGAGGAATATCCCGAATTTGTCCGCGCCGCTTATCCCGACACCAACGTATGGCGTCAGAAACTGACCTACGCCGAAGACTTGGTGAATTTCTATTTCCAAAGCCCGATTTACGACCAATATCCCGTTGTTGGTGTGTCGTGGGAGCAGGCAAGCGCCTACTGTCTGTGGCGTTCCAACCGTGTGAACGAAAAGATAGCCATCGACGCCGGTGTGCTGCAACTCGACCTCACCGACCTCACAGCTGAAAACGCTTTCCAAACCGATGTTTATCTTGCAGGCATGTACCGTGGCGAGACCGCCAAAGGTTTGAAAGACCTCAACCCCAGCTCCGGCGGCGAACCGCGTAACATCCGCGCCAACGATGGTATTTTCCTGCCCAACTACCGTCTGCCGACCGAGGCAGAATGGGAGTTCGCAGCCCTCGGCATCATAGGCAACACTGTTGACGAACGTCAGCTCGAACATAAAGTATATCCTTGGGCCGGACAGAGCGCCCGTTCCGCAGAAAAGGACTACTACGGACAGTTTATGGCCAACTTCAAACGCTCACGCGGCGACAATATGGGTGTGGCCGGCAGCCTCAACGACTCGTGGGTTTACACCGCCCCAATCAAATGGTACTTCCCCAACGACTACGGCTTATACCACATGGCTGGCAACGTGAGCGAATGGTGTATGGACGTTTATCGTCAGGATGTTAACCCCATCGGCGGCGAAGACCTCAACCCCTACCGTGGTAACGTTTACAAAACCGTCACCATCGAAGACGAAGAGGTTAAAATCAACGACACTACCGGCGGCATCGTTTACCGTAATGTGGACGACGACCTCAACAGAAGAAACTATCGTCAGGCCGACAACATCAACTACCTCGATGGCGACTTCGCTTCCACTCTCAGCCAAGAAGGCTGGAGACCTCTCTCCGGTGGCGAGGATGAAGAAGAAGACGGCGGCAGCACAGCCGACAGACTGGCTTCGCCCGACAGCGTTACCAATATGATGTACGCCCGTTACACCAACAACCCCGACAACATCACATCCATGATAAACAACAAAGTGAGAGTGGTGAAAGGTGGTTCGTGGAACGACAGAATCTATTGGATGCAACCTGGCACTCGCCGCTACTACGACCAAGAGAAATCGACCTCGTGGATTGGATTCCGCTGCGCTATGACACGTCTCGGCTCGCAGACATTCCAGCCCAGCACAAAGAACAACAAAGACTAATCGAATAATTCATAACGGAAAAAAGGCTGTCCTCCGACAGCCTTTTTTTGATTAAACACATATAATATAATGGATAAAAAAAGCTACGCATTGGGTTGCGACATAGGAAATAATCTGAAAAGCATGGGCCTTTCCACTGTTGACAAGGAAAGTTTTGCACAGGGTGTAATCGACGCTATGAACGGCAGCATCAGCCTCTCGCAGGCCGAGATACAACAGCAGTTTGCACTGCTCAACGCCGAAATAGAAGCCGGCGCCAAAAAAGCCATGAGCGAAGAACTGCAGAAAGGCCGCGAATTTTTGGCCGCCAACAAAAAACAGGAGGGTGTTGTGGAAACTCCTTCGGGACTGCAGTACAAAGTGGTGAAAATGGGCGACGGCCGCAAACCCAAAGCCACCGACACCGTACGCGTGCACTACCACGGCACCCTCATCGACGGCACAGTGTTCGACTCGTCGGTGCAGAGGGGCGAAGCCATAGAGTTCCCGCTCAACCACGTCATCACAGGCTGGACAGAGGGTCTGCAGCTGATGCCGATAGGCTCGAAATTTATTTTCTTCATCCCGCCGCAACTGGCCTACGGCGAACAGTCGCCAAGTCCGCTGATAAAACCCAACTCCACTCTTATTTTTGAAGTGGAACTGCTTGACGTTAAATAATTTGCAATGGTGATGAAGCCTATTGCGGTTTATATTGTAGATTTGGACTCGATGCACCAGTACGATGCCGAGTTCGAGACCATAGGCCCAATGTATTTCGGCAACGAGTACAAAGCCAACAAGCATTATATAATGACTCTTGTCGGCAACCTGCTGGTGCATTACGTTTTCCACAAACAATACCCACACAGGCCGTTGCCTGAGTATTCCTTCAACGAAAACGGAAAGCCTTTTTTTGAGCAGTATCCTGATTTTCAGTTTAATATATCTGACTCCAAATTGCGTGTGGTAGCCGCTTTCGACACCGAGGATGTCGGTGCTGATGTGGAATATCTGCGCACACACCGTATGGAGCTGATGCAAAGGTTTTTCTCCAATGCAGAACGACATTATGTTGAAAACCAAGAAAATGATGAGCTGCGCGGCCGCGCTTTCACCATGCTGTGGTCGATGAAAGAGGCTTTGGTTAAATGCTTGGGAACGGGTATTGCCAAAGATTTTACCAACTACTCCGTCGATGTGGAAAACGAGCTGGTTTCGCCCGCCGACTCTGGTCTTATGGTGAGCGGCACGGTGGTGGACGACGACTGCTTTGTTACCCTTTGCCGAAGGGGCGAGAAACCAGCCTTCGACTTCCGTAAAGTAACCATGGAAGAGATTCTGGACACCTTAAAACTTGATAAGCAATGAAAATAAGAGTAGGATTAGGTATTGATGTACATCAGCTGGAAGATGGCCTGCCTTTTTGGCTGGGAGGCATTCGCATACCGCATAGCAAAGGCGCCAAAGGTCATTCCGACGCCGACGTGCTGATACACGCCATCTGCGACGCTATGCTCGGCGCCGCCAACTTGGGCGACATCGGCAAGCATTTTCCCGACAACGACCCGCAATACAGGGGCATCGACAGCAAAATTTTGCTTGCCAAGACCTACGAGGTGGTGCGGCAGAAAGGCTACGAGCTGGGTAACTGCGACAGCGTGGTGTGTCTGCAAAAACCAAAGATTGCCCAGTACCTGCCGCAGATGCGCGAAACCCTTGCACAGGTGCTCGGCGTTGATGCCGACGACATCTCTATAAAAGCCACCACCACCGAACATCTCGGTTTCGAGGGTAGGGAAGAGGGAGTGTCGGCATACGCGACGGTGTTGTTAGTTCGGAACTAGTTGATAGTTTATAATTTATAGTTTATAGTTGCTGGTAATGGTGAGTAAGGTGAAATAAATAATATACAATATACAAAAGGATGAAACAAGTATTCAAAAAGCTAATTTTTAGCGTGATGTGCTTGGCGACTGTTGCGTTTTGTGTGCAGTGTAGTACTGATTCTGGTGAATATGTCGATTTGGGTCTTCCCAGCGGCACCAAGTGGAAAACCACAAACGAGACTAACCCTAATGACGACTATGATTTTTACACCTACGGCGAAGCGGTGGAAAAATTTGGCGAACAATTGCCGACCAAAGAGCAGTTTCAAGAACTTATATACAATTGTACGTGGAGTTGGGATAGTGCAAAACATGGGTATTCGGTTGTTGGTAAAAACGGGAATTCGATTTTTCTGTCAGCTCTGGGTGGTCGTACTTTAGGTTGTGATGGCAGTGTGGATGGTGTAAGTTCCGACGGCTATTATTGGTCTTCCACTCCCTTTGCTTCGGAGTACTCATGGTTCTTATGCTTTGATTCTGGCGAGATGTTCATGTTTTGCTATTTTCCGGGTTACGGTAAATCCGTACGCCTTGTCCAGAATTGATGGACGATTGCATAATAGTTCGGAACTTGGAAGTATTTGATAATTTATAGTTTATAGTTTGTAATTAAAAATATGGCTAAAAATAGGGAACAAGTAATTGTACGCACAAGCGTTGTTGGGATATTGGCCAATGTGGCCTTGGCGGCTTTTAAGGCCGTTGTGGGGTTGGTCTCCAACTCCATTGCCGTGGTTTTGGACGCGGTGAACAACCTTACCGACGCCCTTTCGTCGGTGATAACCATTGTGGGAACCAAGCTGGCAGGCAAGTCGCCCGACCGCAAACATCCTTTCGGCTACGGACGAATAGAGTACCTCAGCACCCTTGTTATCGCCATCATCATTCTTTACGCCGGTATCACGGCAATGGTGGAGTCGATAAAGAAAATCATAACTCCCGACACGCCAGACTATTCCACCCTCTCGCTCGTTATCATAGCGGTGGCGGTGGTGGTTAAGGTGGTGTTGGGGCTTTATGTGAAACGCACCGGACAGCGTGTCAATTCCGACTCGCTGGTTGCCAGCGGCAAGGATGCCCTGATGGATTCCATCATTTCTCTCTCCGTACTAGTGGCGGCATTTGTGTTTGTGCTGTGGGGCGTTTCGCTGGAGGCATATCTGGGCGTGATTATCGCCATTATGATAATAAAAACGGGCTTGGAAACGATGTGGGACACTATCAGCAAGATACTCGGCGAGCGTTCCGAGACTGCCCTCGCCCACGATATAAAACAGACTGTCCTGTCTGCCGACAGCGGCATAAGCGGCGTTTTCGACCTTTTCCTTACCGACTACGGTCCCGACCGCCATCTGGCCTCGGTGCATATCGAAGTGCCCGACACTTGGACAGCTGCCAAGATTGACACCGTTACACGAAAAATCACCGCCGAAGTGTATCAGCAGCACAACGTGTTTATGACTGCCGTGAGCGTTTACAGCGTGGATACTACAAATGCCGACGTGGTGGCTATGCGCAAGCGTGTGGCGGAGATTGTGATGCACCACGACAACGCATTGCAGATGCACGGCTTTTATGTCGATATTGCCGCCAAAAACATGCGTTTCGACGTGGTGGTGTCGTTCGACGAAAAAGACCGTAACGCCCTGTGCCAGACAATTGCCGACGAGGTGCGTGCCGCTTTCCCCGAGTACACGGTTATTGTACAGCCCGACACGGATATGAGCGACTGAGGGAGTTGTGAGTTAGGAATTAGGAGTTAGGAATTGATAGTTGGGAGTTGAAAGTTGAAATGTACATCTCTCGCTGAAAACGCAGAAAGCGCTGAAAGTGTGGAATTCTTTCAGTAGTCAGTAGTCTGTTGCCAATAAAACAAACAGCCCCGAGGGGGCGACATAATATAGGCAGGGACGTAAGTCCCTGTAAAGAAT
>JAFSOU010000035.1 GCA_017443265.1 Bacteroidales bacterium | reverse complement strand
GTGTCATTTTCTTTTTTGGTGTGGGAAGCAGGTCTTTTATGTCTAGTTGGTCATCGTAGGTTAGGGGATTGGCGCGCAAGTCGATGATTTCCAGAGTTGTGTCGAGATGTCTAAAGCTGTCGGGGAGTTTTTTTATGCCGTTGGAAAGCATCAGCAGTTCGCGTAGGTTGCTCATTTCGCCCATCTCGTCGGGTAGTTCCAAAATGCGGTTTCGCGAAAGTATCAAAACGCTGACATTGCGCAGGTTGGCTATTTCTTTGGTGATGGAATCGAGGCGGTTGTGGTTTAGGTTGAGATATATGAGGTTTGTAAGTGTGCCAATCTCTTTGGGCAACGAGTGCATTTTGTTCCAACTGAGGTCGAGCCGTTCCAAGTTATGCATTTGAAGTATTGCTTCAGGAAACTCTTTTAATCCTTTGTGTTTCAAAGTTAAAGCAAAAACGCTGTCGTAGTCGGATATCTCTTCGAACGAGGTGTAAATGCGTCCACGCTGTGCGAAAACGGACGACAAAACCGCAGCGGATAATATGGCAAAGAGTACTGCTTTTTTCATACAACTGCAGTTTCGTGAGTGTCGAAATAATTCAGGCAGGCCTCTTTGTCGTCAACCAGCTGGTTGACAAGTGCTTGCGGTGTGTCGAAACGCCGTATGTCGCGAAGGCGTTCGAGAAACGACAATGCAATGGTTTTGCCGTAAATGTCATTGTGAAAATCGAAGATATGGACTTCCAAGGTGCTGTTATCGCTGTTGAATGTGGGTTGCGCCCCCACGTTGCACATGGCTTTAAATGGTTGTCCATCAATGCAAACCGTAACACAGTAAACCCCTTCGGCGGGTAGCATTTTCAACGAGTCGTCGAGGAGGATGTTGGCTGTAGGAAAATCTAGAGTGCGGCCAACTTTACGTCCTTCCACAACATTTCCTTCCAAGCTGTAACTGTATCCCAACATCCTGTTAGCCAACGAAATATCTCCACGGGCAAGTGCCTTGCGTATCTGTGTGGAGCTAATTTCGATGCTGTCGCACAAAATGCTATCTTCGGTGCGAATGGCAAAGCCGGAAGTGTCGGCAAGGGTGTGAATGCGGTCGAAGTCGTTGTGGGCTTTGTTTCCGAACATGTTGTCGTAGCCCAGCAGAAGACCTTTTATGGCGAGTTTTTCCACAAGGTACTCCTCGGCGAACTGGCATGCGGAGAGGGCTGCCACTTCGGGTGTGAAATGTATTTCGAGAACGTCGCCGATGCCGCATTGTTCCATTATCCGATAGCGTTCCGGATTAGTGTTAAGCAAGTGGAAATCGCCGTTCCCGTTCGAGAGAACGAGTCTGGGATGACGGTCGAAGGTAATGGCTAACGGCTTGGCGCATAGTTCCTTGGCAAAACTGCACAGCGAAAGCAAAACCTTGCGGTGGCCCAGATGCACACCGTCGAACATGCCGACCGAGACAACGGCCTCTTTCGGCAATTCCGTAATATCTTCAAGAGTGTGGATGCGTATCACTGTCTGTAATGTGTTTAATATTAGCGTTTTGTAGTTATTGCCAATAATTTTTGCAAAATGCAAATTTACGCTATTTTTTTGACAAAATCTAACGTTATTATTATTTCCTTATTATTTGGAATTATAAAAAAAAAAATGTATTTTTGTGGTTCGATTATTAACAAATAAGGATAGTAATTTTAGTATAATATATTTATTTTTAGGACTTTGTAATTTAAACGATATATTTATGAGAAAAGCATTTTTGTTTGTGATTTTGCTTGCGAGTTGGACATTGGCCTTCTCCCAGACTTTTGTTTCAACTACACCATCAAACAAAAAAGTTGTTATTGAAGAGTTTACGGGAATCAACTGCGGCTGGTGTCCTCAAGGTCATCTTTTTGTCAACGACATTATGAACGACCATCCCGACCAAGTGTTTGCAATAAATATACACGCTGGCGGCTATGCGGCAAACACCTATACCACTGCCGAAGGTGAGCGTATCCGTTCCAACTGGAATGTAACATCATTCCCATCGGGTATGGTCAACCGCACCAAATTCACCACTTCGGCGACCCCTGTTTATGGGCGTGAAAAGTTCTCGCCATATACCAATCAGGCTCTCGCCCAACGAGCTTGCGCCAATATCGCAGCGCGTTGTACAATAAACTCTGCAACACGTATCATGACTGTGAATGTTGAACTTTTCTACACCGCCGACAGTCAAGTGGACACCAATTACCTGAGCGTTGCCCTTCTGCAGGACAATATTTTAGGTCCACAGTCGGGTATGGGGCTGAACCCAACTCAGATAGTTGACGACCAGTACAACCACATGCACATGTTCCGCAGCTTTGTAAACGGCAACGCCTGGGGCGACACCATAGCCACTACCGACAGCGGCTCATTTGTTTCCAAAACCTACACATACACCATTCCGGCAACTATCAGCAACGTCCCTGTACGCTTGTACGATTTGTCGGTGATAGCTTTTGTTGCCGAAGGGAAAGATAATATCATCAATGTGTGCAAAGCCGACATTTCCTATGTCAATGGCACGCCAACTTTGACAAAGATGGCTATGAGGGAAGCCGAAAATTGCGATGTGGAGTTCCCCACCTACGTTTCGGTTTTCAACATGGGATATGACACCATACGTTCGCTCGAAATAAGATACGGCACCAACGTGCGTGGAGGTTACACTATTACACGTTCGGGATTGAACATCGGATATCTCGAAAGGGACACCGTTCATCTGCCTGTGATGACCGGTTTGTTCAGCTCTCTTGCCATTTATACAGGATATGCCAAAATCATCGGAGTGAACGGAGTTACTGTTGATTACGACTCAATAACCTGCTCGTTGAAAAAAGTGAAGAAAAACACCTCGGGCGACACGCTGACTTTCGAACTCACAACCGACAGATACGGCTCCGAAACCACTTTCAAATTCATGCATATCGACCGCAGTGTGGTGGATTCGGGCGGCCCGTACGCCAACGCGAGCGCCACACATACCATAAAACTGGCTGTGCCGCACGACGGATGCTACATCCTCGAAGTTTATGACGATTCTGGCGACGGAATCAACGGCGGCTACGGCAACGGCAATTTCAGCCTTTCCGACAATACAGGACTCTTGTTCACCAACGACGGACGTTTCGGTGCCAAGGCACAGTATTTCCTCAATTGCAGAGGCACATCCAACGACATAGATGCAGCTTCCGCTATCGACTTCGCCATTTACCCCAACCCCGTAGGCAACACATTGAACATCTATTGCGACCAAGAGGTGTCGAAAATCGAAGTGTTTGACATGCAGGGCAAAACGATTACAGTTGCCGACAACAGCACAGCCGTCAACGTGTCCTCTTTTTGCACAGGCACCTACGTAGTACGCATAACCACCGACGAAGGCGTGGCTGTAAGGACTTTCGTAAAAGAATAATTACTTTTGAAAATACAATTTAACAACATCAAAAATCAAATCACAATGAAAAAAACATTCAGAATTTTAGGACTTGCCCTCGTGGTAACCGGCCTGCTCTTCTCGGGCTGTAAAAAAACAGAAGACGAAGAAGAGGAGGAAGACCTCGCCTTGGAAGTGGAGGTGTCGCAGACCGCCTCAAAAATGACTTTGCTTTATGAGCAATTTACAGGCAACAGAGTCACAAAAGGCGCATTGGGGCATAAATATGCAAACGAGGTGTGCGAGGCTTTGGGCGACAAGGCAATAGTTATAAACTACCATATATACGGCAATAATTATGCGGATGCATATACTACGGATTTTTGCTCAACCATAAATTCCCAGTTTAATGTTGATAACGGAAGGTATAATCTTCCGACGGTAATGTTCAATAGAAGGGATTTCAGAGGTCTGGAAGGAAAAATAGCATTGGATTTGGACGAAGATCAAAATACATATATGAATGCCGCCGAATTTATCGTTGAAGAGGATGCGGTAGCCAATGTGGCGGCAAGCGCTGTGATTGATAGAGAAACCCGCGAGCTCACCGTCCATGCCAAAGTTTACTACACCGCCAATGGTAAAGGAAGCACAAACAGACTCAATGTCTTGTTAATACAAAACAATGTTATGGGAGAACAAACCGGAGCCGAGGATAATCCCGCCCAAGTCGTTGGCACACAGTATCGTCACATGAGCATGTTCCGCGACTATCTGTATAAAAAAGATTATTGGGGAGAGCCGATATCTCCCGTAAAAGCCGGTACAACTATCGACAAAACATATACTTACAACATTCCCGCAAGCTACACCGACACTCGTAACAACAACAGCGAACCGGCCGTTCTTGAAGACCTTGAGGTTGTAGTTTATGTTTCCGAATACAGAGGAAATGTTATAAATGCTTGTAAGGCCAAAATCACCATACTATAAGCCACTACGTATGATTTTTCCCGAACTGGGGAAGGCTTTTTCTACCTCTTTTGGGAAAAAGTGAAAAAAAGATAGTAAACGATAAATCAAATACTTTTTAATAACATCAAAAATCAAATCACAATGAAAAAAACATTCAGAATTTTAGGACTTGCCCTTGTGGTAACCGGTCTGCTCTTTGCCGGCTGTAAGAAAGCCGAGGAGGAAGAAGATGAAGAAGACGCTACAGCTAACATTGATGTGAGCGCCCCCGAAACACAGATGAACAAAAATGTTCTCTTAGAGGAATTCTCCGGCAACAACTGCCCATATTGCCCCGACGGACATAAACGAGCAAACGAACTCGTAGCAGCCAATCCGGGAAGAGTATTTCCAATAATCGTTCACTCCGGCTATTTGGCCTCACGCTACACCACCAGTTTCAGCGAAGCTCTCGACACCAATGCAGGTGCTTATAAGGAAGGCTATCCTGCAGGCTCTTTGAACAGACATATTTTTGATGGTGACCGCACAGCAATGAACAGAGGCTATTTGTAATAGTTCATAACGTTATTGTTGAAAATGGCTATTTTCACACTGCAAAGGTATAACATTTTTTCCGATTATCAAAGTTTTTCTGTAAAAAAGTTCGGGTTGCAGTTCTAACCATCTGATACACGCTTCGATAGG